>NZ_JBWVBR010000011.1:0-161113 GCF_056629255.1 Pseudoalteromonas sp. NFXS53 | reverse complement strand
TCTCAATCAATTCACCCCATTATTGATGAAAACTCAGTGGGAATAATGAGTAGCTGTGCCAACAGCCCTGAGATGAAGGCAATGAATTTAGCCCATAACCTAACAGCAAAAGCAAACATTCAAGTTGAGGCGAATGATAAAGTTGTAATAGACGAAAATTTTAAAGGCACTTTTCAATACATAAGAATAATAGGAGCAAACTTTGAAGCTTCTTTAAGCTCTTTTGGTATTGGCGGAACTGTCGAGTATGTCGACAAAACAAAAAACGTGATTACTGATTTTACTTATAAATCTGAATACTATGGCCAAGGTAAAAAGAACCAAGTTGTTTTTGATCTAAAGCTAATTGACGGTTGGGTTGAGGTCTCAACAAATGAAAGAGCAACATCAATTGGGGGATACCCGTTAGGTATTCTCAGATCAAGTGGTGGTAAAAATGGTATTTTAAACGCAAATTCGTTTTCAAAATGCTTAGCAGAAGCCATTGATAAAACCTTTGCAAAAACAGTTTCTAGCCCAACAGGAAACAAATATTCAACCCCGGATGGTTCTGGTTATAAAGGGCCTAGTTTAAATCACTTTCCTTTAAGTGGAGGGGGCGATGGAGGCTCGTTTTGTAAACACACTTATTACGATTTAAATGGTAATGAATTGTTTTCTTTTGAGGGCCCATGTCCTGGCGACTAAAAGAATCAACTTATATTGCCAGAGTTATATAGTTACTCTGGCAATATTTACTCTAAGTTTTAAGCTCTAGGATGATGTTCTTGATGCAGCGATTTCAACCTTTCGCTCGCTACATGGGTATAAATTTGTGTCGTCGATAAGTCGCTGTGGCCCAGCATCATTTGCACGACTCGTAAGTCAGCACCATGATTCAACAAATGTGTTGCAAAGGCATGACGTAACGTATGTGGCGATAATGGCGACGTTATGTTTGCCAAAATAGCATAGTGTTTGATTCTATGCCAAAAAGTTTGACGAGTCATACCTATCCCACGTTTTGATGGGAAAACAAAGTCAGTGGCATGCTTAATCATTAAAGCACGACCCTGCTGTATAAATAGCTCTATCCAGTGCTGCGCTTCTTCTCCCATCGGCACCATGCGCTCTTTACCACCTTTACCACGCACTAACACCACAGCTTGGCGCAAATTAATTTGCTCCATACGTAAACCCACCAGCTCAGTGACACGTAAACCTGTTGCATATAAGAGCTCTAACATGGCTTTGTCTCTAAGCCCCATAGGGTCTTCAACATTAGGCGCATCAAGTAAGGCTTCAACTTCGTTTTCAGTCAGCGTTTTCGGGATTGCCTGACCAGTCTTTGGTAATGCGATATTGACCATAGGTGATGCTGAAATTTTTTGCGCTTTCACCCAGTGTAAATAAAAACGCTTTAATGCACTGATCGCTCTGGCAGTACTCCGAGGCTTTAAACCCAAATCGACTCGGTGTGCCAAGTACTGTTCGACATCTTGCTGCGTCACTTCAAGTAGACTTTCTCTACCTTGCTCTGCTCTCATAAAGGCATCGCACTTTTCTAAATCGGTGCGATAAGCAGCTAAGGTATTTTCACTCAAGCCATGCTCAAGAAAAAGCACATCGATAAATGCTTCTATCACATCTTCTTGCTCGGTTATGTCATTTTCAAAATCTGCTAAATCGCTCACTGGTCGCCTGTATCAATTTAAAGTGTCATCAGGTAAAATTTGCCCCATCATATCAGCCTTATAAGAAGTGATAAACCGCATGCAAATTGGCTTATTCTATGGTTCTACCACCTGTTACACCGAAATGGCCGCTGAAAAAATTCAAGACATCATCGGCAAAGACACCCTGTCTATGTTCAACATTAAAGATGTGAACTTAAAAGACGCTGAAAATTTCGATTTTTTAATCTTCGGTATTTCGACATGGGACTTTGGTGAACTACAAGAAGATTGGGAATCAATCTGGGACGATATTGAAAACGTCGACCTAGCAGGTAAAACCATCGCGCTATTCGGTATGGGCGATCAGCAAGGTTACGGCCAATGGTTCCAAGACGCCCTTGGCATGCTGCACGATAAAATCGCACCACAAGGTGTGACCTTTTTAGGCTACTGGCCAAATAACGATGAATATGAGTTTGAAGCCTCAAAAGCACTCACCGAAGATAAGTCGCACTTTGTTGGCTTGGCTTTAGATGAAGACAGCCAGTACGAAAAAAGTGAAGAACGCATTGCTACTTGGGTTGAGCAAGTACTTACTGAGTATAGTGAGACGTTATAAGCTAAAAGCTAAAAGCTAAAAAAGTGTAGATGAAGCCGCATTATTTATCGCGGCTTTTTGTTACGTGAATTTCAGGCATAAAAAAACCTAACCAAACGGTTAGGGTTATATAAAAAGTGCTAGCAGTGTGCGGGCTCTTAACCTGTATTAGCGCCACCTGCGCGGCGCCCAAGTTAATTTCAATAAATAGTAAAATAAATAACCCGACGTACAGGCGGTGCTACCGAAGTTTTAAAGTGCGATGCTTTCAACAAATTTCAGGCATAAAAAAACCCTAACCAAACGGTTAGGGTTATATAAAAAGTGGTACCAGTGGGCGGACTTGAACCGCCACGCCCGAAGGCAACGGATTTTGAATCCGTCATGTCTACCAATTCCATCACACTGGCATAATTTTTCTTTGATCTTCTAACCAAGAGAAAATAAAGAAAAACCACTTTGAGCTCAGGCTTTTTTTCTGTGCCTTCATCTCTGTGCAAAACACTATACAAACATCCCCTAGTGGGAGCAAGCAATTTTTTTATTGCTCCATTTAACTGCTGATATTTTAATCGCTTAACTTTTATAAACAGCAGTTTCGCCATTTTCACTGGCTTTGTGTAAAATAGCTGCATTATTTTCTTATTTAAGTGTTGGCTAAGATGTCTGAATTTCCTCGCGCTGGATTAATGCGCCGACTTGCTTCTTTAATGTATGACGGTTTAGTCGTGATCGCGTTTGCTATGCTAACTACCGTGGCTTACCTACTCATTATTCAGGGCTTTATTTCGTTAGGTATGATTTCGTTAGGCAATCATGAAGATGTATCTGCACTGATTCAATCCACCCCTCTGCTATACGGCCTTCGCAGTGTATTGTTAGTTTTAGTCAGTATGGTTTTCTTCAGCTATTTTTGGACTAAAAGCGGTCAAACCATTGGTATGCGAGCTTGGCGTTTAAAAGTTCAAACTCCCGACGGTCAATTACTATCTTGGCCGAAAGCCATGGCACGTAGCTTATTCGCATTATTAGGCTTAGGTAATTTACTGGTACTGGTCGACTTTAAACAAAAGCGTGCGCTACAAGATATGATCTGTGGCACAGAAGTATTGTTACTGAGCAAAGAAGAAAACAAGCGAGTCTATAACAGCTTAGATTAGAACTAAAAACGAAAGAAACAAAAAAGGCTTCAAATCTGAAGCCTTTTTCAATATTAAGCTAAAGTAATGCAGTTGCTTAACTACCTTTAACTTGTAAGTTAAGAAACTCTGCTAACTTTTCAGGCTGCTGAGCTAAGCCCGCCAATTCCATTGCAAGTTGCGATACCGCTTTGTTTTCATTTAGTTGCATTGAAATATTTAAGCTATTTAAGCCATTTACAAAGTTCATTAATTCAGACTTTGAATCTTCAGCAAGCGGCAGCATGTCTACTTGCATCTGTGCTTGCTGTACAAACGTCAGTTTATCTAATTGAACCGCAGACAGTTGCTTCTCAACAACCGCATCAAACTGACCTTTGTTATTGAAAGTAAAGTTGAATGATTGCGGTTGCAGCTCTTGCATTGCCATCATCATTTTACTTTGAAGTTGAAGCTCTTGCTCCATGGTCAGTGGGCTTTGCGATTGTAATTTTTGCGACTCAAGCGACACTTCCATCAGTGACTTTGAGTTACCTAATGAGAAGGCCATATCCATAGAGGCAACTTCACCAGCAACAAAGCCAATGTCGAAGTCGCTCTTACCGCTGGCTTCGTCATACTTTAAGCTTGAAGTGATGTCATAGCTTGCATTTAATAACTCTGAAGGTGCTGTTTGCTGTGCTTGCTCAATAAGAGGCTGCGCTAAACGCAAACCTTGTAAGTCCATTGATGTGTATGGGCTAATCTTGTCAGTTTCATAGCCTTCAATGATGATTTGGTTAATCACTGCAAGGTCTTCACCTTCAGGGCCTTTAAACTGAATGTCTTTCAGACTAACTTCTTGGCTAAGCAATGAGTAATTTGCTTCTTTGTAATCAACAGAAAAACCAGATGTTTCTTCAAAAACAGAGATCTGCTTAGCAATCTCGTTATTTAGTTTTTCATTGGCTTTGTATTGAGTTACACCGTAACCCGCTGCTATTGTGCCAATAACAGCAATCGCGATAAGCGGTTTTTTCATGTTTTAACTTCCTGATTAAAATAACGCGTCCAGGGCTTCGCTTAGACTGTTCACGCCTATAACTTCCATCCCTTCAATAAGCTCCTTCGGCTTATTGGCATTGGGTACAATAGCACGTTTAAAACCATGTTTCGCGGCTTCTCTTAATCTTTCTTGACCACTAGGTACAGGGCGAATTTCGCCACCCAGTCCAACTTCGCCAAAAACAACCAGTTGTCTATCGAGTGAGAAGTTCTTAAAACTCGATACCAGCGCGGTGATCAAAGCCAAGTCGGCACTGGTTTCAGATACCTTTACCCCGCCAACTACATTCACAAACACATCCTGATCTGAAACTTGCAAACCACCATGGCGGTGCAATACGGCCAATAACATCGCTAAACGATTTTGCTCTAAACCAACGGTAACACGACGCGGGTTTGCTAGCTGGGAATAGTCAACCAAAGCCTGTACTTCAACAAGTAGCGGGCGTGTGCCCTCCCAAATGACCATAACCAAAGAACCCGGCGTTTGCTCTTCACCCCGATTCAAGAAAATAGCAGACGGGTTAGATACTTCTTTTAGACCTTGCCCTGTCATGGCAAACACGCCTAATTCATTCACTGCACCAAAACGGTTTTTATTACCGCGTAATGTTCTAAAGCGGCTATCACTACTGCCTTCTAATAAAATAGAACAATCAATACAGTGTTCTAATACTTTGGGGCCCGCTAAAGTGCCGTCTTTGGTTACGTGACCAACCATAATAATGGCCACTTGGTTCTGCTTCGCAAAACGCGTCAAGTAAGCGGCACTTTCTCGCACTTGTGAGACACTGCCCGGCGCCGATTGCACATCGCTCATATGCATCACCTGAATTGAGTCAATCACCATAATGCTCGGCTTTTCTTGTAAAGCCAGTTGGCAGATTGTCTCAACATTGGTTTCCGCCAGGGTTTTCAATTTATTGGTGGGTAATCCCAAACGGTGAGCACGCATGGCAACTTGTTGCAGTGATTCTTCACCTGTGACGTATAAAGTATTCATCGACTCGGCAAGTAAACACATGGTTTGCAGTAAAACGGTACTTTTACCAGCGCCCGGTGAGCCACCGATCAAAATCGCACTGCCGGGCACAACACCGCCACCAAGCACACGATCGAATTCTTTAAAGCCGGTAGAAAAACGCGGTAAACTCTCAAGGTTTACTTCATCAAGTGTCTGTACCTTAGCATCAACCATGCCCGCATAACCTGCCATCGCTGAGCTACGAGGTGCTGACTTAACACTGGGCACCCTAAACTCAGTGACAGTATTCCAAGCCTTACATTCTGAGCACTGCCCTTGCCATCTGGCAAATTCGGCACCACACTCACTACATACAAATGCTGTTTTTTTCTTTCCCATACTAAGGCACACTTTTTGCTTTAAAATTTGCGGAGTAAAATTATATTCAGTTTTGCCATATAAATCTGGCACTTTACTAATTTTATGCTCAAGAATAAGTTAACTATGTTCAATTATTGTCATAGTATTAACTAAGTAATCTAAAAGAAAAATTAATACCTAAGTTGGCAACTCGGCAACTCCTAAGGTACGCAAAATGGTTTTATATGGCTGAAGATAAGCTGCAACAATATCAATCTTTGATAGAAGAACTCAAGCAACAGTTAGGCTCGCCTGGCTTTGATGGGCTCTTTGCGCAAAAAACAGCCCACCTGTCTAAGCCAGATCAGTTTTTGATCAAAATGGAAATGTCTCGCTTATCTCAACCTATCGCACGATTTATCGATTTACGCGGGCAGGTTTCTGGTGAAGTAAAACCTTATATTCATGATGGTAAGCAGCACTTTATGGACGATTTAGCCATCGCAGTGTTTGAGCAAGAAATTGCCAAGCATGGGCAATACACGCTGGCTGTCTATGAAGCTGTCATGAATACAGATAATAACTTTAGGGTCATGCAAAAGCGCGCACAACAGCAAGCGCAAGATGATGCTGACACACCAATGCCCACACTCACACATGGGGCAAAGTTAATCAAATTCGCTTCTTATGAAAGTCGTATTGAAGAGCGAATGAACTATTCAATTAAGATAACGGTTGAAGTATCTAAGAATAATATTATTTCTGCCAATACATCTGATATTTCACTAAGCGGTGCGAAGATCAAAGTGCACCCGAAAGCTGTTTTTGAGAAAGGCCAATTACTGAGCATTCGATTAGTAGGACTTGAACAAGATTTTGAACTTGGTCTTAAAGGCGGTATTCAATACGAAGTCGTTGCCGTTGAGCCGGTAAACCAAGAATATCAATTTGTACGCTTAAAGCGAACATTTGTTGAGAACAATCAGGGCTTTGATGAATTCTTAAATAGCTTCATACACGGTAACAAGCGCCGTTATAAAATCAATTTAGATAACACCATGGATGCGGTTGTGTGCAAAGGCTATGAGCAATACTATTTGCCACGAGTCAGCTCATTATTTGTATTTCTTAGCAGGGTGAATGACAAACTCACACTCCCTTCAATGGTACTGACCAACGAAAATAATGCTTTCATTCATTATTACTTTGAAGATGAAAGAAAAAAATCGTGTTTGTATAGTATTTTTAACCAAAAGCGATTGGCCTATTTAAATAGCCTTCATAGCCCAGTAAAAGAAGCGGTTCTATATACTTTTACGCACTCAAACGGCGGTAAAATTTACTATTATTCGGCCTTTGATTTCGAATTAAAGCAAGAGCCTAGTCTTAATCCATTGTTCTTTGGATTTGGCGCACAAAAAGACAGCTGGCGCGCTTTTAAAGTACAGATCATGCCAAGCTTCCATGAAGATGCTTTTATTCCGCTGTCACTTCCTGCCAGTGCCGGAAAGTCGCTCGAAAAATTGAATAAAAGGCCAACACCTCGCGTACAAGGCTTTATTCAAGACGTACAAAATCTGATGCTACTGACTGATATTACAGATCCGCGTCGCACCGCAGAATACAAAAAGCATCAATATGATGCTGGGCAAGTCAATTTACTCAAACACTTTGGTCATGGTAAGTCACCCACTCCGCCAGCACTGGAAGTTATAGCACTAGAATATGTGAATCTGCGCGCGCATAAACGCTATCTCTATAAAACGGGCACTATTTTTCATGCAGACAGCCAAACTGTAATCGAAGGTCACACCCGTGACTTGTCTGTTATGGGCCTTCAGGTTGAACTTCATTCGCCAACTGATGCAAAAAAAGGTGACTTGGTTTACATCGACTTGCCAGAATTACAGAAAATCACCAAGAAACATGATTTAAAACACTTACGCTATCAAGTCATGGCGGTCAGTAAATCAAAAACGATCATTAATTTAAAGGTACATAAGGTATCTGAAAATAAGCACCCTGCTATTGAGTTTTTTACGCAACTCATTGATAAAAATAAGAGCAAGCTGCAAGCCTGTGAGGAGACGCCAAAGATCCCTGGGTTATCGACAGCACTGCGTAATATGATCACCAAGAGTGTGTGCCAGTTTCCTTTATACTTACATAAAGAGTCAGCGCACTTTAACATTGGTGCTGTAGGCCGAGGCCTTTACTCTACCAAGTTGCACAAAGTTTTAGAGCACTTTAACCAAAGCGGTGATGAGCAAATAGAAATCGCGCCGGTTTTTCCTGCCAATTTTATTGAAGATGAACTTTCCGAAGCGCTGCGTAAACAAACAAGACAAGACAAGCCGCTCAAATACACACTATTTATGCGCTTTGATCCAGACAAGAAAACTCTAACTGACGCCGTCAAAAGCCAAATTTTGAGGGATGAAGACTCACTTGATAGCCTTTTTTTATTTATCAAAAAAGCACTCAGAAAAGAGATCTTATTTGTATTCCAACTACAGGTATCAAAAACAGGTCGCCCAGATACCGACTACTTAGCAAATGAACTGAAATATGTAAGCCATTATGCACTTCACAAGGCAAAAGATTTAGAAGAGTCATTATGGAATGTGGCAGGAGTCTGCGACCTTATCGATATTACCGATGAAGTGATCCCAACACTTGATGTTGAAGGTAACTTAATCGAAAAAATGGTAGAAAAAAAGCGACTTTGGTTTGAGTCGCTTCCTATGTAATTATTGCTCGCTGTCTGAGTAAGACGTTTTAAGCAACGCCACCAAACAGTGTAAGCAAGGCTATCAATGCCAAATAAAACAAAATATTACGCTTAACCAAACGCATCATACAGGTTGCTTCGTAAGTACAGCCCGCGTATTGCTGTTCGATTTGCTCTGCAGCAAGCGCTGTACTGGTCACTACTTTACGGTTCGGGGTTTTAAAATCTAACGCATATTTCAGCCAACAACCTGTGCCCTTCGAAAAGTTACCAATGATCAGATAACCAAAGCTGGTAATGCGCGCCGGTAACCAGTTCAACCAATACAGCATGTCGGCTAATACGCTACTGCGCGCAGTCAGTACACTTTGTTCACTTTGCTGAGCTTGGTCGAATAAGCTGCGCGTCACAGCATACATCACTGCGCCTGGGGCTCCGAACACAACAAACCAAAAAATTACCGCACAGTAATGTCTAAAGTTGACCCAAGCTAGCGTTTGACCCACCCATTCACCGCCTTGTTGATCTTCAGTACGGTGTTGCCCTAACTGAAGTGCATATAACGTTGCCCCTTCACTGTCACCTCGCGTAAGCGCATTCAAATAGCCCTTATACAAAGCGCGTGGTTTAGCACAGCCAAAACAGACAAGTAATAATAGCGCATTTAATGCCAACTCAAAGAGGAAGAAGTCGGCAAAGTCCATCACAAAATACACACCTAAAGCAGGTAATAAAACCCATAGCGCAAATGCAAATGGCGATTTTAATAATGAATTATTCTGTAATAGTGACTGACTCATATTGAGGTAGCCTTTACTATAATGATCAATCTGCCAATGTGCATCTCTGGCACCCAGCCGTTCAATGGCCAGCGCTAAAATTATTGAGATCAAAATCATAATTTACTCATTCACTTAACAACTTAAAAAATTTTTGCCAATCAAAAGCTTCTCCAGGATCTGTCTTTCGACCTGGTGCAATATCACAATGCCCAACGATGTGTTCTGGAGTAATGTCAGGATACAGCTGCATGATGTAACGTGTGCACGCAGTCAAAGCGACATATTGCGCATCGGTATAAGCCGTTGTATCTGTGCCTTCTAATTCAATACCAATGCTAAAATCATTACACCTTTGTCGACCTTTAAACTCCGACACACCAGCATGCCATGCTCGCTTATTAAATGGCACATACTGCAGCACTTGCCCATCTCGTCTAATAAAGCAGTGCGCTGACACTTTTAACCCTTCTAAATCGGTAAAGCTAGGGTGTGCTGCACAATCTATATTACCAATAAATAGCGCATCTACATGTTTAGTACCAAATTCCCCCGCGGGCAGAGAAATATTATGAACCACCAGCAAGTTGACATCTTGCTCATTGGGTCTCTCATCAAAAAAAGTACAAGGCCTTTGCGTCACCCTAAAGCTTGAATTTGGCAAGCAAAACTCTGTGTGTTTCACGGTTAAAACCATTTGCTTCAATAATAAGCTAACCTTAACAAGCTTTACGAAATTTCACTAGCGCGATTGTCTTAAACTCTTGGAAGCAGTAAAATTTAGTTCTCGCACAATGCAATTAGACAACATAAGTGACGCTTAGTATGCAAAACCAACTTCTTACGCCTGCTCTTATCAGTGAATTAGTCACACAAGCTTTAAATGAAGATCTTAACTTTCAATCGGCTGCCGATGGTGATATCACAGCGC
This sequence comes from Pseudoalteromonas sp. NFXS53, assembly GCF_056629255.1. Lineage (NCBI taxonomy): Bacteria > Pseudomonadati > Pseudomonadota > Gammaproteobacteria > Alteromonadales > Pseudoalteromonadaceae > Pseudoalteromonas > Pseudoalteromonas sp. NFXS53. Next base: position 150,912 of record NZ_JBWVBR010000011.1, on the reverse strand, counting down.
AGTTAATACCTGAAGCGCAGCAAGCCAACGCTTATGTGATCACGCGTGAAGACTGTGTATTCTGTGGTAAAGACCTAATTTTAGAGGTATTTAAACAGGTTGATGCAAGCGTTAAAGTTGAAGTGCTCGTCAATGATGGTGATTTTGTTGCAGCGAATAGCCAGCTCTTTACTGCTAAAGGCTCAGCCCGTGCCATCTTAACAGCTGAGCGTACCGCGCTAAACTTTGTACAAACGCTTTCAGGCACCGCAACCACCACAGCTCATTATGTAAAAGCTTTGGCAAACAGTAATACTCAACTCCTTGATACACGTAAAACTGTGCCGGGTCTTCGAGCATTGCAAAAATATGCCGTGGCATGTGGTGGCGGTAAAAACCACCGTATTGGTTTATTCGATGCGTTTTTAATTAAAGAAAACCACATTGCAGCCTGTGGCGGTATTGCAGCCGCAGTTAAACAAGCCAAATTAAATCACCCAGCCAAACCAGTTGAAGTCGAAGTTGAAAACCTAGACGAGCTACAGCAAGCCATTGAAGCTGGTAGCGACATCATCATGCTAGATAATTTTAGCGTGCCACAAATTCAACAAGCCGTAGAAGTGACAGCACAGCGCGCTAAACTTGAAGTGTCGGGTAATATGACCATAGAAATCTTAGCCGAATACGCGCAAGCAGGTGTCGACTACATTTCAAGTGGTGCACTGACTAAAAATGTACAGAGTATTGACCTATCAATGCGCTTCAATAACACGCAAGTGTAATTGGCTGTAATCTAAGATAAGTGCATAAATGTTGACAATTGATTTTAAAGAGAATTTAATGAGCGGGTTTTGATATGCTGGTAACAAATTATTAATTTTTTCCTTGAGATATAAATTAATATAGAACATTGTCAGTATTAAATAATTAGCTCCAGCTCTTAAAATAAGAATTAATTCTTATTTACTCTTGTTAATATCAAGTTTAACAATTAGAGTATTAAAAAATTATGTTTGCCGTTTATTTAAATACAAGATTGCCGATAACCTAATATTGGTGATTTTAATTAGATAAAAAATCTAAACTTTAATTGAGATGGTGGTAATGCGTTAAGCCTTAAAGAAACAGGTAAAACGTACGCTAACAACCCATGTATGGCACATTGTTTTAGATATTGTTTCAAACAATCAACAGCCATCATAGTGGGAGCCCCATTAAATGAGTTAGCACTATAAATTTGCAATACAATGGGTGTAAACTTTATCCATTGATACAAACTTTATAACTATTTAATAACCTAGCTTACCACGGTGAGTTAGCATTTTTCCTTTAGGAGACACATCATGACGCAAAATCAAAAGGGTTTCACCCTAATCGAACTAATGATTGTAGTTGCAATCATCGGTATTCTAGCTGCAATCGCATTGCCGGCTTATCAAGATTATACGACTCGCTCTAAAGTAAGCGAAGTTATTTTAGCTGCTTCTTCTTGCAAAACTGCCGTATCTGAAGCATCTCAAGTTGGTCTTAGCAAGGAAGCAGCAAATGGCTTTGGTTGTGAAGATGCGACTGGTCCGGTATCACAGTATGTGCAATCTATTCAAACAACTGCTCTTGGTGCAATCACTGTAAAGGCGAGAGGTATTCCTGCACTTGTAGAAGGTGCTTCTAATTTCGATTCTATTACATTCACACCATACAAAGACGCTGCGGGCGCTGCGGCATTTGAAGCTGGTGATTTTAATGGTGCGAATGCAGTAAGAGCGTGGAAATGTACTTCAGCTGCAGAGAATGGCATCAAACCAGAATACCTACCTGCAAGCTGTCGTTAATTATAACGAAGTTACTTAAAGGGCTGTTCATACAGCCCTTTTTGGTTATTTATGAAAAAAGACAAAGATACCGCAGATAAACTCGACACCTTCGTTTGGACTGGTTTAAGCGCCCGAGGCAAAAAGCTCGAAGGCGAAATGACTGGTACCAGTATTGCCCTTGTTAAAGCCCAGCTTCGTAAACAAGGTATTACCCCTTCTAAAGTAAAACGCAAACCTAAACCTTTATTTGGTATAGGCGCCGGTGGTCAAAAGATTACCGCCAAAGACATTGCGATTTTCACCCGACAAATTGCCACTATGTTGACTGCAGGCGTACCGCTTATTCAGTCTTTAGAAATGATTTCATCTGGGGCAAAAAACAAAAGTTTAAGTAAACTCATTGGCAGTATTGCCGATGAGGTAAAAGCCGGTCAGCCGCTGGCTAAATCACTTCGCGCTTACCCCCGATATTTCGACGAGCTCTATTGCGACCTTATTCACTCAGGTGAACAGTCTGGTGCCCTTGATAAAATTTTTGACCGTGTCGCTGTTTATAAAGAAAAAGCCGAAGCACTAAAATCAAAAATTAAAAAAGCCATGTTCTACCCTATTGCGGTAGTGGTTGTGGCTCTAATTGTGACCTCGATTCTGCTTATTTTTGTGGTACCGCAGTTCCAAGATATCTTCAGCAGTTTTGGCGCTGAACTCCCTGCCTTTACTTTATTCGTGATTGGTATATCAGAGTTTATGCAAGAGGCCTGGTGGGTGTTCTTATTAGTTATCGGGGTGAGTATATACTCGTATAAAGAGGCCTTGATCCGCTCATCTGCGGTTCGCCATTTCAATGACCGCTTGGTATTACAATTACCCGTTGTTGGTATGATTTTACACAAGGCCGCTGTAGCGCGTTACGCACGTACTCTCTCTACCACATTTGCAGCGGGTGTGCCGCTCGTTGATGCATTAGACTCAGCCGCTGGCGCATCGGGTAATGTGATCTATAAAAATGCCATCGTCGAAATCAAGGCCGAAGTGAGTTCAGGTAACCAAATGAACTGGGCGATGCGTAATTCAAAACTCTTTCCTGATATGGTGGTACAAATGGTCTCCATAGGTGAAGAGTCTGGCTCACTCGATGGCATGTTAGAAAAAGTAGCCAATATTTACGAACAAGAAGTCGATGATGCCGTTGATGGTTTATCTAGCCTTTTAGAGCCGTTAATTATGAGTGTGCTTGCTGTACTTGTTGGTGGCCTTATTATTGCCATGTACTTACCTATCTTCCAACTGGGCTCTGTGGTTTAAGCCCAGTTTTCTACCTTTTAGAAAGTGACGTTTTAATGCAAGAAGTAGTTTATTTAATGCAGAGCCAGCAGTGGTTTTTTCTTTTGACCGTTGGTTTAGTTAGCCTGTGTATTGGTAGTTTTTTAAATGTGGTGATTTACCGCCTGCCAATCATGATGCAACGAGAGTGGCAGCAAGAGTGCCGCATATCACTGGCCGATGAACTGGCAAACTCTAGCAAGCAAACAGTATCAAGCAACGACACTTTCAACCTGATTAAACCTAATTCGACTTGCCCACACTGCAAAACTCCAATTAAAGCCTGGCATAATATTCCATTATTGGGCTGGCTGATGTTAAAAGGCAAATGCGCCAGTTGCTCAGCAAAAATATCTGTTCGTTATCCGCTAGTAGAACTCGGCACTGCCATTGCCTCTCTTTGGATTGCATTGCAGTTTGGCGCAACTGAACTTGGCTTGCTTTATATTTTTATTACTTGGGTACTCGTGGCGCTTATTTTTATTGATATCGACCACATGCTATTGCCCGATCAACTCACGCTGCCTTTGGTCTGGCTGGCGTTAATTGCCAGTGTCATGGGCTATACCATTGCCCCGAGCGAAGCCATTGTCGGTGCAGCAGTGGGCTACCTAAGTTTATGGACAGTATTTTGGGCATTTAAGCTACTCACAGGCAAAGAAGGCATGGGGTATGGTGATTTTAAGCTGTTAGCTATTTTTGGCGCACTATTAGGTTGGCAGGCTATCTTGACCATAGTTTTACTCTCAAGTGTTGTGGGCGCCATCATTGGCAGCATTCAATTAGCTGTGCAGGGTAAAGAACACAGCACGCCTATTCCATTTGGCCCATATTTGGCCATCGCGGGTTGGCTCACGATGCTCTATGGCACCGAGATTCAAACTTGGTACTTTTCTCTATTAGGCTGATTCAGCCCGTTTTTCAGGTAAACAAGTATGAGTAACTGGATTTTAGGACTAACAGGGGGCATAGGCGCAGGTAAAACTCTTGTCTCTAATCACCTTGCTTCTCTGGGTATTGAAATTGTTGATGCCGATATCATTGCCCGAGATGTCGTAGCAATTGGCAGTGATGGTCTAAACGCCATCGAGCAGCACTTTGGCAAAACTATTTTATTAGACGATGGTTCTCTCAATAGAGCTAAGCTCCGTGAAATTATTTTTGCCGATTCAGAGCAGAAAAACTGGTTGAATAACTTGATGCATCCACTTATCCGTCAAAATATCACAGCACAACTTGATGCTGCTACAAGCCCTTATGTGGTCTTGAGTGCGCCACTATTATTTGAAAACAAACTCGATGCGCTCTGCGACCACACTTTGCTGGTTGATGTCCCTGTCGAGGTGCAACTTACTCGTACAGCAAACAGGGATTCAGTCAGCACTGAGCAAGTAAAGAACATTATTGCCGCACAAATGTCACGAGAAGATAAGCAACAAAAGGCCGATTCAGTTCTTGATAATCATCGAGAAATTAGTTCAGTCCTTATAGACGTTGAAGAGTTACACCACGCTTTTTTACAACAAGCTGAAATAAGTAAATAGCTTAATTGGTCTTTATTATTCGGCAGCTCGTACTGAGCATTCATTAATCACAAAAGTAATACTTTGAGTTCGGTCTATTTTTTGCTTTGATATTTTTTGCTAAGCTAAACTAAGTTCAAGTCGTCATAGAGGCATTATGGAACATCACTCTCCCCTTTTACGGAAATTTATTACACTCGGTCGTGTAACCGCAGAGCAATTAAAATTAAAGCAGGCCGAAGCACAGTCAACGGCAGAGCTTATCTGTTTGTGTAGTGGGATGACAGGTCAAGAGCTGGCTGAACAATGCCTAGACCTCTTTAGAGTGCCAATGTTTGACCTAAGTGATTTTGACGTTGAGCAGCTACCAAAAGAGCTTATTAAAGAAAAGCTGATCCGCCAGCACCATTTACTACCTTTGGTAAAAAAAGGTCGCAAGCTGTATATCGCCACCTCAGATCCCACTGATTATGGTGCATTTGAAAACTTCGAGTTTAGCACTGGCTTACAATGTGAAGTGGTGGTGGTTGATTACAAACAGTTAGAGCAAAAGATAGATCAACTATTCGACGCCAATGGTGGCATTTCCATGAGTGAGGATGACTTTAAAGAGTTCTCAGGCATGGATGTTGAAGACACTCAACAGCAGCAAGATACCAACGATGAAAAAGACAAAGATGATGCCCCTATCATTGTCTACATCAATAAGATTTTAATGGATGCCATTAAAAAAGGCGCGTCAGATTTACACTTTGAGCCTTACGAACATAAATACCGTATTCGCTTTCGTATCGATGGCATGTTACATGAAATGGCAAGCCCACCAACCAGTTTATCAACGCGTTTGTCAGCACGTATCAAGGTTATGTCACGCTTGGACATCGCCGAAAAGCGCAAACCACAAGATGGCCGTATTAAATTAAAGATCTCAGATCGTAAAAGCATCGATTTTCGTGTCAGCACCCTACCCACTTTATGGGGTGAGAAAATCGTAATGCGTATTCTAGACTCATCAAGCGCCATGTTAGGCATTGATGTGCTAGGTTACGAGCCTGAGCAAAAAGCACTCTACATGGATGCATTGGCGCAGCCACAAGGCATGATCTTAGTAACTGGTCCAACGGGCTCAGGTAAAACAGTATCACTTTATACGGGTTTAAATATTCTCAATAAACCAGAGCGCAATATCAGTACTGCGGAAGATCCGGTTGAAATTAACCTCGAAGGGATCAACCAAGTTCAGATCAACCCAAAAGCAGAGATGACCTTTGCCAATGCGCTCAAAGCCTTCTTACGTCAAGATCCTGATGTGGTGATGGTTGGTGAGATCCGTGACTTAGAAACCGCGGAGATCTCTATTAAGGCAGCTCAAACAGGTCACTTGGTAATGAGTACACTTCACACCAACTCAGCACCTGAAACGCTAACCCGCCTATTGAATATGGGTGTACCCGCTTATAACGTAGCAAGCTCTATTAGCTTGATCATCGCACAGCGTCTAGCGCGCCGTTTATGTCCAAAATGTAAAACACCTGAAACCTTGCCTGAAGAAGAGCTCAATCGCCAAGGTTTTGTCAAAGCGGGGATCAACGACATAACGCTATACAAAGCCAATGGCTGCGATCACTGTACCGAAGGTTACAAAGGCCGTGTTGGTGTATATGAAGTGGTTAAAATCACGCCTGAAATCGCACAAGTTATTATGGAAGGTGGTAACTCGATTCAAATCGCTGAAATGGCAGCAAAAGCAGGGTTCGCCAATTTACGTATTTCGGGTCTGAAAAAAGCCGCTGCAGGCGTCACTTCTCTTGCCGAAATAAACCGAGTCACCAGTTTCTAAACTCTAGATACTCAAACCTAGGTGCGAGTATCAGGTAGCAAACCGCATTAGTTTTAATTACACTGTGGCCAAACCAAGTCAATAGAGAATGATGATGGCCACAGTTGTAAAATGCCCGACTTGCCAAGCCGATGTCGTATGGGGTGAGCAAAGCCCACACCGTCCTTTTTGTTCAAAGCGTTGTCAGTTAATTGATTTAGGCGAATGGTCTGAAGAAAATAACAAGATATCCAGCAAGATATCTGCAAACGAAGAGCTCGATGAGCAAGCCAGACAAGATATGATTGAAGACATTGAAGCCATGCTGGCTAAAAACGATGACTTCTTTCAATAACATCTTTCTATAACTCGCAAAAAAGCTTGAAAGAATGTGAAAAAGGCGACTACCTTATATTGATAGTCGCCTTTTTTATGTTGAAGAGGTTTTGCAAATGCCTGTTAGTCGCGGTGGCGACGCTGCTTGTTTTTACGCTTTTCACGCATATCAGTTAGTTTTTCTCTTTGCTCTACGGTCAGTAGCTGCCAAATCTGATGACGGCTTTTTAGGTGAGCTAACACTTTTTCTGAACGCTCAGCTTTAATGTCTGACATCAAAGCTTTTGCTTTATCTTCATCAAAGCTTTCAGCTTCGACTAAAGCGCGAAACGCTTCACGATTTTCTTTACGCTCTAGCTTTCTATCTTTTTTATCCGCTTTTAATTCTGTAATAATCGACTTGATTTGTGCTTGCTGATCGACCGTCAAATCCAGTGCTGCCACTGCGCGCTTAGAAAGTAGAAAGTCTCCGCGATGCTCCGAATGACCTTTAGCGTTGGCCGTCAGCGACACTAAAATACTGCCTGATAAAACGATGGCGCTTAATAAAGTTGATAATTTCATAATAATTTCTCTCTCGGGTTAACTTGCTTACAAGTCTAATCACTGCAATGCAAAGTAACGCAAGCGAACGTAAAGAGTGTGTAAAGTTCTGCAATACAATGTGATTATCAGTACACTAGAGATAAGAAGTACAATGCTGTCAGGTCCATTATGAGCCAATTATTACTAATAGAAGACGATATTGAATTAAGTAATTTACTTTGCGAATACCTGCAAAGTCAGAATCATACTGTCAGCCAAGCGTTTGATGGAGAAACGGGTTTAGCAATGGCTAAAGCAGATAACTTCGACGTCATTTTACTTGATATCATGCTGCCAAAACTCGACGGCTTCGAAGTGCTCAAGCAGTTACGCCAGACTCACCTGACTCCCGTGATCATGTTGACCGCCAAAGGCGATGATTTTGATCGCATATTTGGACTTGAGTTAGGTGCCGATGATTACATTTCCAAGCCTTTCAATCACAGAGAACTATTGGCTCGCATCAATGCTATTACCCGCCGTGTCGAGTTTGTAAAGCAAGCTGAAATCGCTGAGGTCATCGAGCACAATCGCGTTTCTCTGAACATGGCTGCACGAACCGTGCACGTCAACAAAACGCAACTGACACTTACTGGGACTGAGTTCGCCGTGTTGCAACTACTTATGGCTCAAGTCGGTAAAGTAGTTACCAAAGAAACAATTAGCCAAGAAGTGCTGGGCCGTCGGTTAGCCCCATTTGATCGCTCTATCGACATGCATGTTAGTAACTTACGCAAAAAGATCGCGCAGCATAGCGATGCGAATTGTATTCAGACCATGCGAGGCAGCGGTTATGTCTTTTTGGCTCAGTAAAACCAACTTTAAACAAGTCCTGAGTAGCCGGCTATTTTATAAAGCATTCGCAGGATTCTGGCTGACCATCGTTTGTATCTTTTTATTATTGGTTTTATTCACCCGCCTGCAAGGGGAGCTGTTAGATAATGACCCGCTTCATGGCAGACAGTTAGACAGCCTTAATCATTTGAAACGTAATATTGTTAGGCTGGTTGAAGATCACAATAAAACGCTACAACAAGCCGTGGATCACCCGCGTTTATCTCGCCACAGTATGATTTTGTTGGTGCATGACAATATCGATAAAACCATTGCGACCGGAAATAACGACCGTAATTTAAACTTATCGGTATTAAACGATCTTGGCGATGAGAACGTGCCGAGCCAAATTAGAACTGAGCGCTATGTTGCTTACGGGCCTGTTGATATATCCCTTAACCAAGAAGCATATCGTTTATATCAAATTAAGCCTCTGCGCAGACCTATGCTTTTCCATTCCATCCGCATGCTACCTGTGTGGATGAAATTACTCGCAGTATTTATTCCTTCTGTGATCTTGAGCATCTTCTTAACCATTTATTTAATTACACCATTGAATACGCTCAGTCGCAGTGCAAGGCGCCTTGCGCAAGGCGAGCTTAATGTACGTGCTCCATCTGAGTCCCAACGCAAAGATGAAGTCGGTCAGCTTATTCATGACTTTAATTTTATGGCCGATAAGCTCACTCACAGCATACAAGCACATAAACAGTTACTGGCCGATGTGTCTCATGAGTTACGCACGCCGCTGACGCGTTTAAATCTCGCTAACGCCATGGCACAAGATAGCGCCGGAGATGCAACGCAAAGCTATTTAGCCCGCATAGAAAAAGAGTCTCAATGCTTAGATAAAATGCTCGCTGATGTACTGACTTTGTCACGCTTAGAATATGCTGATCATCAACTTAATATTGAACCAATCTCACTCTCTAGCTTGTTACAAGAGTTACTTCAAAATGCCAAATTTGAAGCGCAACAACACAATAAGACACTATTGAATAGTGCGATCCCTGATATAGAACTAAGCTGTGATGCTATCTTGTTAACCTCTGCAATTGAAAATATCACCAGAAACGCCATCAAATATGCAGACGCTTGTATTGAATTTGACATCATGCAACAAGCCGGTGAGCTAGTAATCCTAATTAAAGATGACGGGCAAGGCGTTGATGAAGCGGCATTGACTGAACTTGGTAATGCGTTTTATCGCACCGATAGTGCTCGGGCTCGACAATCTGGTGGGATTGGTTTAGGTTTAGCCATTGCTAAGCGGGCACTGTTCGCCCACCAAGGTGATATTCACTTTACTAACCACCAGCCACATGGGTTAACGGTCACAATTACATTACCACTATGACGTTTTACAGCTATTCAGACCAACTTAACGACAATATTGAGATTATCGAGCAGCATTGGCAATCGGGTACACATAGCCAATTTGCCGGTAAAAATGGCAATTTGTTTTATACCATTCATCAGCCTGAGCACATTGATTATGCGGTGGTGCTGATTTCTGGCCGCATTGAAGCAAGTCATAAATATAGAGAGTTAATCTGGGAGCTCAATCAGAACAATATTGCCGTGTACTGCTGTGACCATATTGGTCAAGGGCAGTCTGCGCGTCTCACGGCTGATCAACAGTTAGGATATATTGAGCAATTTGAAGACTTTGCTGATGATTTAAATCTGTTCATTGAAAGCATCGTAAAACCTCAAATCAGTAGCGATTATTTTTTGTTAGCGCACTCTATGGGCGGCGCGATTTGCTGTGATTATATGGCGAGATACCCGGTAAACGTACAAGGTGCCTTTATATGTGCGCCTATGCTGGGTATAAACACCGCACCTTTCCCAAGCAAAGTCGCACTTTGGGTAGCGCGTTCAGCATGTCGTCTAGGTTTTTCACAGCGTTATGCGTTTGGCCAAGCTAGCTATGCAGAAAAGCCCTTTTCTGATAATGAATTGACCAATAGCGCTGAAAGATATACGCATTTTAGAGCACTTTATGCAAATCAAGCCCACCTTCAATTAGGTGGAGTAAGCTTTGCGTGGTTACAAGCGGCACTCAATTGGACTTTTTTATTGCCTGAACTTCTAAACCCTACGCCTATCCATATTGCACTTGCAGAGCAAGACAGTATTGTTGATAACCTAGCAACAAAAAAGTGGGCGCAACAACAAAAAAACATCGGTATTTCTGAATTTCCAATGGCGAAACACGAGCTGCTAAATGAAATTGATTCTATTCGTCACCCACTGATGCAGCAGTTTTATGGGTTTTGTGATTCACACCGCTCATTTAAGGAAACCGGATCTTGATGCACCATAATATCTATATGCTCGCCAAATACAGCGCGAATTTTTTCGCAAACTTCAGCTGAAATAGCATGTGCTTGCTGCAAGCTTAGCTGCTTATCAAGCTCGATATGAAACTGTACAAATTTAAGTTTACCGCTTTGTCGTGTTCTTAAATCATGAACCCCTTGTACGTTGGGGTGTTTTGAAATAATAGAAACCAGGCGGACTTTTTCTTCGTCAGATATTTCTTTATCCATTAGATGATTGGCACTTTCTTTGGCGATTTCCCAGCAGTTAAATAACAGATAGAACGCCACCCCAATGGCAAACACAGAATCAGCGAATAAATAACCTATTGATGCTAAGTAAATACCCACTAGCACCGCAGCGTTTAATAATAGGTCTCCTTTGTAATGCAGTGAATCTGCTTTTACGGCAATAGACTCAGTATGCTTCACCACATATTGCTGAACCGCCACGACCAATAATGTGCACAGTATTGCGAAACCACTGACCCAAACGCCCAACATGGAGTGAGGTAAAGGAACGGGATTAATTAAACGCTCAATACCATGAAATGCCAAAAAGCAAGCCGAGCCGGAAATAAACGCGGCTTGACCTAGTCCTGCGAGCGCTTCAGCTTTTCCATGGCCGAAGCGGTGATCGTCATCAGCGGGTCTGAGCGCGTAGCTTAAAACCAAAAAGCTCATCATTGATGCCGAAATATCTAACAAGGAGTCTGTAAGCGAACCCAGCATAGCCGCGCTTCCAGATGCTAACCAAGCCCAAGCCTTTGCCGCTATCATGATACTCACGACTGCCATAGTAAATAGACTTGAAAAACGTACTAGCACATCGTACTGACGCGTCATATGTTCACTCCTTAATTGGTTCTCATTAGGTATAGACACCTAAATGACTTATTGCTCAGTATACTTTTCGGTATACTTAGCTCAATAACTTTAGAGGTGATTATGTTAGATATTGTTTTATACCAACCTGAAATCCCACCAAATACGGGAAATATCATTCGTTTATGTGCTAATACCGGCTACACATTACACTTAATAGAGCCGCTGGGCTTTGAGTGGGATGATAAGCGTATTCGTCGTGCAGGCCTTGATTATCATGAATTCAGTGAAGTAAAACGTCACCCTTCCTTTGAAAGTTATTTAGAAACTGAGCAGCCTAAACGCGTATTTGCTTGCACCACAAAAGGCAGCACATATCATCATGAGCCAGAGTACCAAGCCGGTGATTGTTTAATGTTTGGACCTGAAACACGCGGGTTGCCCGAAGACATCATCTTTTCTCTGCCTGCAGAGCAAAGAGTGCGCATTCCGATGAAGCCTGATAGTCGCAGTATGAACCTATCAAATGCGGTATCAGTATTCGTTTACGAGTCATGGCGTCAACTCGGCTTTCCAAACTCAAAATAGTTAGCCATTTTTTAACATTTTACTCGCACAGCGATGAATAATTCACTAATATTAAATATTAAAAGGACTGAGGAGGATATTAAATATTATGAAGTTATGGCATTCATTGCTGTTGTGTCTCGTAATATTGTGCAACTCAGTTTTTGCATCGCAGCGCACTACCCAAGCCATAGCAAGTCAGGCCAATAATCAGCATTGGTTTTTATATGCTGACGATCTTATTAAATTCGACGGCCATAACGAATTTAATGCTCAGCAACTCACTCATGACCTCGCAGCACCGTTTTTAAGCATTTTAAGCCAGACGCCTTTTCTTTGGGTAGGTCATCAAAATGGCCTAACTAAGATCAATACTATGACGGGTGAAACACGTACCTGGTTACAAACCCCTGTCACAAAAATCAGCCAAACCGACAATGGCATCATTTTTCAAAGCAATGAACGCCTTTACCAACTGGTGAATACGACTTTATCTGTTTTACCAATCGATTTAAAACAGCAACTTTGGCAGACCTCGCCACAAGGCGTGGTCTATGTCTCTGAAGACAACGCCATCATGCGCTGGGACATGATGAGTGGCAAGCAACAATTCGCAACCTTGCCATTTGACGCTGACACCTTATTACTGCATCAAGATAAAGTTATCTTAAAATCTTTAGCTGGCGAGGTTTTTCTGTTTGATGAAACCTTACTAACTCCCCCTCTTTTTTCAGCTGACAACCTCGTAATATTTGATTCTAACCTATTGAGTTTCAGAGGTAGCTTTATCAACAGCTACAACTTAAACACACAGACCCAGTATCAATACCAAGTTAATAACTTGCCGATTGATGATTTAAAAGTGTCAAACCAGTCAATCTGGCTTTCGCAACTGGGTCAATGGCGCAAGTTTCAACCTACTCAATTAAACTTACAAACCGATATTGAAAATTCTGAAGAATTAAAGCTGTACCAAATAGGTATGCGAGCTTTTCAGCAATTTGCTAAAAGTCAGCCCGTTAATGCGGTACGTTATATTGATGGTGGACGCTGGGCGGTCGCAACTGAACAGCAAATTTTTATTTTTAGCGGCGAGAAAGGTAGTTTCACTCCTTTTATTGATAAGCAAAATACACAAGCGCTCTATTTTACCCATGATGGTAACTTGTGGGTAAGAGACAATAATGGTTTAAGCCAGTTTGATATAGGCAGTAAAACGCTTTTACACCGCTATGATATTGAAAATATCCATAGCATCACACAGTTATCAGATAATGAGTTTATCGCTTCTACAACTAATGCATTGTGGTTGCTTGAACAAGGCTCTGCACAAAAGCTGTTATTACCTTTTAAAAGCCTGACATTCCATGATGTGCTCTACACTAAGCATAATAATACACTCCTGCTTAGTACCGAATCGGGCTTGTTTGCGCTGACTTTGGTCAATAAACAAATAACAGGCTTCATCCAGCGTAATCAATTTGCCGGTAAGTATTTAGCCCATGCAGAAGAGGGGATTTGGCAATTTGATAAGCAAGGGATCGCGCATTATAAAAGTCGCGTCACCAAACGCTTGATTGCGCCATTTCAAGCACAACGCCAAGTGCTGAGTTTTAGACAAAAGCTGATGCTATTGAATGACAGTTTCTCTCTTATTGCTGAGCAAGCACATGTTCAATCTCCAACACTTGCGCTGTCGCATGTGCGCTACCATTACCGAGATAAAATCACTGAGTCATTTTCACCAAAATTGCCGCTTACCATAGAAGCGGGTGTAAAGCGTTTTAGTTTATGGTTTAACACCTGCGAAACCTGCCAGCTAAGCTATCGTTTATCTGAAGATGCGCCATGGCGATTACTTGAAAACAATAAACTCACCCTGACTCCCACTGAAATGTCGACATTAGAGGTGGTCGCGTCTAGTCAAAGTATGTCGAAAACTTTGACGGTGACTTCCTCAAAACCAAAGCAAGTTTGGTGGCACTGGGTATTGGCCCTAGTCATGAGCGCAGGCTGTGTTTACTGGTTGCTAAACAAACAGCTACGTACTTCTAAATCAAAACTAACAGAGCATTTCAGCGACATGCTCATGACTCATTCAAAAGATGCGATTTGGCTTGCCGACGAACACTTTAATGTACTCAAAGTGAACCAGGCATATAGTGATATTACAGGTTACTCTGCTGATGCATTAGTAGGTCATAAACCGAAGATTTATACCGAGCAAGGCAGAGACCGCAGACTTGAGCAGCATATCGTTGCAGAGAGCCAATTAAACGATTATTGGACTGGCGAAATCTGGACGCTCGGTGCCAATCATCAAAAACTCGCGCTCGATGTAACCGTGACTAAGTTGACCCATGAAGATCATCCTTCAGAAGTGTTTTACCTTGGCGTGCTAACTAACATTTCAGAACGTAAAGCCAATGAAAAAGCGTTGCTTAATTTATCTACGCGAGACTCAATTACCGGACTTGCCAATCGTACGCTTTTTATTGAATCACTGAATCAAGCCATAGCGAGCTGTAATAAGGCGTTTCCATCCTTATTACTGGTGTTGATTGATATCGATCACTTTAGGAAAATTAACGACCTCATGGGCCATGAAAGTGGTGATGCACTGCTAAAAGAAGTCGCTAATCGTTTATCTCAACACCTTGATAAAGGCTTTACACTGGCACGTGTCAGTAGTGATGAATTTGCTGTACTTATACCGCCTTACCTGTTCTCTGGTATGACAATTTTCTTTGCAAAGAAACTCGCTGATGACATTTTAAAATGTATTAATCGTCCCTTTACGCATCAAGGCGTAGAGACCTCAGTCAGCGCTTCTTGTGGTTTAGCTATCTATCCTGACGATGCAATTGATAGTGAGCATCTGATCCGTTGTGCAGACTCTGCATTAGATCACGCAAAACATAAAGGCAATAACAGCTACCAGTTTTTTGATAAACAACGTCATCAATTAGATCCCACTATCTTATCCCGAGAATCTGCTCTGTTGAGAGCCATAGACGATCAGCAATTTAAACTTTTTTACCAACCTAAATATCAAGCTGAAAGTAGACAACTCGTTGGCTTTGAAGGACTCGTTAGGTGGCAGCAAGACGATGGCAGCATAGAAAGTCCTGCTAATTTTATTCCTTTTGCTGAGGAATGTAGCGCTATTATTCCTATGACGAATTACTTATTGGATGTTGCTTGTAAGCAAATCAGTCATTGGCGCATGATGGGGCTTTCTGGTAATCATGTGGCGATCAATATTTCAGCTAAGCATTTTGAAAGTGACTTTTTAGTCGACACTGTCCGTGAATGTCTAGTAAGGCATCATATTCCAGCCCATTGTTTAGAGCTTGAGATCACTGAAAGTGCGATGATGGCAGACCCTGAGCAAGCGCTTAAGATTATGCATCGCCTTAAATCGCTGGGCGTGACGATTGCGCTTGATGACTTTGGTACTGGCCATTCATCACTTGGCTATTTAAAACGCTTTCCAATTGATATTCTCAAAATTGACCGCTCGTTTATCATGGATATCGAGCAATCAGATCAAGACAGGAATATCACCGCCACTATTATTCGCTTGGCCAAATATCTCAATATTACTGTAGTTGCTGAAGGGGTCGAAAATGAAAGACAAGCTTACCTATTAAACGTCATGGGCTGTGGCATTTTGCAGGGATATTATTTCTCTAAGCCGCTTCCAGCTGATAAAGCAACTAAACTGTTAGAAAATGAGCTCGAAGAAACTGTCACACTCAACTAGCCTTCAGAACTCGTTAAAACTAATAACACATAAAAACGGCGCAATTAAGCGCCGTTTTTTGTTATTGCTTTTTGAGTGTTACTCAGACTTTTGCTCTCTACCTAACAGCGCCATGGCTGCCTCTTTTACATCTTTATTTTCATAAAGTACTTGGTAGATTTGCTCGCAGATTGGCATTTCAATACCACTGCGTTTCGCGAGTAAGTAAACTTCTTTGGTATTACGGTAACCTTCAACGACTTGGCCGATGCTTTCCATGGCTTCATCAACACCTAACCCCTTTCCAAGAGCCAGGCCAAAGCGACGGTTGCGAGATTGGTTATCAGTACAGGTAAGGATCAAATCTCCCAAACCCGCCATACCCATAAAGGTTTCAGATTTTGCACCGAGTGCGCAACCTAAACGACAAAGCTCGGCAAGGCCACGTGTGATTAAAGCAGTACGCGTGTTTGCACCAAAACCAAAGCCATCAGACATACCGGCGCCAATAGCGATGACATTCTTTACTGCGCCACCTAATTGAATACCAATAAAGTCATCATTGCTGTAGACACGAAATGAACGACCACAGTGTAGTAATTTAGCTAAATCACTGGCAAACTCAGTTTCAGTTGCTGATACCGAAATAGCGGTCGGCAAACCTGCCGCCATTTCTTTGGCAAACGTCGGGCCAGATAATACAGCCAAAGGCACGGCTTCTCCGAGTTTTTCAACTGCAACTTCTTGCAGTAAGCGCCCTGTATTCGGCTCTAACCCTTTTGTCGCCCACACCACTTTAGCACCCGCATTGAGCATAGGTTGAATTTGCTCTAATGTTTTTGCAAAAGCATGGCTTGGCACAACCACTAAGATGATCTGACTAGCCTTAACTGCTTTTGCTAAATCACTCTCAAGCTTCAAAGTTTCAGGGAAAGTAATATCGGGAAGATAACGTTGATTTTTACGCTCAGTTGCTAGCGTCTCAACATCATCGGCGTTTCGACCCCATAAGGTTACTGCGTGTCCGTTTCGGGCAAAACTAATAGCAAGGGCGGTGCCATACGACCCCGCCCCTAGTACAGATACAACTGATTGTTCTGTTTTCATATAATTATGCGTCAGCTGGCTGCTCTGCTTGTGCTGCACGTTGCTGCATGTACTGAGCGAATAGCGCATCAAAGTTAACAGGCGCTAGGTTTAGTTGTGGGAAAGTACCCTTATTCACTAAACCTGCTACTGCTTCACGTGCATATGGGAAAAGAATGTTCGGGCAGAATGCACCTAGCATGTGTGCCATTTGTAGCTCTTCAAGTTCAGCGATTTGGAAAATACCCGCTTGCTGAATTTCACATAGGAATGCTGTTTCTTCACCGATAGAAGCGGTTACAGTCAGTGCTAGTACAACTTCAAAGATACCTTCGTCTAACTTGTTAGAACGTGTATCCATGTCTAATTTTACTTCAGGCGTCCACTCTTTTTGGAAAATAGCAGGAGAGTTAGGCGTTTCAAAAGACACGTCTTTTGTGTAAATACGCTGAATTGTGAATTGTGGGCCTTCCTGCGGAGCTGCAGCTTGATTTGCTTGTTCTGTCATGAGTGTTCCTAAAACTTGTATTTCTTAATGTAATTATTATGCGTTTAATAGGGTATCTAGTTTACCCTGCGCTTCGATTGCCATCATATCATCGCAACCGCCAATATGCGTGTTATTGATAAAGATCTGCGGAACTGTCGTGCCACCATTTGCTTTTTCAATCATCTCGTCGCGTAATTCAGGCTGAGCAGCAATATCGTATTCAGTGTATGTTACACCTTTACTGTCTAATAATGCCTTTGCTCTGTGGCAATACGGGCAGTAATCTTTAGTATAAATAACAACGTTGCTCATAAAATCCTCTTGATTATTTACCGGTTGCTACAGGCAGGTTAGCATTTTGCCATGCGCCCATACCACCGCTTAGTACATAAACATGCTCGAAACCCGCTTTTGTTACGTTGTTTGCGATGCCATTTGCTGTCATGCCTGTTGTACATACTAATATAATGGGCTTAGATTTAAACTTTTCAAGACCTGTAAAGTCACTTTGTTTAGCTTTTTCAGCGCTCAGTTGAACAGCACCCGCAATACGGCCTGCGTTAAACTCTTTTGCCGGACGAATATCAACGACTTGACCATCTTCTTTATTAACTAACAGTGTCAGTTGCTGTGGGTTAATTTGGCGAATTGCAGAAAATTTGCTTTTAAACCAGCTCATTACAATCATCGCAACAAGGGCTAACCAAATAATGCTTAGCACAGCATTATTGCCGATAAATTCAATATATTGTTCCATGAAAATTCCAACTACTTTGGATCTAATGATTTAGATCTTGTCTTAATGTTCAATGACTCGGCAGTATACCGTTTGCAATTGTTTGGGTATACCCTTTTATAAAAGCGTGGTTTACTTCACGCTAATATGAAGATTATTCCGTTTCAAAGGGCTGAATATTCATACAAAACACGGTATGCTACGCGCAGAGTTCGTGCCTTAGTTTAGGAGCCCAAATGACTGCACAGAAAAAACCACTTGTTCTAATGATTTTAGATGGTTGGGGATACAGAGAAGAAAGCGAAAGCAACGCAATTTTAGCTGCAAACACGCCCGTGTTAGATAACTTATGGGCCACCCGCCCTCGTACACTCATTTCAGGTTCAGGTTTAGATGTGGGTCTACCAGATGGGCAGATGGGTAACTCTGAAGTCGGGCACGTAAATTTAGGTGCTGGCCGTATTGTTTATCAAGACTTCACCCGAATTACTAAAGCAATCGACGATGGCGAATTTGAGCACAACCCTGTGTTAGTAGACAACATCGACAAAGCTGTTAACGCTGGTAAAGCGGTACACTTAATGGGCCTATTAAGCCCTGGTGGTGTTCACAGCCATGAAGATCACATTATTGCGGCTATTAAGCTTGCAGCAAAACGTGGCGCAAAAGCCGTTTACTTCCATGCCTTCTTAGATGGTCGTGATACACCCCCTCGCAGTGCGCAAGCTTCAATCGAAAAAATCGAAGCGCTTTTCGCAGAGTTAAACTGTGGCCGTCTTGCGTCAATTGTGGGTCGTTATTATGCAATGGACCGCGATAACCGTTGGGAGCGTGTAGAGTCAGCTTACAACCTAATGGTGTGTGCAGAAGCTCAGCATACATACAATACTGGCGTTGAAGCGCTGTTAGCCGCCTACGACCGTGATGAAAACGACGAGTTTGTTGCTGCATCACTTATCCAGCCTGATGCAGAATCGACTTCAACCATTAATGATGGTGATACGGTTATTTTCATGAACTTCCGCGCTGACCGAGCTCGTCAAATGACACGCGCGTTCGTCGATGCTGACTTTGCGGGTTTCGAAAAGAAACAAGCTCCAGAATTAAG
This sequence comes from Pseudoalteromonas sp. NFXS53, assembly GCF_056629255.1. Lineage (NCBI taxonomy): Bacteria > Pseudomonadati > Pseudomonadota > Gammaproteobacteria > Alteromonadales > Pseudoalteromonadaceae > Pseudoalteromonas > Pseudoalteromonas sp. NFXS53. Next base: position 131,818 of record NZ_JBWVBR010000011.1, on the reverse strand, counting down.
CGCCTTTGTGATGATGACTGAGTACGCTGCAGATATTAACGCACCAATCGCTTTCGCACCTGAGAAGCTACATAACGTACTTGGTGAGTGGTTAGCGAAACACGATAAGACACAACTACGTATTTCTGAAACAGAAAAATACGCACATGTGACCTTCTTCTTCAGTGGTGGTCGTGAAGAGTTGTTTGCTGGTGAAAAACGTGAGCTGATCCCTTCTCCACAAGTTGCCACTTATGACCTACAACCAGAAATGAACTCAGCAATGCTGACTGACAAGTTGGTTGAAGCAATTGAAAGTGGCGAACACGATGTGATCATCTGTAACTACCCGAATGGCGACATGGTTGGTCACTCTGGCGTATTTGAAGCGGCTGTAAAAGCCTGTGAAGCGGTTGATGCATGTATTGGTCGTGTTGTTGAAGCGTTAGAAAAGGTCGGTGGTGAAGCACTGATCACTGCAGACCACGGTAATGCTGAGCAAATGACCAATGCAAAAACGGGTCAAGCACATACAGCACACACTAGCGAGCCGGTACCATTCATTTATGTAGGTCGTGATGCACAGCCTCAAGCGGGTAAAACTTTAAGTGACGTAGCACCGACTATGCTTCATTTACTTGGTATGGAACAACCTGCAGAAATGACAGGTTCACCTATTATGACCATTAAGTAATGCGCACAAGCTTACGCATTATTTTTGGCATAACAACTATGTTGGTATTGGCTTTTGCCAATGCCAACGAGTCTCGTACTAAGCAAGACTTAGACGCCGTACAAAAAGAACTAGAAAAAAGCCAAAAAAGCTATCAACAGCAAAGCGAAAGATTCAATAAGCTCAAACGCAAATTACGTGACTTCGAGTTACAAATAGCGCAGCACGCTAAAGCACTGTCATTGACCGAGCAAGGAATCAATGAAAATCGCCAGCAACAATATACCCTCGAAAGTGAAAACAAGCGCTTAGAGCAACAAAAAAGTAAGCTACAAACACTACTCGCAGGGCAATTAAAAAGTGCCTATATGACTGGCAGTCATGACTATTCAAAAATGCTACTCAATCAAGAGCATAGCGCAACGCTTGAGCGCACTTTGAGTTATTATGATTACTTCAATAAAGCTCGAATAATGCAAATTGAAGCTTTAAAAGAAGTCATAGTGCAATTGGCTGAAAACCAACAATCGCTTGAACAGAAACAGCAGCAACTCAACGATTTATTTAGGCAACAAACAGAGCGTTTAGCCGCACTCAAAGCCACCAAAGAACAGCGTCAAAACAGCCTTTCACAACTTAATAGCGCTCTAAAACAAACACAGAGTGCGATTGCCTATCTGAAAGAGAATGAACAAACCTTAATCACCACGCTCTCGCAATTAAATGAACAGCAAAGCGAGTCATTGGTGCCTGTTGAATTAATTGGGTTACGCAATAAAAAAGGGAAATTGCCTTGGCCGAGTAAAGGCCGCCTCAAGCACCGCTTTGGCCAACGAAAACATGCTGGCATGAATTGGAAAGGTGTATTTATTACAGCAAAAACAGGAGATAACGTTAAAGCCGTACAACAAGGCCAAGTGGTTTTCGCTGACTGGTTAAACGGCTTTGGTTGGGTGATTGTGGTTGATCATGGTCTTGGTTATATGAGTTTATATGGTCACGCACAAACGCTTTTAAAAGATGTCGGTGATCAAGTTCGTAGCGGCGAAAGTATTGCATTAGTAGGTCAGAGCGGCGGACAAGCTGATCCTGGTCTATACTTTGAGTTACGGCATAAAGGAAGCGCTGTCGATCCAGTAAAATGGTGCAAATAAGTTAAAGATTAACCTTGCTGCACCTGACTAGGAGCAGCACATGAATTCATTCTTAACCAATTCGAAATCGTTAGATTACCTAAAATCTAAGTTTATCTTTTTATGCGTGTTTACGATGCTGAGTTTGTATATCAGCTTTGCATCAATTGCATCCGCAACACAATTTACTCAGCAACAAACCAACGAAATTCTTTATCATATTCACACTTATTATGTGGATGATGTGCCATTAAGTCAGTATCACAAAAGCAACTTAACCGACGTCTTTGAACAACTTGATCCTTACTCAAAGTATTTGAGCGAAAGTGAACTTGAAAGCTTGTTCAGTGCCGCGAATGGCCGTTACACAGGGATTGGTATTGAAGTAGAAGAAGTCGACGATCGCATTGTGATCTTAGGGACATTACCCGGCTCACCCGCCGAACAAGCTGGCATTGAAGGCGGCGATAAACTGGTAGCAATAAATTCTGAAGATGTCACAAAAAGAGATATAGCTCATGTGTCGAAACTACTCAAAGAAGCGGCGCTAAAAACCATCTACATCACTGTCGAACGCGCTAAAAGCGAACTGACTTTGGCTTTAAGACGCGAAGAAATTAATGTAGAGAGTGTTTTTAGCCAGCTTTTAACCAATCAAAATGCATATATTTCTCTTCAGAGCTTTAATAACCACAGCTACCATGACGTTGCTCGTCACATCAATAAACTGATTTCAAATAATGGTGGACCACTTTCAGGACTGATCATCGACCTACGCGATAATCCCGGTGGCACTTTAAGCAGCGCAGTGGCCATTTCAGATCTATTTTTGCAAGCAGGTACAATAGTTACTACCAAAGGACGCTTTTATGATGCTAACCAACAATTTGTCGCACAGCACGGTGATATTTTAAATGGTGCGCCGATTGTGGTGTTAATTAACGAGCAGTCAGCTTCTGCAGCAGAGATATTAGCTGGTGCTTTACAAGATAATCAACGCGCAATCGTCGTTGGTAGTAAGTCGTATGGTAAAGGTTCTGTGCAGTCACTGATCCCCATTGGCGACGGCACTACCGCACTGAAGCTCACTACCGCAAAATACTTTACGCCTTCTGGTCGTTCTATTGATGGTGTGGGTATAAAGCCTAATATTTTACTGGCTGAACAAGGGCTTTCACATTTAAATAAACGCGCTATAATGGCTGGTGAACTTTCGAACAACATGGCTAATTTAGCCTTGCTAGACAAGCATTTAGTCGACGCGAAAAGTTATTATAAAGATAAGAATTAAATAAGAGAGTACTCACTCTCAAGCTACAGGCTTATAAATAGAAGAATACACTGTGCGCTCATTATTTTGGTTATTGCTAAGTGTTGTTTACTTAGCAATGCCTTTACATGCTAAACAAATTGCCATTGTGATTGATGATGTGGGAAACCACCAGCGCGATCTCAATTTGCTTTCTCTCCCCGGTGAGCTGACTTTTGCCATTTTGCCGCATACCCCCTATTCTCAAAAATTTGCATACCTAGCCAGCCAACAGAGTAAAGAGCTACTTTTGCATGTGCCTATGCAAGCGATTGAAGACAAAGCGCTCGGACCTGGCGCTCTTACTTTAGACATGGACAAACAAACGCTACAAATGACATTGGGTCACGCGCTAGCGAGTTTACCCCAAGTCAGTGGCGTGAATAACCATATGGGTTCGGCACTGACTCAATATAGCGATCCGATGAAATGGACGATGGAAGTTTTACGCAAACGCGATTTGTATTTTCTTGATAGCCGAACGACTAATGAATCGCAAGCCCAAACCGTCGCTGACTTATACGGTGTAGCTAATATTGCGCGTCAGGTTTTTCTCGATAACGAGAAACAAGAGACCTACTTTGCTCAACAATTAAATGAAGCAAAAAGCATCGCGTTAAGAAATGGCCAAAGCGTACTCATCGCGCACCCATATCCTGAAACGGTGGCATTTTTACATGCACAGATCCCGCTTCTACTTAAACAAGGCTACGAACTCGTTCCTCTATCGCAACTCGTCCGCACTCGCTACATTCAACTCGCCAAAAACACGGGCTCAGTCGCACCAAGCATTGCTAAAAAATAAAACTTTGATCTCGATTTAAGCAAGCTCTAACAAAATGGGTTATAAGTTTATACATTGATCCAAATTAGGACTGTTTAATATGCTTCATATTGTTTCTGATCTCATGACTGCCGATCCATTTGCAGTGCACCACCAATCAACCGTTAAAGAAGTACACGACTTGATGCGCGAAAAAAATATTCGCCACATTCCTGTGATCGATGATCAAGGTATTTTAAAAGGTATGCTGACACAAAAGATCATGGTCGCACAGGTGATGAAAATCATGGCAACCTATGGGCCAAATGCGATTGAAAGAAAGGAAAAACAAAGTATTGCCCAAGACATTATGGCAACTGACTTTGCCAGTATTAAACCAGAACAATCTCTCAGTGAAGTAGCACAGTTTTTTGTCGAAAACCGTCATGGTTGTATGCCTGTCGTCGACGAAGATGGAAAGCTATTGGGAATTTTAACTTCATCTGATTTTGTTAGACTTGCAGCGGCCCTTTTGTCTTAATGCTTCTTCTGAGTTCTTGATAAAATCAGTTATAAAGCAAATACAAAAAAGGAGGCTGAGCCTCCTTTTAAAATGATATAGCTTATAAAAAAGCTTACGCTTTTGCTTGTAGTGTTCTTGCTACGGTACGCATACCTAGTGTTGTTGCACCTGCAGACCATAAGCTACCAGCACTGTTTTGGAATGAAGCGGCTAGATCGATGTGTACCCAACCTTGACCTTCATTTGGTACAAAGCGCGATAAGAAGCCCGCAGCATTCGATGCTCCGCCGTAACCACCACCTTTTTGTGCACGGCTGTTCGCTGTGTCAGCGTAAGGTGAAGGACAGTTGTTTTGGTGCCACTTTTCAAGTGGTAGTGGCCAAGCCGCTTCGAACTCTTCTTCTGCGAACTGCTGAACTTCAGACACCAATGCTTTATCAAGACCGAATAATGCATTGTATTCTTGACCTACTGCAACCAGGGCTGCACCCGTTAGCGTTGCCGCATCAATAATTAATGGCGCACCCGTTTCACCAGCGGCCATTAGACCATCAGCCAGAACTAAACGGCCTTCTGCGTCCGTATTTACAATCTCAACCGTTGTGCCATTTTTATAAGTTAGGATATCACCTAGCTTATAAGCATGGCCTGAGATTAAGTTCTCTGCGCAACATAAGAATAACTTGATACGTTTATCGATGCCGCGCTGAATAGCAATCGCCAGACCCGCAGTCACAGTCGCCGCACCACCCATGTCACACTTCATTGATAACATGCCTTCGCTAGGTTTGATTGAGTAACCACCTGAATCAAACGTAATACCCTTACCTACAAGCGCAGCGCTTACAGGCGCATCTTCGTCACCTGTCGGGTTGTAATCAAGCTCAAGTAATACCGGTGGACGTTCGCTACCACGACCTACTTCGTGGATACCTATCCACTGTTGCTCAAGAAGGGCGTTGCCTTTGATGATGTCGTAACTTACATGCTCAGGGGCTAGCGATTGAATAAACTCAGCCGCTTTGCTAGCTAAACTCTCAGGGTAAACGTCTTCTGCCGTGCCGTTGATCATCTGACGCGTCCAAGTTGCCGCATTTTTTAATGCCGCAAGCTCAGCTAAATCTGATTGTTCATTGTCAACAAACTCAACACCATCAAGTTGCTTAGCAGTGACAAAACCTTGATAGAACGCCCACTGTGACTCAGTGCACCAAGCATCGCCTTGTAATACCGCTTGCTTAACACCTTGTTGAGAAAGGCTGCGGGCTGCTTTTTGTACTAATTTAAGTGTTTCGTTTTGCTGCAGGTGCACAATGGCACCAAGTTGATCAAACGATAGCAATGCATCGGCACTCCACGGTGCTGTAGGTGCTTGTTCACTGATACGAACAATGAATTTATCAGACATAGATTGTGTTCTCTTATACGCTTATTAGTGGCATTAAGTGTACACTAGCACCGAGTATCACCCAACCTATTGCGATTAAACAATGAAGTTCACGCCAACACTCGAAAAAGCCACCTTAATAAAGCGCTATAAACGCTTTTTAGTCGACCTAAAAACGCCTAATCAAGCATTTACAGTCCATTGTGCTAATACAGGTAAAATGACCGGCTGTGCTGATCCGGGTTTTAATGCTTATTACTCAACCAGTGATAATCCAAAACGAAAATATGCACACTCCTTAGAACTCACAGAGAATTCAGCGGGCGACCTTATTTGCGTGAACACTGCGATTGCAAATAAACTGGCCATTGAAGGCATAGCACAAGGTACAATTTCTGAATTGCAAGGCTATGCGCATTTGCAACCCGAAGTGAAATACGGACAAGAAAATAGCCGTATTGATATTTTGCTTAAAGATGAACACCAGCCACTTTGCTATGTTGAAGTAAAATCAGTCACTTTATTAGAAGACGGACAAGGTTACTTTCCCGATACTCAAACGGTACGCGGTCAAAAACACCTCAGAGAATTAATTGATATCGTCCAGCAGGGGCATCGCGCTGTATTGCTATTTATGGTGATGCATACCGGTATAAAATCAGTAAAAGCTGCGGCCCATCTTGACCCAAAGTACGCGCAATTACTGAGTGAGGCTCAGACTGCCGGCGTAGAAGTTATCGCTTATAATTGCCAAATAAGCCCACTGGAAATAATCCTAAATCACAAAATTCCCGTACTTAGCTCTTGAATTAGTCATCTATGCCCTCATATAGCAGCCAATATTAAGTTGTTCTCTTAATTTGGCACCAGCTGTATTTTAGCCAATCCACAGCAAAAAAGTGTTTGCTTAGGGGAGCATATTTTGCTATTTATAGCCGCCGGCGTCAGCCGCCGTTATATTAAGGATTTAGGAGAATGCTATGCCAGACCAAAAAAAATTAGGGTTATTGGCTCAAGCCGGTTTACAACCATATCAAGAACAACCGGGCGAAGAATACATGAATGACGCACAACGTGCGCATTTCAAAAAGATTTTAGAAGCATGGCGTTCAGACCTACGCAATGAAGTAGACAGAACAATGAACCATATGCAGGATGAAGCAGCAAACTTCCCTGATCCGGTTGACCGTGCGGCACAAGAAGAAGAGTTTTCTTTAGAGTTACGTACTCGTGACAGAGAAAGAAAACTCATCAAGAAAATCGAAAAGACACTAACTTTAATTGAAGAAGATGACTTCGGTTTCTGTGAATCTTGCGGCATTGAGATTGGTATTCGCCGTCTTGAAGCTCGTCCAACTGCCGACCTATGCGTAGACTGTAAAACGCTGGCTGAGATCAAAGAAAAACAGATCGGCCGCGCTTAATACGGCACATGCATAAAGAAGCATTGTCCAATTCAAGGGGCTATCGAGGCCGATTTGCCCCTTCGCCTTCTGGCCCCCTACACTTTGGCTCACTCGTCGCCGCCCTCGCAAGTTATCTAGACGCTAAAGTGCACCAAGGCGCTTGGCTTGTTCGTATGGAAGACATAGATACACCTCGCGTTGTACATGGCGCAGATAGTGCTATCTTAACTGCGCTTGAAAAGTTTGGTTTGCATTGGGACGAACAAGTCGAATACCAAAGTCAGCGTCACGCGCTTTATCAAGACACCCTAACACAGCTTAAGCCCGACCTTTACGCCTGTAACTGCACGCGTAAAATGATCAAACAAGCGGGCGGACTGTATCAAGGTCATTGCAAATCACAGGCACTTGATTTTAATGATCATGCTATTCGTTTAACACAAACGCATCCGGTTTATCAATTTACTGATTTACTACAAGGTCAGGTCAATGTACCTCACGCTTTGGCCGACGAAGACTATATTGTAAAACGTCGCGATGGCTTATTTGCCTATCAATTAGTGGTCGTGGTTGATGATATTGAGCAAAAGATCAGCCGCGTTGTTCGAGGTGCCGATTTATTAGAACCCACTGCAAGACAAATTAGTTTGTTTAAACAGCTCGGTCACACAGTACCTGAGTATGCCCATGTACCTTTGGCTGTCACAGAGCCAGGCTTTAAACTCTCTAAACAAAATCATGCCCCCGCCATCAATATCGATGATCCGCTCCCAGAGTTATTGCGCGCGTTAAGCTTTTTAGGGCTTGATGTTACTGATGACATGAAACTCAGCAATGTAGAAGAAGTGTTAACTTGGGCTAGCACACAGTTTTCTTTTGCCGCTATTCCACAAGTTCTAGAAAAGACTATCACAACTTAATCTCGTCGCGATTCGAACACAATCACACCAGATAACGACACACTAAACCCACTTTTAGATCAGTTTATTTCTACTCCTAGCTTAATTTTTTAGTGACGCTAGTATATTATTAGCCACTTTGATTTTACCTATAATAAGCTGAGCTGTGGTTAAGAGATTTACTAATTTATTGATATTGAATTAGTAAACGTTTTTTCAAGTCTGCAGCCAGAAACTTTTAGGGATAGCACCGCTCACGCGTCCTGCTATCGCTAAGGTACCTACATCCATGTAGGCAAGGCGAATTTACGCGTCAATAGCTGGCCTATTGCAAGTAAATTCAACGTAGTTAGCGTTAAAAGTAACCGCTGGAGATAGATTTATTATCCAGAGCTCAGGTTATTTAATAGGTTACCAACAGAGCGTTTTAGGAGACGGGTCATTATTTCCAAGCTAATTAACATGTGCAAAAAGTGGGTCAAGCCAGATTCTGCAGATGCACACCATACAACCTCGGCAACACCCGCTTTAATCACTCGTGCCGAGCATGGTATCTCGCGCAAACAATTTAGCCCGAATGCCATCAAAGTTTTGTATCGCTTGAAAGATGGTGGCTATGACGCTTACCTCGTTGGTGGTTGTATTCGTGATATTTTAATGGGGATCCAGCCAAAAGATTTCGACGTTGTTACCAATGCGACGCCAGAAGAAATCAAAAAATTATTTAGAAATTGTCGCTTGATCGGCCGCAGATTCCGCTTAGCGCACATCGTTTTTGGTCGAGAGATTATTGAAGTCGCCACCATGCGCGGCCATCATGAAGCCGATGAGCGTAAAAATGCGACCAGCCAATCAAGCGAACATGGTCAACTGCTCCGTGACAATGTATATGGCACCATTGAAGAAGACGCTCAGCGTCGCGACTTCTCTATAAACGCTCTGTACTACTCGATTAATGATTTTAGCATTCACGATTTTGCTCGCGGCGTAGAAGCCATCAAAGCACGCAAAATAGAACTGATTGGCGACCCAGAAACTCGTTACCGTGAAGATCCGGTCCGTATGTTACGCGCGATACGCTTTGCCACCAAGCTCGACATGGAAATTGCGTCAGGCACGAAAAAGCCTATTTATGAGCTTGCTGATTTACTGGGTAATATTCCGCCTGCGCGTTTGTTTGAAGAAACACTAAAACTATTTTTAAATGGCAAAGCGGTTGAAAACTACCTTCAGCTTCGCGAGTTTGGCTTATTCAAACAGTTATTCCCTGCACTAGATGAAATCTTAGAGCAGAGTGAAACCGGCTTTGAAGCGCGCTTTATTGAGCAAATGTTTGCCAATACCGATACGCGCATTAATCAAGATAAGAAAGTCACGCCGGCTTTTGTCTATGCCGCGCTTCTTTGGTTCCCGCTGCAACAACGTACTCAGCAGATCATTGAGCAACAAGGCATGTCAGAATTTGACGCCTTCAATCAGGCTATGAATCAGGTGTTGAGCCAAAACGCCCAGCACGTGTCTGTGCCAAAACGCTTTACGTTAGGTGCGCGTGATATCTGGCATATTCAAATGCGTTTAGACAAACGCTCAGGTCAACGCGCTTATCGCTTAAGTCTGCAGCCTCGTTTTAAAGCCGCTTATGACTTCTTATTGCTGCGTGTAGAAAGTGGTGAAGACGCTCAGCAAACGTTAGCTGATTGGTGGACTGAATACTTAAAATCAGATGTCACCGGTCAGAAAGAGCTGGTTAAAAATTTAGGTCAATCTGATGGCAAAAAGCCACGTCGACGTTACCGCAGAAAGCCAAAGAAAAAAGCAGGTGATGCATGATCCCAGTTTATATTGGCTTAGGCGCCAACCTTGAAGCACCTGTTGCACAGCTTCATAATGCAGTTAAAGCCCTGAGTACACTTGCTAACTGTGAGCTTAAAAAAGTCTCAAAGTTTTATTCATCTAAGCCTATGGGGCCGCAAGACCAGCCTGATTATGTTAATGCCGTCGCATTACTCAACACCACGCTTGCACCAGAAGCTCTGCTTGATGAATTACAACGTATTGAACGTGAACAAGGTCGTCAGCGTAAAAATGAGCGTTGGGGCCCAAGAACCCTAGATTTAGATATTTTGCTATTTGGTCTGCAAACCATAAACACCGAGCGCCTAACCGTGCCGCACTATGGTCTATGTGAACGTGAGTTTGTAGTATATCCACTATTAGAAATCTCACCTGAGCTAAAGCTCCCGAATGGCAACACACTGACTGACACTGCTCAGCAAGTGCCACTCAATGGTTTAACGCCATTAGAGTTGAATTAAATTAACCCCAAGAGGAACAACATGGCTAAAGTGACCGTCTCTACACTGGCTAAAATGAAACAAGAAAAACAAAAAATTACCGCATTAACGGCTTATGATGCGAGTTTCTCTCAGCTTTTTCACAACCAAGGTGTTGATGTTGTTTTGGTTGGTGATTCACTAGGTATGGTTTTGCAAGGCGGTGACGACACGCTTGCAGTGACGACTGATGATATTGCCTATCACACCAAGTGCGTTCGCGCAGGATCAAAAGATTTGTTTGTGATCGCAGATATGCCATTTATGAGCTATGCCAACGTAGAGCAAGCTTGTAACAATGCTGCACAGCTGATGCGTGCGGGTGCAAACATGGTGAAGTTAGAAGGTGGTGAGTGGTTACACGACAGCATAAGTGCGCTTACTCAGCAAGGTATACCAGTTTGTGGCCATTTAGGTCTAACACCACAATCTGTTCACGTATTCGGTGGTTTTAAAATTCAGGGCCGTGAGTCTGAACAAGCAGATAAAATGGTTGCAGACGCGCAAGCGCTAGAAGCTGCTGGTGCACAACTACTCGTTATTGAGTGTATTCCTTCGGCGCTGGCTAAACGCATCACTGAGTCTGTAAACATTCCTGTGATAGGTATTGGTGCAGGCAAAGACACCGACGGCCAAATCTTAGTGATGCATGACCTTGTGGGTATTTCAGCGGGTTACATTCCTAAATTTTCGAAAAACTTCTTGGCCGAAACAGGCAACATGCACGATGCAGTTAAAAAATACTGTGATGACGTCAAGTCAGGTGCCTTCCCAACTAGTGAGCATGAGTTTAACTAATGCAGTCAGTCAGTGAAATAAAATCGCTTCGCAGCCAAATTAAGGCTTGGCGTCAACAAGGCTTAAGCATTGCATTTGTGCCAACCATGGGCAATCTGCATCAAGGTCACTTTTCACTAGTTGAAAAAGCGAAAACGCTCGCGGATAAAGTGGTTGTGAGTATTTTCGTCAATCCAATGCAATTTGGTGCCAACGAAGATTTAGACAGCTACCCAAGAACATTAGACGCCGACAAACAAGGCCTTGCTGAAATTGGTGCGGCGCTCGTCTTTACGCCGACTGTTGATGTTATGTATCCCAATGGCCTAGCTGCACAAAGCTATGTAGACGTACCCGATATTTCTATGGGTTATTGCGGCGGTGCGCGCCCAGGTCATTTCAAAGGCGTAGCAACCGTCGTCACTAAACTGTTCAATATGGTACAGCCAGACTTTGCTTGTTTTGGCGAGAAAGACTTCCAACAGTTGCAGGTTATTCGCGCTATGGTTCGAGACCTATCTATGCCAATTGAAATCATTGGTGTACCAACACAGCGTGAAATTTCAGGGCTTGCGATGAGTTCTCGAAATGGTTACTTATCTGAGCAAGAGAAAGACACGGCCAAAGTACTTTATCAAACCCTGTTAAATGCGGGTCAATCACTTGAGCAAGGTAATAAAGCGTTCGATGCGATTGAACTAGAAGCAAAACAATCGCTTGAACAGGCAGGTTTGAAACCTGATTACTTTGCCATTGCTGAAAAAGACAATTTAAAACCTGCTACACTTGAAACAAAAGAGTTTGTTATTCTTGCAGCCGCTTTCTTGGGTAAAGTGAGACTGATCGATAACTTACAAGTTTCTGCGTAGAAGGATAATTAAAAATGAAAGCTTTGCTTATTGTCGTCTCTGTATTGTTAGTTGGCTGTGGGGCAACCAGCAGCGAGCTCAACCAATGTGCACAACAAAACTATCAATGTGAAAGTAACTGCGCGCAGCGTCATACAGAAAACACCTTAGGGCATCAGATCTGTAGCAATGAGTGTATTGACGACTACAACAGCTGTAAGGCCGAAACCGAAGCTTTGCTGAATAAGCCATTAAATTAAGATTATACCAATCCTTAATAATACTTAATTAAGATAATTGGTATTAATCAGACACAAAAAAACCGCTGAACTTCAGCGGTTTTTTATTTTTAATCTATCCGATTATAGAAGACCTAACTTCTTCATTTCAGCAGCAGCAACTTTGCTAGGAAGTGGTACATAACCATCTTTCTCTACGATTTGCTGACCTTCTTTAGAAAGTACCATCTTGATGAATTCAGCTTCGATTGGTGAAAGTGGCTTGTTAGGGTGCTTGTTCACGTAAACATATAGGAAACGTGATAGTGGATATTTACCCTTAGAAACGTTATCTAAAGTTGCATCTACGAACTTATCACCTTTTTTCGCTAGTGGTACAGTACGAACACCTGAAGTCTTATAACCAATACCAGAGTAACCTATCGCATTGATTGAAGATGAGATTGACTGTACTACTGACGCAGAACCTGGCTGCTCATTTACGTTGTTACGGAAGTCACCTTTACAAAGTGCTTTCTTCTTGAAGTAACCATAAGTGCCCGATACAGAGTTACGACCATAAAGCTGCACATCTTTACCAGACCAGTCACCGCTAAGACCTACATCACCCCAACGGTTGATTTCACCGTCAGCACCACACTTACGTGTTGAAGAGAAGATTGCATCAACTTGGTCAATACGTAGACCTTTGATTGGGTTATCTTTGTGTACGAATACAGCTAGTGCATCGATTGCTACACGTACTTCAGTTGGCTTGTAACCGTAGCGCTTTTCGAACGCTTCGATTTCTTTAGATTTCATCTTACGGCTCATAGGACCGAAGTTTGCTGTTGATTCAGTTAATGCCGGTGGCGCAGTTGAAGAACCCGCTGCTTGAATTTGGATATTTACGTTAGGGTAAATACGCTTATATTCTTCAGCCCAAAAAGTCATCATGTTTGCAAGCGTATCAGAACCTACAGATGAGAAGTTACCTGAGATACCACTTGTTTTGTTATACATAGGTAATTTTTCATCTACAGCTGATGCTGGTGTTGATAATAGAGTTGTTACCGCTACACCCATTGCAGCTACTAAACTTTTAAATTTCATTTGGGTTTCTCCAGTTGTTCGTCCCAATTAGTTAACGAGGTTCATTTTGCAGCGATTAAATGACAGTTAAATTACTTAAAAATGACACTTTTATGACCACTGTTTTATTTATTGTCATAATCAGCAATACGTGTTTTTGGAAAAGCAAAAGAAAAACAAGAGCCTTTACCTACTTCACTGCTGATATCTAGATGTGAATCATGGCGCGTTAATACATGCTTAGTGATCGCTAAACCTAAACCTGATCCACCGGTTTTACGACTTCTTGCCTTATCAACTCGATAAAAACGTTCTGTCAGTCGATTGATATGTTCAGGGGCTATGCCATCGCCATTATCAGTCACAGAAAAGTGCGCTTGGTCATCTTTTATTTGCCATTGCACATGAATATTGCCGTTTGGTTTGGTGTAATGAACAGCATTAAACACAAGATTTGAAAACGCACTGCGCAACTCATCCGGTGCACCGACAATATCAAGATCAGGGTCAACATCGAAACTGATCTGATGCCCTTTTTCTTTATTAAGAGAATTCGCTTCGGTCGCAATGAGCGACAACATGTCAGGTACTCTGACCGGCTTATCATTGTCATATTTACGCACCCCTTCAATTCGCGAAAGCGACAATAGCTGATTGACCAAGCTATCCATGCGATGACACTGCTCAATCATGGTTTGATGCGCTTTCGCCCACATTGACGGCGGTGGCAGATTCTCTTCGTCCATCATTTCTAGATAGCCAGTCACCACCGTTAGCGGCGTACGAAGCTCATGAGATACATTGGCAACAAAATCTTTGCGCATCTGCTCTAACTGCTTCAGCCGAGAAATGTCGCGAACCACCATCATAAGCTGGCCTGCATAAGGCATCACCCTAAATTCAAGGGTTTGCTCTTGATTATGCGATACCTCAAGTTCTAATGGCTCATCGAACTTTTGCTTGTTCATGTATTTTGCAAATTTTGGATCCCGCACTAGATTATCTAAGCGCTGACCATGATCAGTTGGCCATTGCAGCCCCAACACTTTCAGTGCAAGTTGATTACACCAAATTATGCTTAGATCAGTTTGCAATACGACGACTGCATCAGGCACCGCTTCCGCACCTTCACGGAAACGACGGATCAACTCAGCCAATTCATTGCGCTTTTTACGATTACGATGTTGAAGGTGGTAGATCCCTTCGAAGATCTGCTCCCACGCGCCCTCACCTTCTGGCGGATTAAAACTACGCTGATTGAGCAACCAATCACTGAGTCGATAAAGTTGATGATAATGCCAAAGTAACAGCGCGAGCGCGCCTAAAAACAGCAAGATGAAAGGTGCGCCAATTAACACGCCCACCAAAGCCAGTGGTATAAAATACAAAAACAGGCGTTTAACTAACGCCTGTTTATTAATTACTCGATACATAAATGCAGTGTATCCAAAGCTGAGAGCTTACATTTTACTAGAAAAACGGTAACCAGCACCGCGAACTGTTTGAACTAGTCTATCATGACCTAACGGTGCAATAGCCTTACGCAGACGTCGAATATGTACATCAACGGTGCGATCTTCAACATACACGTTTGTGCCCCAAACATGATCTAATAATTGCTCACGGCTGTAAACACGCTCAGGGTGTGTCATAAAGAAGTGCAGTAAACGGAACTCTGTTGGACCCATGTCTAACTCTTCACCCGCCGATGTGACTCGGTGAGAAATAGGATCTAAACGCAAGCCGTGCACTTCAATCGCTTCTTCAAGCGAGGTTGGAGAAACACGACGAATAACCGCCTTAATACGTGCCATTAATTCTTTAGGAGAGAAAGGTTTAGTCACATAATCGTCTGCACCTACCTCAAGTCCTTTTACTTTGTCTTCTTCTTCACCGCGCGCAGTTAACATGATGATAGGGATCTGACGCGTGAATTCGCTTTGCTTAAACTTTTTCGCAATTTGAATACCACTGCCGCCCGGAAGCATCCAGTCTAATAAAACCATATCAGGATATGGCTCTACCATTGCAGCCATAGCCGAATCATAATCTTCAGCTTCTATTGCCTGAAATCCATTTTGCTCCAATACGAAAACCAACATTTCTCTGATTGGTGCTTCATCATCAACTACAAGTACTTTACGTGACATTCCCACAGTTCTCTTCGATTTACCCAAGTTGGTTTCATTATTATGACTTAGTATGACAGTTTTATGAAAAAATAATCCGATCTTAAAAAGAAATATTTATCAGGTCATATAAATGACAAAATACATTATTCCATAAAGAACAATAATTTATGGAAATTCACTTGTTATTTAAGCCGCTATTTTAAAAACACTTAAATCAGATCTATTTTTACATCTGTTTACTAAAACCAAGTTTAATTGATCGGATCACGCAAATACGCACTGATTAAATAGAGATCAACTTTTGACTAAGTAGTGCACTGAGAGATCAGTTTTATACCAAGAGTAGTCGTCTTAAGGATCTCAATTTGGATCTTGATACACAGTTTTGGGGTTGTTTTGAGTGTAAATCACTCGGCAAGTTAGTAAGAAATCGATCCCAGATCGCATAGGTTGGTAAGATCTTGATCCTCAATCTCGGTTAATCAGATCTAACTAGGTAAGAATTAGTAAAATCCTGATCCAAAAAAGCCCCAATACTGGGGCTTAATATAAAATCAGCTAGACTTGGTTATTACTTGATCTGTGGATCAAGCTCACCTGATAAATATTTCAGGTGCATGTCGTCTAGTGAAATTGGTTTGATCTTCGCTGCATTACCCGCAGTGCCAAACGCTTCATAACGCGCCACACAGATCTCAGTCATTGCTTTCGTCGCTTCAGCTAAGAATTTACGTGGGTCAAAGTTAGACGGGTTATGCGCAAGGTGACGACGGATAGCACCCGTTGATGCTAAACGTAAGTCTGTATCGATGTTTACTTTACGCACGCCGTACTTGATGCCTTCTACGATTTGATCAACTGGTACACCGTAAGTTTCAGGGATCTCACCACCAAATTCATTGATTACTGCTAACCACTCTTGCGGTACTGAAGAAGAGCCGTGCATAACTAAGTGAGTATCAGGAATACGAGCGTGGATCTCTTTGATACGGTTGATTGCTAAGATGTCACCTGTTGGTGGACGTGTGAACTTGTAAGCACCGTGTGATGTACCACACGCGATTGCTAGTGCATCTACGCCTGTTTTCTTAACGAAGTCAGCAGCTTCTTCAGGATCAGTTAGTAGTTGATCTTCAGTTAACTTACCTTCAGCGCCAATGCCATCTTCTTCGCCAGCTTCACCGGTTTCTAGTGAACCTAGTACACCTAGCTCACCCTCAACAGACACACCACATGCATGTGCCATCTCAACCGTACGACGTGTTACGTCTACGTTGTACTCATATGAAGAAGGTGTTTTACCATCTTCCATTAAAGAACCATCCATCATCACTGATGAGAAACCTAATTGGATAGAACGCTGACATACACCAGGAGATGTACCGTGGTCTTGGTGCATAACAACTGGGATATGTGGCCATTCTTCAACAGCCGCTAAAATCATATGACGAATGAAAGGGGCACCTGCATAAGCACGTGCGCCTGCAGAGCCTTGAACGATCACTGGGCTGTTTGTTTTATCAGCCGCTTCCATGATGGCACGCATCTGCTCTTGGTTGTTAACGTTGAACGCTGGAACGCCGTAACCATGCTCTGCTGCATGATCAAGAAGTTGACGCATACTGATTAAAGCCATTTTGCTTTCTCCAATAGTCGATAGCTTTTGCTATCTAGTTTGAACGGATATATCGAAAGTAGCCTTTCGCTTGTTGCTACTAATTTTTTATTTACCTTAATCTGAGTGAGAGTGATTAAGATAAAAAGGCCAGCAAAAGCTGGCCTGAAAAACTGTTATGCGTTTGCTCTTTTCTCAAGCATAGCAACAGCTGGTAGTTTTTTCCCTTCTAAGAATTCTAAGAAAGCACCACCGCCCGTTGAAATGTAAGAAATTTCATCTGCAACGCCATATTTGTCGATTGCTGCTAGCGTGTCGCCGCCACCTGCAATTGAGAAGGCATTAGACTTTGCAATTGCATTTGCAATTGCTTCTGTGCCATTACCAAACTGGTCAAATTCGAAAACGCCAACTGGGCCATTCCACACAACCGTGCCTGCATTTTCAATGATTTTAGCTAGAGTTTGTGCTGTATCTGGACCAATATCAAAGATCATGTCTTCATCAGATACTTCAGTCACATCTTTGATTGTTGCCACTGCTGATTCAGAGAACTCAGTGCCAACAACCACATCTGTTGGTACTGGAATGTCACCATCGTTTGCACGCGCTGCTGATGTTAATTTGTTTGCTTCGTCGATTAAATCAGCTTCGAAAAGCGACTTACCAACAGGGTGACCTGCTGCCGCAACGAAAGTGTTCGCGATGCCGCCACCAGCAACTAGCTGGTCAACCACAGTTGATAGTGAATCAAGTACAGTCAGTTTAGTCGATACTTTAGAACCACCTACAATCGCCACAAGTGGACGTGCCGGGTTATCTAGTGCTTTACCTAGTGCATCAAGTTCAGCCGCTAACAGTGGGCCAGCACACGCAACTTCAGCGAATAGACCAACGCCATGTGTAGACGCTTGAGCACGGTGAGCCGTACCGAATGCATCCATCACGTATACGTCACATAATGCAGCAAGCTGTTGAGCAAGTGCTTCGTCGTCTTTCTTTTCACCTACATTGAAGCGTACGTTTTCGAACACAACTACTTCATTGTCAGCTACTTCAACACCATTTAGGTAATCTTTTTCTAAACGTACATTTTGCTCTAACGCTTCGTTTAGATAGTCAACCACTGGCTGAAGTGAGAATTCTTCATTGTACTCGCCCTCAGTTGGACGACCAAGGTGAGACATCACCATCACTTTTGCACCTTTTTCAAGTGCAAGTTTAATAGTCGGAAGTGAAGCGCGAATACGCGCATCAGACGTTACTTTGCCGCCTTTTACTGGCACGTTTAAATCTTCACGAATTAAAACACGCTTGCCTGATAAATCTAGATCCGCCATTTTGATGACTGACATTGATGTCTCCTTTAAGAACGATACTGGGTAATAGCTTTGTTGTTATTTAGCGGCCATCATGGCCTCAGCGGTGTCGAGCATACGGTTCGCAAACCCCCACTCGTTATCACACCATACTAAAAGTTTTACTAACCTTTTATGACTTACGCGTGTTTGCGTGCCGTCAATGATACAAGAATGTGCATCATGGTTAAAATCTACCGACACCAAAGGCTCTTCGGTGTAACTTAAAATATTTTCTAATCGGCCTTGTGTATTAGCCTGAATTGCCTGATTTATTTTATCTAAATCAACGTCTTGGTTTAGCGTAACACTTAAATCCATGGCCGTCACATTTATCGTCGGAACACGTACAGCGATGGCTTCAAAACGACCTTCAAATTTAGGCAAAATGCGCTCAATACCACGGGCTAATTTAGTGTCGACAGGAATGATTGACTGACTCGCTGCACGAGTACGACGTAAATCACTGTGATACGCATCGATCACTTGCTGGTCATGCATCGACGCATGGATCGTGGTAATAGCACCCGATTCAATGCCAAAGGCATCATCAAGGACTTTGATCACAGGCACAATACAATTGGTTGTACAAGAACCATTAGAAACAATTGTGTGCTCAGCTTTAAGTTCATCTTCGTTAATGCCATACACTATGGTTGCATCAACATCTGCATCGGCTGGTTGAGAGAATAAAACTTTTTTAGCACCTGCATATAGATGTTTTTGAGCGTCTAGTCGACTGTGAAACACACCCGTACACTCAAGTACCACATCAACTTGCAAAGCCTGCCAAGGCAAATGAGCGGGATCTGACTCACTAAACAATTGGATCTTGTCACCATTTACTTCTAAGAAAGGCGCATCATGCGAAACCGAGTAAGCAAAACGACCGTGAGAGGTATCATATTTAAGTAAATGCGCAACGGCTTTGGGGTCGGCTAATTCGTTAATAGCCACGATTTCAATATCTTGATGGCGGCCTGATTCATATAATGCACGCACAACATTGCGTCCAATACGACCAAACCCATTTATTGCCAGTTTTATTGCCATTAAGTTGTGGACCTAGCTAAATGCAGAGACAGGAAAGTAACTTCCTAAAAGATGGCGCTATTGTAATCGACATAGGCAAATTATGTATACACTTGCGCGAAAAAAAATCTCACATCAAGGCTGAAAGTTTAAGTGGCTTACCCGCCCCAATTTTATTAATTAAGACTAACAGCAACTCGGCAGTTGCTAAGGCATCGGTGAGTGCATTGTGCACCTCATAGTCTGGCAGTTGATAACGAGTGCGACAATTAGCCAGAGTTAGGCTGTCCTGATGTAGTTCGGTGTTCTGCTTTAACTGACGCCTTTTCTCAATTTGCATGGTGTCGACAATGGCCAAAGGAAGTGCCTCTAACCCTAACGCTTTGCTATTTAGTCGGATAAACCCCCAGTCTAAATAAGCGTTGTGGCACACTAAGACCTTACCGTGCAAAGCATCACATAGCTCAGTCATTAACGCCTTAAGAGATACCCCTTCATTAAGCGTTTGCTCATCAATACCATGAAAAACCGGACTCTGATCTAACTGCTTCACATCACTATTAATGATGTGCCTCGCACTTTTTAACTGAATTCTGTCATTGCGCATCGTCACCCAAGCCGCAGATACAATTTCATGTGCTTTAGGATCAAGCCCTGTCAGTTCTAGGTCTAAAACCACAAACTCCACTTCATCAAGTGACTTGCCTTTGGCTTTTAAATAGCGAAGCGCTTTTTGTACTAACTTCTGCATTTACAAACTGCCTCTGGCAAACTTAAACGCGCAGGCTTGCTGTGCTTGCTTAATCAGATAAAACGCTTCTTTTAACTGATGTTTTTCTAAAGAGGTAAGCATTTCAGGGTCAATACAATTGCCCGGCAAGCCCTCTTTATTCAATTGGGTTTTGAGTCGCAATTGCGTCAGGTAGCGCCAACAATCTTTGAGGTTATAAATGTCTTTAGCGCTTATGAGATTAAATTTAGTCAGCGCATCCAAACGCTCAAGGGTATTGGCCCGCCTTACTCCAGCTTTTAGTGCATAGAGCCTTGCAATATCATTGATGATCACAACACCGCGCTTTTTAAGATCTAAATACTTATGCTTAGACTCACTCTTCTCAAGTTTAAATTGCTGAAACAAACCAATCGGTACTGAGTTCGCGTTAATATCTGTGGCCATGGCCGCAAAGAAGAGTTCATTTTTGCTTATTCGTTCAAGCGACACACATAAGTCACTATATAGCTCATTCGAACCATCAATAAAGCGCAGATCAAAAAAGATCTTACAGTTCAACATGGCTTGTGGCGTAGGAGATTTGATCCACTTAAAAAATCGCTCTGACCACTCATTTAAGGTGCCGCAACACTCGGGGTTACTTGCCATTATATTACCTGGGCAACGCTTAATACCGCATTCAACCAGTTGTTCACAGACAAATTCGCCCATCCCTTTGAAATAAGCTCTTTGATCGTCAGTTAAATTATTTGGTAGCAACAATCCGTTATCTTGATCTGAATGCAAGGTTTGTTCCTCGCGGGCTTGTGAACCAAAGCAAATAAAACTAAACGCACATGGCGCTGTGCCATGCTCCTGCTGATAAATGCGAATTAATCGACTGGTCAATGCATCGGTCAGGCCACTTAATAGTTTGCCCATTACCGAGATATCATCAATGTTATGAGAAAAGCTCTTTAATAGTGCAGGGATCTCTTGTGCATAAAGACGTAACTGCTGAACTGATGTCGCTTTATAAATGCGGCCAATAAGCTGCACCGGATCGCTTTTTTGCTGACGCAACAAATCTGTACTGGTCAACATACCCAGTGGCGTGTAATTTTCATCGAGCACAGGCAAGTGGTGTATGTTGTGTTTAAGCATTAAATGCAAAGCAGAAAACACCCGATTATTTTCGAAGATGAATTTTGGCTTGCCCGTCATGACCTGATTTATTGCCATATTAGGGTCTACATCTTTGGCCAGAACCCGATTACGCAAGTCTCTATCAGTGAGTACACCAATAAGACTCTCTTGCTCGGTGACCATAATTGAAGAGACCCCATGATCACTCATTTTCACTGCAGCATCACGAATTGATGCATCAGGTCCGAGTGTTATTGCCTTTCTGGTCAATAGCTCACTGATTTTTTTCTCAGACCAATTGTCGCTTTTCTGCTGATAATGAGATGACAGTAAACGATTAGCATGGGCTCGTACAAAGTGTTGTTCGAACGCCTTATATTCACGACGTAAATAGTCAAAGCTGGTTTGATTTAAGATGTAGATTAAGCCGGGGGTCGACACTTCGATGCGGTTTTGTATGGCATCGCCGGTGAGTAAAGACGGAAAGCCAAAATAGTCACCTTCTGCTATTTGCGTGATCACTTCTTCTTTGGCATTGACCAGATCATATTGGCCTGAGCGAACTAAGTATAAATTTGGCTCAGTTGATTTTAACCACTGCGACTGATTGTCTTTATTTAAGTAAACAATTTCTAAATGGGACACAAAATAGTGGGTCGCCGCTTCTGGTAATTGGCTAAATGGCGCCTGTAAGGCAACAAATTTTGCGACTTCAGCAACTTCTGGGGTCATGCTCTACTCCTAAGTCACCCGCCTATAAACAACTACAATAAAAGAGAGAAATGTTAGTGTTTACGCTTAGGTATGAATCGTTTTAGCAAAATACAGCTATAAAAATGTAAAAACAGCACTTTGCTAAAACGAATAAAAGCCCAGCCTTGCCGGCTGAGCTTTGTGCTTATTCGCTCAAATATTAGTGGGCGTGTGCCTCACCTGAGCCTTTAGGGTTACGAATACTGTCAACCATGTCTTGCACTTCTTTTGGTGTTTCAGCAGTTAGTTTAAGAACAACCGCAGCAACGATGAAGTTAACTAGCATACCGATGATACCAATACCTTCTGGAGAGATACCGAATAACCAATTTGCTGGTGCATTAAGCTCAGGGCTGATGAACTTGAAGTAAATGATATAAGCCGCTGTGAAGCCAATACCTGTTACCATACCTGCAATCGCACCTTCTTTATTCATCTTCTTAGAGAAGATACCCATAATGATTGCTGGGAAGAAGCTCGCTGCTGCTAGGCCGAATGCAAATGCCACAACTGAGGCCACAAATCCTGGCGGGTTAATACCGAAGTAAGCTGAAATTGCAATCGCTATCATCGCTGCTAAACGCGCAGCTAGTAGCTCTTGTTTATCACTGATATCTGGTTTCAGCGTACGCTTAAGTAAATCATGCGATACCGAGGTTGAAATTACCAGCAGTAGACCCGCTGTGGTTGATAGTGCTGCTGCAATACCACCCGCTGCGACTAATGCGATAACCCAAGCTGGTAGATTAGCAATCTCAGGGTTCGCCAGTACCATGATGTCACGGTCAATGTTTACTTCGTTAGCACTGTTTGGATCTGAGATCTTACCTGCAGAGTACTGCATTTTGCCGTCACCATTCTTATCTTCGAATGTGATAAGGCCAGTTCTTTCCCAGTTTTTAACCCAAGCTGGTGCTTCTTCATATAATGTACCGCTACCGTCTTTACCATTAATTGTGTCAATCATGTTTACACGCGCAAATGATGCAACCGCAGGTGCTGTCGTATAAACAATCGCGATGAATACAAGCGTCCATGCTGCTGAGATGCGCGTATCTTTTACTTTCGGTACTGTGAAGAAACGAACGATTACGTGAGGCAGACCCGCAGTACCGACCATAAGAGCGGCAGTGATAGCGAATACATCGATCATGCTCTTAGAGCCTTCGGTATATTGAGAGAAGCCCAATTCGGTACTCAGTCCATCGAGTTTATCGAGCATATACACACCCGAGCCATCAGCTAAAGTTGCACCAAAACCAGTTTGCGGTAATAAATGACCCGTCATCATCAGTGAGATGAAAATAGCAGGTACTAGGTAAGCAAATACTAATACACAGTACTGAGCAACCTGCGTATACGTGATACCTTTCATACCACCTAATACAGCATAGAAGAATACGATAACCATACCGATGTAAACACCAGTCTCAATGTCTACTTCTAAGAAGCGAGAGAACACAACACCTACACCACGCATTTGACCAGCAATGTAAGTGAAACAGATAAAGATTGCACACAAGATAGCTACTACACGGGCAACTTGAGAGTAATAACGATCTCCTATGAAATCTGGTACCGTAAATTTACCAAATTTACGAAGGTAAGGTGCTAAACAAAGCGCCAGTAGTACATAACCACCAGTCCAACCCATTAGGTAAACACCACCGTCGTAACCGGCGAAGGAAATAATACCCGCCATTGAAATGAATGATGCTGCACTCATCCAGTCTGCGGCTGTTGCCATGCCGTTTGCCACAGGTGGTACACCACCGCCAGCAACATAGAATTCTTTGGTTGAGCCCGCACGAGCCCAAATTGCGATGCCGACATAGAGCGCAAAGCTCAAGCCAACAATAATAAAGGTAAGAATCTTAACATCCATCTTCGTGCTCCTTATTCATCTACGCCGTATTTTTTATCAAGCGTATCCATTTTGAACACGTAGACAAAAATCAAAGCCACAAAGGTGTAAATTGCGCCTTGCTGTGAAAACCAAAACCCTAATTTGAATCCAAAGAAACGGATCTCATTAAGTACATCTACCAGTAAAATGCCAAAACCAAATGACACTACAAACCATACTGTTAATAGCTTAAACATGAGGCTCAGATTTTCTGACCAATATGCTTTTGCTTGTTCTTCGTCTTTAAAAGCCATTTTTGTTGTCCCCTATCACTTGCCAATGAATTGGCTGTGTTGGTGTTAATCGTCACTATCTACATTAGCAACGCCCTATCAAGTTGGAATTGCTACCTTAGTCGTAACATCAAGTTAACGTTTACGTAAACTGCAGATTGACACACTAAAAACATCCGGTTTAATTATATTTAACAGACACTTAGCAAATTAAACGTTCGCATTTTGAGCAAAAAAGGCATTTTGGGGATGGTATAAGACATTAGTCTAATTTGGCCAGGGTAATAAATACAAAATCTATATTAAACAGTCAGTTAAACATTAAATTGCGATACAAAAAGGATTACAAAAAAAGCAAATGTGGTAAGGTTATTTGGTCGACAATAAAAAAGATAAGACTATGAGCGCTGCACTGATATTTGTTTCTCTTTGTTATATAGGGGTTTTATTCTGGCTGGCAAACTGGGGAGATAAAACCACTCCCCGTGCGCTAAAGTTTAGTCACCACCCTTTTGTGTATGCATTGGCGCTCGGCATTTACTGTACCTCATGGACTTACTATGGTGCTGTAGGTACTGCTGCGGCGAGTAGTTGGCATTATTTACCTATTTTATTAGGGCCCGCTTTATTATTTTTATTCGGACAAGGTTTTTTAAGAAAACTGGTATTAGTCAGTAAAAAACAAAATATCACCACCATTGCCGATTTTATCTCTGCCCGCTACGGCAAACGACAAACCACAGCCGTCATGGTTACCATGATAGCTTTGTTGGCGACCATTCCTTATATTGCACTGCAACTTAAAGCGCTGAGTTCTAGCTTTTTATTACTGCAACAAGATGAGCAACTCTCTGGTACTGTTTTAGCGCTTACCGGTACCTTGATCATTGCCCTCTTCGCTATCTTCTTTGGTACACGAAAAGTAGACGTCACCGAGTACCGGTCAGGCTTGATGCTGGCCATTGCTTTTGAGTCTATTATTAAGTTGTTAGCACTTGTTGCTGTGGCGGCTTTAGCATTAATTGCACTTTATAATCAGCCAAAACATAGCTTAAATTTGCTCACTCACTGGCAAGACTTTAACTTTAGTAGCTTCAACTTTATTGGTCAGAGCCTGATCGCGGCTGCGGCTATTATCTGCCTGCCCAGACAATTTCATGTGACTGTTGTAGATAATCAAGATAGAAAGCACTTACTTACAGCGAGATGGGCTTTTCCTCTATATCTTATGTTAACTGCTGCAATGATCGTCCCGATTGCTACTGCTGCTATTCATCCTAATATTGGCTCTCATTTGGCGGCAGACAGTTTTGTACTGGCATTGCCTATTTCAACCGGTCACCCCATTCTCACGACCTTTGTCTTTATCGGTGGACTGTCTTCGGCAACTGCGATGATCGTTGTCGCAACACTCACACTCAGTACGATGTTGTCGAATGATGTTGTATTGCCACTGGTATTGAAACGCCGTTTTCACCGCGCCCCTGCACTGGGTAATTATAAGTCTTCCATTCTCTTGATCCGCCGCTTTATCATCGCCGCCATTTTATTATTAGCTTATTTATACCAACAACATTTTGGTCATGGGGAATCACTGGCAAGTATGGGTCTTGTGGCATTTTCATTAGTTACCCAATTATTACCTGCCATTGTTGGCGGCTTGTACTGGCGTAAGGGCCATGCTTACGGCGTTTATGCAGGGTTATTAGCTGGATTTATCTGTTGGACACTGTTTTTAATGATGCCCATGGTCGATATGGGATTTTCTCTCAACTTCGAAGCAAGGCAGCAGCTTATCACTCAGGGCACCTTAATCGCCCTATTTGCGAATATTAGTTGCTACATTAGCTTCTCATTAGGTGCCCATGAGCGTTTAATCGATAAAATACAAGCCGCAGCCTTTGTAAATCCACGTGAAGAAGCGGCGCTGATTAAACGCATGAACAAAAATGTCAAAGCAACCGTGTATGACTTCAAAGTGCTATTACAGACTTTCTTAGGTGTTCAACGCTCACAACAATTGCTTGGCCACTACGCATTATTACATGATATTGATGACAACAACGCTTATCCAGACCCTGAGTTTATCGCCTATTGTGAACGTGCATTAACCGGGGTACTCGGTGCCTCGTCTGCTCAAGCGCTTATTCATACCGTGGCCTCGGGCAAACAAATGGCATTTGAAGAAGTGGTTAACTTTTTTGATGAAACCACTCAAGCCCTACAATTTAACCAAAACTTACTCTATACCTCACTCGAGAACCTCTCTCATGGTATTTCTGTTGTAGATAAAGACCTTAATCTAGTCGCTTGGAACAAGCGCTATGCCGAGATGTTTAACTACCCTGAGGGCTTTTTAGAAGTCGGCCAGCCGATTGAAGAAGTCATTCGTTTTAACGCCAAACGCGGTGAATGTGGCCCGGGTGAAATTGACCGCCTTGTCGAAAAACGTGTTCAACATTTGAGAAATGGCACACCCCATCACTTTATTCGCCATCGCCGTGATGGCCAGGTGTTTGAAATGACGGGTAACCCACTACCTGAAGGGGGATTTGTGACCAGTTTTAGCGATGTCACCATGCACATCGCCACACAAAATGCCCTTGAAGAAATTAACATGGATCTTGAAAACCGCATCGAAGCGCGCACTCAAGAGATCCGAAATATTAATAAAGACTTAGAAGCACAAATAGACTCGCGAATTGAAACCGAGCACGCCTTAATTGCTGCGAAAAAAGAAGCTGAAAAAGCCAATGACAGTAAAACCCGCTTCTTAGCACTCGCCAGCCATGATATTTTGCAGCCACTCAACGCTGCCAGATTATACTCAGCAGCGATTGATCCTAACCACTTATCGTCTCAAGATAGAGGCAGCTTTGATAAGCTCAACGACTCGCTCGATTCTACCGTTCACTTGATGTCATCTTTACTTGATATTGCCAAACTAGAACAAGGGGCAATGCAGCCAACCCCAAGACATTTTAGTATCGATGATATCCTCTGCCCACTTGCCAATGAGTACGCGATTTTATCGAGTGAAAAAGGTCTTAAATTAAAAGTCAGAAGCAATCAAAATATTGTTCATAGCGACACCACATACTTGCGTCGCGTGATCCAAAACCTAGTATCAAACGCCGTAAAATACACAGACTCTGGCGAAGTATTGATTGCAACCCGTAAGCGAAAGCATGGCTTATTGGTCGAAGTGTACGATACAGGCCCAGGGATCAGCGAATACGAACAAGCCAAAATATTTAATGACTTCTATCGCATACACTCAAATGACAACAAAGGCGTAGGTTTGGGTTTAGGGGTGGTAAAACGTCTATGTGACCTGCTTTCAATTGTCTTAGAGGTGAAATCTATCCCCGGAAAAGGGAGCCGCTTTAGCGTGTTAATCCCTTATGGTGATGGTAATTTGGTGGCGAAGAAAACCATCACAACTTCCAGCATGCCACTAGGAGATAATAACGCTAAGCTCAATATTATCGCCGTTGACGACGACCCTAAAAACCTAGAGGCCATGTCGAGTTTATTAGCTAAGTGGCAAACTAACTACGAGCTATTTAATGATGTTGATTCGGTACTGGCGCATGCCAAATCAAATAAAGCCCCAGATTTAATCCTCATGGATTATCAACTAGGCACTGAATGTGATGGCATCACCTTAATCAAAACTTTGAGAGAGATATGGCAATCACAAGTCCCTGCTGTGCTCATAACAGCTGTACGCGACCAAGAGGTTAAAGCTGAAGTAAAGGCTTTGAACATTCATTATCTATCAAAACCGGTAAAACCAGCAAAATTGAAAGCATTAATGAATTTTGGCCGTTAATAAGCATGAGTTAGCTATTTTCATTCCTCTGTAATAAAGCTAGAGTGACTATTCGACTTTGCAGAGGAATGAGGAAATGCAAACAATACTAACCACACAATGTGATGACGACGTTGGGCTGATCGCGAAAATTACTGGGCTTTGTTACGAGCACAATCTTAATATCACCCGCAACAATGAATTTGTTGATAAAGAAGCGAAACGCTTCTTCATGCGCACCGAATTAACCGGAGAGCCCAGTGAAGCTTTTCTTGAGCAATTAAAAAGTCAGTTGCCTTCTGGGGCCAAAGTTGAGCTTTTTGACGAGTCAAAAAGAAAGGTGGTATTACTGGCGACAAAAGAAGCTCATTGCCTAGGTGGTGTACTGCTTAAGCAATACGAGCAAGCCCTTAACATCGAAGTACAGGCTGTCATTGCCAATTATCCAGATTTGGAAAAGCTGGTGTCAGGCTTTGATATTCCCTTTCATTGTATTTCACATGAAGGGTTAAGCCGTGCTGAGCACGATAAACTCGTCGGTGATGCCATTGCGCAATATCAGCCTGACATTATTGGTCTTGCAAAATATATGCGTATTTTGTCACCTGAGTTTGTTGCACGCTTTGAGAATAAAGTGATTAATATCCATCACTCTTTCTTGCCTGCGTTTATTGGCGCTAAGCCTTATCATCAAGCATTTGAGCGCGGCGTAAAGATTGTCGGTGCGACCGCACACTTTGTGAATAATGAACTCGATGAAGGCCCTATCATTGCACAGAATGTTACGCCAGTAACCCACATACACAATGCTGAAGCCATGGCGAAGATTGGCCGTGATATCGAAAAAACCGTGTTCTGTAACGCCTTACAACTCGCCTCTGAGCACAAGCTGTTTATCAACGGCAATCGGACTGTGGTATTTAGTTAACCAAAACTAAGGTTAGCTAGAAAATTTGCAGGGCTTGTTGCAAATTTAACTATAAATTCTGTGACAAGCTTTTTAGAGCTTTGCACCAAGACTCTCCTTGCCTAGTGCATTAAAAATCTTCTATTGCATAACCGCGATGTTTAACTCACTGCTTCTACGGGTTCTAATTGTAGTTTTGAAGCAATCAGTACAGCTTGAGTACGGTTATAAACACCTAGCTTTCTAAAGATAGCAGTAATATGTGCCTTTACTGTCGCTTCAGAAATGTGTAATTCATAGGCAATTTGCTTATTCAGTAAACCTTCGTGCAGGTACTGTAATACTTTATATTGTTGTGGCGTGAGTGAAGCAACTTGTTGCGCGAGCTCTCTGTCTTCATTTTCAACATTGGCTACTTTGTCTTTTATATTTTCTGGTAACCAAGTTTCACCTTCTAACACGGTTTCGATACCTTGCGCGATATCTTGTGTTGAGGAAGCTTTCGGAATGAAGCCCATGGCACCGTACGCCATTACCTTAGAAATGATGCTGAGATCTTCACTGCCTGATACAACCACAATAGGCAGACTTGGGTAATCTTCACGAATACGAATGAGGCCGTATAAATCACCGCTGCCGGGCATATGTAGATCAAGTAAAAGTAAATCTAACTCGTCTTGCTCTGATAACACAGCAAGGGTACTGTCAAAACTTTCAGACTCGAAAACGGTTAAATCTTCAAACTGACTTTGCAATGCGCCTTTTAAAGCTTCCCTAAATAAAGGGTGATCATCCGCAATTAAAAACTGATTCATGCTTTTCTCCTAAAAATTCGGCTGTCATCTGAAAGAGGACAGCCGATATAGTACGATTAGAATTTAATGAAATTCAAGTTTTTAGCGCTCTATTAACGATTTAAACGATTTTCTATTAATTCATCTACTACAGTAGGATCGGCCAGTGTCGACGTATCACCTAGCTGTTGGTGCTCATTTGCGGCGATCTTACGTAAAATACGGCGCATAATCTTACCAGAGCGTGTCTTAGGTAGACCCGGTGACCATTGGATCATATCTGGAGAAGCAATTGGGCTTAACTCTTTACGAACCCAGTTACGCACTTCTTTCGTTAATTCATCGCTTACCTGTACACCTTCATTCGGTGTCACATACACATAAATACCTTGGCCTTTGATGTCATGTGGGTAACCAACTACCGCAGCTTCTGCAACTGCTTCGTGCGCAACTAAGGCACTTTCAATTTCCGCAGTACCTAGACGGTGGCCTGATACGTTTAGTACGTCATCTACACGGCCTGTGATCCAGTAATAACCATCTTCATCACGACGACAACCGTCACCTGTGAAGTAAACGCCCGGGTAAGCTGAGAAGTAAGTTTGTTCAAAACGCTCATGGTCACCATACACTGTACGCGCTTGTGACGGCCAGCTATCAAGAATAACTAGGTTACCTTCTGTTGCGCCTTGTAGTGTTTCACCTGCAGCATCAAATAGAGCTGGAGCAATACCAAAGAATGGACGTGTTGCCGATCCTGGTTTCATGTCTGTCGCACCTGGCAATGGTGTGATCATGATGCCACCGGTTTCTGTTTGCCACCAAGTATCTACGATTGGGCATTTACTGTTACCAATACGCTCATGGTACCAAGTCCACGCTTCAGGGTTGATTGGCTCACCGACTGAACCCATGATACGCAGTGAATCACGCTTTGAACTCGCTGTTGGCTCATCGCCTTTAGCCATTAGTGCGCGAATAGCCGTTGGCGCAGTATAAAGAATGGTTACATTGTGCTTATCAACCACCTCACCAATACGACCTGCGCTTGGGTAAGTTGGTACACCTTCAAATACTACCTGAGTACAGCCATTAACTAGTGGGCCGTATGCCATGTAGCTGTGACCGGTGATCCAACCTACATCGGCCGTACACCAGTAAACATCGTCTTCTTTAATATCGAACACATATTCATGGGTCATTGAAGAATAAACTAGGTAACCACCGGTTGTATGTACAACACCTTTTGGTGTGCCAGTCGAACCAGAAGTATAAAGAATGAATAGTGGGTCTTCGGCATTCATTGGCGTTGGTTCACATTCAGCAGGTACATCAGCTGTTAGCTCATGCCACCATACGTCATGACCTTGCCAATCAACTTCGCCACCTGTTAGTTGATGCACAACAACATGCTCAACTGTGACGCCATCTTGAGAAACCGCTTCGTCAACAT
Source organism: Pseudoalteromonas sp. NFXS53 (assembly GCF_056629255.1). NCBI lineage: Bacteria > Pseudomonadati > Pseudomonadota > Gammaproteobacteria > Alteromonadales > Pseudoalteromonadaceae > Pseudoalteromonas > Pseudoalteromonas sp. NFXS53. Next base: position 100,623 of record NZ_JBWVBR010000011.1, on the reverse strand, counting down.
TAGCTTTTAGCGGCACTGTGTTACCACCGCGACGACCTTCATCAGATGTGATAACCACTTTTGCGCCAGAATCTTTAATACGATCTGCAATTGCTGATGGTGAGAAACCACCGAATACCACTGAATGGATAGCACCAATACGTGCACAGGCCTGCATTGCATAAATTGCAAATGGCGTCATCGGCATATAAATCGCAACGCGATCGCCTTTTTCAACACCTAGCTTTTTAAGGCCGTTGGCAAGTTTAGCTACTTCGTCATGAAGCTGTTGGAACGTAATATTTTCGCTATGCTCTGGGCTGTCGCCTTCCCAAATTAGTGCAACTTTATCGGCTTTGTCTTTAAGGTGACGGTCGATACAGTTATAAGAAGCGTTTAGCTCACCATCTTCATACCAATTGATGCTGATGTGACCTTTATCGAAAGAAGTGTTTTTAACTTTTGTATAAGGGGTTGACCAATCAAGGCGTTTACCGTGTTCAGCCCAAAATGCTTCAGGATTGTCGATAGACTGTTGATATAAAGTTTCATACTGGTCGTTATTAACTAATGCATTGTTCTTGATAGCTTCAGGAACCGGATAAATGCTTTGTGACATAGTCATCTCCATATTAATTTACTTGCCCTTGGGCTTTCATCAAGGATCACTCAGGCGTTGCAGTTTAAGAATTAGACCTTAGTTGTATAAAGGTTAAAAAACAAACACAGATCAATTTTTGCAATAAAGTGCCCAAAATAGAACCAAACAGTTCAACCCTATATTAAATAAATAAAAAATAAAGCGTAAAATACGATTAACCACTATTTTTATAGACGAAATACTGCCACAAATTATTAATGGTCTGTGAACTGTTTGTTTATTATTCCACCTTAGTCGTATAGACCAAAGGCTAATTGAGCAAAAAGCGACCATCAACAACAGTGGGTATGAACTCTTATTCATGACAGCGTCGTTGCAATTTACAACGTAGCTTTAAGGAACATCAACTATGACAACTAAAAGTGTAGCAATTAAAACCCTTACAGCACTAGCAGTATCAAGCGCTCTAAGCCTACCCGCTCTAGCAGGTACCATCGAAGACACCAAAGTAAGCTATGGCGGTTACGTTAAGCTCGACGCTATCTGGAGTGACTTTTCTGACGGTACCTTAGGCGCACAACACATTGGCCGTGACTTCTATGTACCGGGCACAACTCCAGTATCTGCTTCTAGCAGTGAAGATGCGGTATTTGACATGCATGCCCGTCAATCTCGTTTTAACTTTGGCACAGCCACCAAACTTGAAGATGGCAGCACCATTAAAACGAAAATCGAACTAGACTTTATTGCCTCAACAGGTGGTAATGAGCGTGTGAGTAACTCTTACTCTCCGCGTATTCGTCAAGCATTTGTTACCTATAAAGGCTGGTTATTTGGTCAAGCTTGGTCAAACTTCCAAAACGTCGGTGCACTGCCTGAAACACTTGACTTCGTAGGCCCAGCGGAAGGTACTGTGTTCGTTCGTCAAGCAATGGCGAAATATACCAGCGGTAACTTCTCATTCTCAGTAGAAAACCCAGAAAGCACAGTAACTACAGCTGACAAAAGCCGTGAGGTAACAGATGATGCATCTATGCCTGATTTCACCGCACGTTATACGCACAAAGCGGATTGGGGTAATTTTGTGCTTACAGCGCTTGCACGTCAAATCACTTACAAAATTGGCGCGGCTGATGAAAGTGAAGCATCATTCGGTGTGAGTGCATCAGGTCGTGTGAACTTTGGTAAGAACAACCTCAAGTTTATGCTAACTCAAGGTGCCGGCCTTGGCCGTTATGTTGGTTTGAACGTTGCGAATGGCGCGGTATATGATGGTTCTAACCTGCATACGATTGACTCTACATCTGGTTTTGTTGCTTATCAGCACCATTGGAATGACAAATTCCGCTCAACTTTCTTATATTCATTCTTCGAAGCGGATAATGTAACTGATGTACTTGGTACGGGCTATAACCCAACTAAATCAAGCACAAGCTACAGCGCTAACTTACTTTATTCGCCAGTTAAAAAGCTGACTTTTGGTGCTGAATATAAAGTAGGTACTCGCGAGACAGAAAGTGGTGTAGATGGTGATTTAAACCGTATTCAAATGTCAGTGAAATACGTGTTCTAAACTCCCGACTAGCCCATAGTTAGCTTTTTACCATTGCGGTGAAGAAGTTTATTTGGGCAAGTTTTTTAAGCGGCGATTTTCGCCGCTTTATTTTTTGCTTTATTATTCTTCGACTAGCTGCTCACTTCTGAAAAAGCCATCTTCGTCAGACAATAAATCAACCAGTTCAGGCAACACTTCATCCATGGTCTTTTTTAATGTCCAAGGCGGGTTGATAACCATCATGCCTGAGGCCGTCATACCGTGAACATCAGTATCGGCACTGGTTGCCAGCTCAAATAATTGAATGTTTCTAATGCCTGACTCTTTTAAAGTTTGCTCCATTAAATCAATACGCTCTCTATCTACAACTGGATACCAAATCATGTAGGTGCCAGAGCTAAACTTTTTATGCGCTTTAACAATCATCTTAACGGCATGTTGATAATCGGTTTTAATTTCATATGGCGGGTCCATTAAAACACAAGCTCTTCTTGAAGCTGGCGGCACCAAGCCTTGTAAGCCTTTAAAACCATCTTCACCTTTTACACGCAAAGATTTTTTATGCTGAGTGTTCTTTTCTAACAAAGCTAAATCTTGCGGGTGCAATTCAAAGAACCAGCCCTTGTCTTGGCGACGTAAAAACTGCTCAGCCACTTTGGGTGAACCAGGATAAAAGGCCAGTGACGCTTCGTTCATGCCTTTAACCAACTCAACAAAGTCTAGAATTGCTTGGTTCTGATCTTGGTAGTGCCAAAGCTTGCCAATGCCATCGAGATACTCTTGTGTCTTTTGTGAATCTGCGCCTGCTAATTCAAAAAAACCAGCACCTGAATGCGTGTCAATATAATCAAACGGCTTATCTTTTTTTGTCATGTATTCGAGCACTTGTGCTAGAACTAGGTGTTTGATGATGTCAGCAGGGTTGCCAGCGTGGAATGAATGTCGATAACTCAGCATAGTTGCGCCCAAAAGTGTTTACCTGAGAACTCTCTCAGGAATGAAGAAAACAACTTGCATTATCGCCTAATTACCCTCAGATATAAACGACACAGCTCAGAGAAATAATAAATTTCGAACAACCTAACATTATAAAATAGAGTTTATGACATGTATTCGAGCTGAATTTACCTAAATATGACTAAATAATGACAAAATGCACTGCAAAGCTAGGTATTTGCTAGCATCCTCAGTCAGTTTGTTTTACATTTGTACCATAAATAACAGTCAATAGAGCGCCTTTATGAACAACGAAACTCTCCCAAAACTCGAACAATTGATTGATGAACTGATCAACCAAAATAATCGTTTAAATAACGAGCTTTCAGAGCTTAAAGCTCAAAATGAAAAACTAGTTGATGAAAATGAAACTCTACAGCTAGAAGTACTTGAAAGCGAAGAAAAGCAAAAAGAGACAAGCCAAACTTTATCAGGCCTGTTGAGCAAGCTACAGAGTGCAACTCAGGCTAGCTAATGTCACAAAAAACCAATCAAGTTGAAGTGAGCCTGCTTGGCAAAACACATCAATTTGCCTGCACAGAGGGGCAAGAAGCCGCGCTCCTCGATGCTGCAGCCTTGCTTAATAGCACTGTAGAAGAAATGAAGCAGCGCAGTTCTATACGTACTGAGCACAGCGCATTACTTATGGCCGCGCTGCATCTGTGTCATGACTTACAAGCGCAGAAAACTGCACACGAAGGGCTAATCACAAAACTTTCTTCTCATCTAACTAGCAGCGAAGAGTAATTCTCTTTCATCAATTCGCATAATCGGTTAAATTACGTGCAACTTTAAACTGCACAGTAATACTCTATTTGGTTATGCGATTTTTCTTCGCCCTACTTTTTATTTTTATCTCAATTTCAGCTTCTGCAACACAATGGCTAAAGTTCGATGACAAGACTTTTTTGATAGCCCCTCCGTCTGACGCCCGCTACCTCACAAGTAATCAGGCTGTTTTGGTCGGTCAAAAGTGCGCCGCTATTATTGATGCACATGGAGATTTTAGCGCACTAGAGCGCTTTGCCCGCGAAGTAAAGGAACGTATACCTCTGCCTATTTGCTATTTATTCAGCACCAGCACTGATGAAGAACAAACCTTAGGGATGATGCTACTAGCAAATGAATTTCCTAATGCGACATGGCATGCACCGCGTTATGTTTCAGAGCATTTCAATGAATACCAAAGTGCCTTAAAAGATAAACTCTCTCGATTCGAAAAAAGCCTACAACTCAGTCAATCTCGATTAGGCTCACACTCTAATGCCCAGATGCAACAACGCCTAAATAAAGCAAAGGCGCGTATTGAGAAGTGGCAAAATGCAGCATTTTCTTCCCCTACTTTATTAAGCGCTGCTCAAGTGACTCTAGATTTAGGAGAACATTCTCTTGTCGTAGAAAAAATCAAAGGGGCGACACAAGGCGACCTAAGTATATTAAGCCATCATAGCCTCGGGTTGTTTTCAGGATTAACAGCGAACCCTATTCCTTATGTGCAGAACAGTGATTTAGTGGCGTGGTTAGCAACAATCAAAAAACTACACCATGCTGAAAAAGTGACTTGGTTACTACCAGCACAAGGTAAACCATATAAACTCAATGCATTACAAAAACCAATTTCCTTTTTAGAGGCCGCAATTAACAGCGACTCGATAGCGATGCCAGAAGCATTACAGACAATGTACAAAGCGGATGAGCTCACGCAAACTCGGTTAAGATTAATGTATGAGTTGGCTAAAACCAAACAGACGCAAAAAATGCAAAAGCAAGGGACAGTGCTATAATTTTACAGGGAGCATGGGTATGAATATACATTTTCGAAGCATTTTATTATGTATTGGGTTGCTAGTACTAACAGCATGCCAAAGCACCTCTACACCTCATCAAAACGCCCCTGCTGAACCTCATGAAATCGCGGCGCTATTTAACCAATCTACGCCTGAATACAAGCCCTATCAAGCAGAAAAAAAACCACAAGATGACATGCACTCCAGTATTACACCTGAAGCAAGTCCTATTGTTTACGACGATCTTTGGCAAGAAATAATTGCCAGCTTAGCCTTTGACATAGTGCCGACCCCCCGCTTACAAAAGCGCATTAACTGGTATTTGAAACAGCCCGACTACTTGTTAAAAGTAAATAAGCGTGCAAAACCTTATCTGTTTCATATTGCTCAAAAAATAAAACAAAAAGGCTTACCGATGGACATGGTGTTACTGCCTTTTGTTGAGAGTGACTTTCGTCCTAAGGTGCACTCTAGTCAAAGTGCTGTGGGTATTTGGCAGTTAATGGATAGCACCGCCTACCACTTTGGCGTAACAACAGATGAATGGTACGACGGCAGACAAGACGTGTTAGCCTCAACCGATGCCGCCCTAGATTATTTGGTTTACCTTTACCAACGCTTTAACGGCGATTGGTTACATGCGCTCGCAGCCTATAACAGCGGAGAAGGTCGAGTAAAAAAAGCGATTCGAAAAAGTAAAAAGCAAGGCAAGCAAGGTTATTTTTGGCAACTTAAACTCCCTTCGGAGACCGCCGACTACGTACCGAAACTACTCGCTTTAAGCTATTTACTTCAGGCCAAGCACCCTAAGTTTAAGGTGCCTAAACTACCTAATTATGCTGTAACCAGCGAAGTCGACTTTGCTCAGCGTTTTGATTTTTCGGTACTCGCCTCACTCACTGGGGTTAATAAAAAACAACTCCACCAGCTAAACCCCGGCTACCTGCAACACCAAAGTGCCCCTGAAGGCCCTCATAAAGTATTGTTACCGCTGACCGAAAAACAACTGTGGCAAAGTGACTTTTTTCAAAACTACTTTAGCCAAACCTACACCGTGATTAAAAACGATACCTTTTATGGTTTAGCACGTCGCTTTAATACTTCGGTCAAGACATTAATGGCACTCAATAATAAGCAAACGAGTCTTTTAAAAGTTGGTGAAGTACTAAAAATAAAAAAAGCACAACCGCTCGATAACTTAATGCTTGAATATCAGGTAAGCCCTTATCTGGCCCAAGAAGAAAAACAGCCTGTATTAACCATGGAACATGAATACATCATTCAAAATGGCGATTCACTTTGGGAGATAAGCAAACAATTCAATGTGCCCGTCAAAGACTTACTGACATGGAATAACCTCAAAAGTAACAGCTTGCTTAAACCTGGAAAAAAGCTGGTACTGCATTTACCCAGACCTGCACAAACACCCAAGAAACCAGAACCTAAAAAGTTTCTTTCTGAGCTCGAGCAACTCGTAAAGCCGAATACTTCTCCTTAACACTCGCACTTCATGATTTGCTCACGTAAAATGTGCGCTAAACTGAGATAAGAGAGAAAAACATGCAAATTACTAAAGATACGGCTGTTGAGTTTCACTACACGTTAAGTGAAGCAGGTGAGCAAATTGAAACAAGCACAAATGCTGAGCCATTAACTTACCTTCACGGTACTGAAGGTATGCTTCCTGGTCTTGAAGCGGCGCTTGAAGGCAAAGCAGCAGGCGACAAATTCAGCGTAACACTTGAGCCAAAAGACAGCTACGGCGAGTATCAAGAAGGCTTAATTCAGCGTATTCCTATTAAACACTTACAGGGCCTTGGCAACAACAAAGTATGGAAGCCGGGCATGAGTGCCATTGTTGAATCAAATCAAGGTCGCCATCAAGTAAGCATTGTAAAAGTTGGCCGTTTTAACGCTGACTGTGATTTAAACCACCCTTTTGCAGGTAAAACACTGACATTTGATGTTGAAGTGGTATCTGTACGTGAAGCGACGGCTGAAGAGTTATCACACGGTCATGTTCACGGTGAAGGTGGCTGCGGTCACTAATTTTAGGTTGAATAACTCATTATGAATAAAGTTGCCATCGTTACAGGTGGCAGCTTTGGCATCGGCCTCGCCGTTGTTGAAAAGCTGCTATCAGAAAACTACCAAGTCTTTAATCTAGATATTGCCCCTTCTGAGGTTGGCAATTTCGTAGAGTGTGATGTTAGTTGTGTCAAAACAGTTAAGCGCTGTATAGCTGAAATTATTTCGCAAACAGGTCGTGTTGACGCCCTAGTTTCGAATGCCGGCAAGCATTTAAGTGCCACCATCGAAGATACCGATGAAGCTACATTAGACGCGCTATTTAACTTGAATGTCAAAGGCGCTTATGCGGCTATTCAAGCGGTTTTACCAAGCATGAAAACGCAACAAAACGGTGCGATTGTGTTAATGGCATCAGACCAAGCCATCATAGGTAAACCGAACTCATTTGCGTATAACCTGACTAAGTCATCATTAGCTTCAATGGCAAAAACCACGGCGCTTGATTATGCAAAGTTTAATATTCGCGCTAATGCAGTGTGCCCAGGCACAATAGAAACGCCGCTATTCCATCATGCCATTGATAAGTATTGTGCCAAAAGTGGTGCTGACAAAGCAGAAATCGTGGCTGAAGAAGCGCAACTACAGCCATTAGGCCGCTTAGGCCAAGCTCATGAAGTTGCTGCACTCACCGCATTTTTACTGTCTGATGATGCAAGCTTTATCACAGGCAGCCTACAAAGCATCGATGGGGGCTATACAGCACAATGATGCAGATAATTGATCCACACTTACACTTTTTTGACTTAAGTTTGGGTCAATATCATTGGCTCACTCAAGGCTCAGGTCCAAACTGGCCGAATCTAGATAAAATTAAGAAAAACCACCACTATGCCGATTTAGCCAATTTTGAATTTAAAGTACATAGCTTTGTGCACATAGAGGCAGGGTTTAGCAATGCCAACCCAAGTGCTGAGCTTGCATGGCTTGCTAGTAGTACGCCTGAACACGTCCCGTTTAAAGCCATCAGCTACATTCAAATAGACTGTGAACCTGACATCTTTGAACAACAGTTAAATGAGTTACTATCAGCACCTAATTTTATTGGCATTCGTGACATTACCGAAGGCCAAGATTATCTTAGGTTATTGTCTCATAACACCAAAACAAACCTTAACACGCTCGCTGAACACGGCTTAGTCTTTGAAGCGCAGTTTGAGCTTTGCCATCTTGATGCTGTAAAAGCATTGCTCAAAAGTGCCACACTGCATCCTAATTTTAAGATTGTTATTAATCACGCTGGCTTTATTGATAACCTGCATGATTACACAAGCGCACTCTCATTATTAAGGGATACAAATAACATCTTTATTAAGTTTTCTGGTCAGGAACACTGCGCAGATGCTTTATGCCCAAAGGCAAAATTAAATCTCTTATTAGAATACTTTGGCGAAGATAGAGTGATGTTTGCTTCTAACTATCCCGTTTGTTTAATGCGAGAGGATTATTTAAAAGTGTGGCAAGGTTATAGACAACTCGTGGATGACTCTGCCACTTGGCACAAACTCAGCTTTGCGAATGCCGAGCGCTTTTATTTTGGCTAACCAGAAATAAGCGACCCGATGTTAACAATCTATTTAGACGCTCTGATCCTAACTAAGTCATAGGCCTTTAAACTAGGCACAATGGCTTGTAAGCGCGCCTCAGTTTCATCCAATGAGTTCAAACATTCACAGTACTCTTCGGCTTTGTCTTCAAGTTGTTTCGCTTTCTTTTTTAGAGATTTATCAATTTCTTTGGAGATGATCTCCATACGCTGACCCATGTCAGTAATACGATCTTCAATATTACCTTCACGAGATTTAAAGGCATCGCCGAGCGACACTAGAATTGAGCCTAATGAGCCATGAATTGCAGAATGGATCTTTTGACTGATCTCTTCAGTAAAGAAGTCGTCAATTTTAGATAGTGACTGGGGGGCGATAAAAAAGAAGTCATCACCGCGTTTGAACTTGTCCATCAGCGCACGTTCAACATATTGCAGCTGAGTCTTTAATACTTCCGGCTCTTTGTCTGACATACCTTCGACAATTTGCTCAATGGCACTTAAACCCAGATTAACACCATCTGTAGCAAGACTCACAAGCTCTGGTACTGTATCGCGTATGCCCAGTGCATATTCTTTCAAGACCTTGGTTTCTTCATCACTGAGTTGAATATAGTAGCCTTTAATGAGCAACTGCTCGTCGTTATTGATTTGCACACGAGTTTGGCCTTTATCGACGATGCGGATCACTGAATCAGTGATGATCAAGCCATGATCAAGCTCAACATCACATTTATCACTGGCCCAAACTGAGCCAGTAAACAGCGTTGCAATTAACAGTGTTTTAAACAAGTGTCGCAAAATAAAGCCCCATCAAATTAAGGCGCACAGATTAGCAAATTCTCTTATGAAGCTAAATCTATTTTGCGTAACGCACCAGCCTTAATCGACCAGTCTGCGTTTTTTTGAGATACCTGTTCTTACCATCAGAAACTTGGAACGTCCAGGCATATTGAGGCTCAAGTGTCACCGTCGTGCTAGACCAGTAATCTCCCTCTTCACCACTGATTAATTCGTTGCTAAAAAGAAATACGCCTAGCTCAAGTTGAGGCAACGCAGGCGATGCACAACTGTGATCAATAATACTTGCTAACTCTTTAATGTTAGGCACATGCCAGTCTGTAAAGCCAGCATGGCTATTATCGTTAGCCTCTAGTAGTGCTTGTTGCCAAGTGAGTTTCTGTGTACTGCCAATACAAGTTTTATTATCAGCATTATAATTAAGCCCAACTTCACATTGTTGCCACATGAGGCCTGTGCTTCTGTCTAGTACAATGCCATCCGTTTCATTAATTTCAAAACGTTCACTCGGGTCAACAAAACCAACTGGATTGGCTGCATCACTGAAGCATACTTGGGCCGATACACCTACACTTAAAAGTAAGAACGGCAGAAATAGTGTGTGTTTAGTTACCATTGCTCGACACCTCTCTCACTAATCGAATATAAGCTTTCGTTGTGTGTTCTAACTCTACTGTTTCACCTGTTTGCATATCGAAAGCATACGCTTCGATTAAGTTTGAATTGTCAGTCGCCCCTTCAATACTTAATTGTGAGGTCCAGTAAAAGCTGTTGTTATTCCACTGTGGGCTAGCAATGGCAGGGAAGTAATTAGGGTCTAGTACATAAGAGCTACTAGACACTTCTCCATAATTAAAAATTCCCATAAATTCAGTGAAAGTAGGCAAACGCCAGTTTCGACCACCACAATAGTTGGTCTCATTAACATCATCAATATACTGCTGTGCATCACAATAGCGGTTATTAAGGCAAGTTGATGCATCTGTCCCTCGGAAACCATTCGGGTAATTCGTTAGGAACCAAGTATAAGTATTTCTTGTATCTCGCAGTGGTGCATTTGGTGGTGTAGCAATATTAGGTTGCTTTACTTCCCAAATCAGCCCTGTGTTGTTGTCTTTGACACAGCTAAAATCACTACTTGAACTATCGATAATCGGTCGAGCATTGTCATCTAACTTGGTAAAATCGAAAGAAGCAAGGCCTGCCCCCGTTTTTCCCTCATTCTGTATAAAACTATCTCGGCCTAGCTCAGCATCTTGCTCAGGAAAAACATCACTTTCGCAATCTATTACCGTTTCGCTATCAAAACAGCGTTGTTGACCCGTGTCATTTAAATTATCTCCAACAGCACGTCTTTGTACGCTAACTTCCATAACGTCTTTATCTGTAAAACCACCAGGTTCTGAAACAGTAACTTGAAACTTCAATAATGATGCAGTATCGACATCTGGCGCTGTGAATGTTGTTTTACATAGAGTGGGGTCTGTAATTAAATCTTCTAGCTGAGTTTTTGGTCTTTCAAGCTGCTCCCATAAACAAGAATACTCTCCTGATGACGATAAACTCGCTGTCGCATCCAACTCACCTTTATTAAACTCGATGACTTTCAAATCTTGGCCTGCATCAGCAAATACAACTTGCGCATTTTTATAAAGTGTCAAAGAGAACTCAGTGCTACTTTGCCCGCCTTCATCATCTACTAGAGTTAACTTAAAACGTGCTGTTTCATTGCTTGATAACAATGGGTGAATGAATTTTAGTGTGACTTGATCATTTCGCTCAAAAGTCAATTGTGGGCCACTAACTTGCTCCCATAGATATTCGATGATCTTACCATTCTCATCGGGATCTACTGAGCCTTCAGCACTCAGGATCACTTCATCTTTGTACTGTAATACATCATTTTCAGGTGCAATTTGCTCGATGAGGGGGACAGGCAACTGGTTTCTAGAACCGATTGCTATTTTGATGGTGTCACTAACCAAAGCACCGCTTGGCGCAAGATATTCAACTTTTAAGGTAGCTGAGGTATCAGCCTTTACATCTGGTGCAGCTAGTTTTAGCTCTTTGCCTTCTTGTGGAAACCCCTCCATAGAAGGACCTTCCATCACTTGCCAAGTATAAGTACCGCCAGCAGGTGAACCTACGGCTGAAAGCGTAAACTCTGCTTTTTCTTCAACACTAAAGTCACTGCCAGCATTAACACTGGCATTTTCAACAGTGTCATTGGAGTCGGAGCCTCCACCGCCACATCCTAAAAGTAAAAAACTCACTACAACACTTAGAGATGCTCGACGCAACATAGACGCTCCTAATAAAATTAGAGATAGCTATCTTGATGTATACGCACAAATAACTTTGTTCCGACCTTACTATAATCGACTTTGTATTCGCGGCCATCAAGCGCTTGGATAAACAACAAACGTTTTACTTCCCCAAAAACATCAGCACTTGCGACTTGAACAACTTCCAAATAACGCTCTTTACCTTCGCGTCGATTTCTTGGCAGTTCTTCTTTAAATGGCACAAGTCCATTCGCTGTTACTTTAATTTTTGGGTGTGCCTCACCATTTACAATTACTAGGTCGAGCTTCTTTTCTTTATGAATAATGGTATTACGACCACTTTTAATAAAGGCTCTTTCTGTACTCATGAATCGTTCCTGTTACTTCTTGCAACGGTGGCCTGTTTATCAAGCAATTCTTGGACCACCATTTCTGGATTTAATTTCCAGTGGTTCAATAGGTTTGAAAAATCCCATATATCCCTGTCTAACACATTTGCGGGCAACAATAAGTGGTAGCCTGTTAGCGTGTGTAAATGTTGCATCCGATTTGCGAACATGGCGATTAAACCGGTATAAATTTGACCCGAGCCCGCTTGGAACTCACTTGGTTCAACAAGCCATTTTGATGGGCAGGAGCCGGATTTGCAATGCATTTTAACAGCTTGTAAAAAAATATGCCGCTGTTCAATTAATAATTTGCACGCTAGTCGAGGGTGTAAGTCGTTCAAGAAGCTTGCTTCGTCTTTGAGCTTTATCCCAACAGCATTTAACTCTGCTTGTTCAAAGCCATCAGTTGCTACAGGCACACCAATAGTTAATAGGTTAGATGTATCGACACTCCACTCCCCAACTTTATGATAGTAGGTAATTTTTCTATGATCCAATTGAAAGCTATAGAAAGGCTCCCGGCTTTTCAAAAAGCCTAAAATCACTGCCATAATCGCGGTAGCCACAAATACGATTTCAATAATACTAATGGGTGTTGCTCTGAGCGTCACAAACAACATAACGATGGCGATGGCAACACCGCCTACCAGCATAAACTCGATACTAAACCGGTTTGCAGAAGCCCTTAAAAAAACATGTTTCGTTGATTCAGCCATTGTAGAAACCAAAATAAAAGATGAACATCAAAACTGTCCAAACAACAAGTTTTCTAATTTTCTCACATCGTGGACACTTTTTATCTGGTTTCATCTTTACATCCATAAAACATAATCGGTACAAGCACATAACTAAGATTTAATTTTCGTTCAACACACAAATTAATACGACCATAATCATTTTTCGATCGTATAAAGCTTGTAAACTGAGCTCATCATTAGCAGTGGTCGAACAACATGTATAACAAGCAATCAGGTAAAGTTCTTTTTCCCGTTTTAATTTTAATGCTAATCGCAATTAGTGGTTATTTTTATTTACCAGTAAGCCATAGCAAAACTGGACCTTCGTCTCGTCCTGCAACCCAAGTTGCTGCGCATACCGTCAATACTGACATCAAAAGTATCAATATTGATGCTGTTGGTACAGCACGAGCAAACCAAGCCATCAACATCATCAGTGCGCAAAGTGATTATATAGAGTCTCTTACCTTCAAAGATGGTGAGTTTGTGCAAGCGGGGCAAGTACTTGCCACCCTTCGCGACAAACAAGAGCAATTAACAGTCAAAGAATTAAAAATTAATTTAAAAGAGCAACAACGCCAGCTAAAACGCTTGCAAGAGCTTGCTCGCTCTCAGTCAGCAGCACAGTCTCAGTTAGAAGAGCAAGCCTCTGAGGTAGATGCTCTGCAAGCTAAACTTGCTAATGCAGAGTCAAAACTGCAGGAAATGGTGATCAAAGCCCCCTTTTCTGGTGTACTGGGCAAACGTTTAGTCGATATTGGTAGTTTTGTTAATAGTAATACCCCTTTCACCACTTTAGATGATATCAGCGTTATCAAGGTTGACTTTCAGGTGCCTGAAAAATATTTGGCTCAATTAACTCAAGGTATGTTGGTCTCTGCGATTTCAGATGCTTACCCTAAATCTCCGTTTACAGGTGAAGTGACGCATATTGAACCGCGTATCAACCAAGCAACACGCAGCGTATCTGTCACTGCGAGTTTTGAAAATGAAGCCAATTTATTGCGCCCAGGTATGCTGATGCAAGTTGCGCTCGAGCTGGGCCGTATCGAAGCGCTCATGGTGCCGGAAAAAAGCATTATCCCACGTCAGGATAACCACTTTGTATACATCATTGACGGTGAAAATAAAGCACAGCAAGTTAAAGTCGAGTTACTTGAACGATTTCATGGTTGGGTTGCCATTAAAAGTGGTTTAGAAGCGGGCCAGCAAGTGATCACCGAAGGTACCATTAAAATTCGTCCTGGCTCTTCAGTAACAACACAGGGGTAATCGAGTGAGAATTACAGATACCGCGGTAAAACGCCCCGTTTTTGCAATTGTAATCAACCTACTGTTACTTACGTTCGGCATCGTAGCATTCACCATGTTGCCACTGCGAGAGTATCCAGATATTGAAACGCCAATCGTCAGCGTTTCTACAAGCTATACTGGCGCTTCAAGTGAAGTGGTTGAAACGAAAATCACGCAAGTGCTTGAAAATCGAATCTCAGGCATTGAAGGCATCAAAAGCATCACTTCATCATCTCGTAATGGCCGTTCAAACATTACTATTGAGTTTAATATCGACCGTGACATCGACGCCGCAGCCAATGACGTTCGCGAGCGTGTGTCTCGCGCACTAGACCGGCTTCCCGAGCAAGTTCGCCCGCCAGAGGTGTCTAAATCAAACTCAGATGAAAGCCCCATAGCTTGGTTTGTTTTAAACAGTACAACTATGAATACCCTTGAACTTTCTGACTATGCGCAGCGTTACATTGTCGACCGTCTAGCAGTTGTTGACGGTGTCTCGAACGTGCGCATTGGCGGTGAACGTCAATATGCCATGAAAATTTGGCTAGATAGAAAAGCCATGGCGGCACGCGGTATTACTTCAAGTGACATAGAACAGGTTTTACGCCGTGAAAACGTGGAACTCCCAGCTGGTGAAATTGAGTCTCTTGATCGCGACTTTTCTGTTCGTATCACCCGTAGTTACAAAACCCAAGAAGACTTCAATAACCTTGTCATTAAACGAGGCGAGCAAGGCTACTTAATTCGCCTTGGAGAAGTGGCAGATGTATTACTCGAAGCCGCTGACAACGAAAGTACCTTCCGCGGTAATGGCAAAAACATGGTCGGTATGGGCATTGTAAAGCAAGCCAAAGCCAATACCTTAGAAGTAGTCGACAACGCTCGTAAAGAATTAGAGAAAATAAAACGTAACCTACCTGAAGGCATGACGATTCAAGATAGTTACGATTCTTCTATCTTCATTCGCGAATCTATTACCGAAGTTTATCGTACGCTTGCGATTGCTATGGGCCTAGTTGTCGTTGTTATTTTTATCTTCTTAGGCAACATTCGTGCGACTTTAATTCCAGCGGTTACTGTGCCAGTTGCGCTAATCGCTACCTTTATGTTCTTGCTCTCAATGGGTTATTCAATCAATTTACTCACTCTATTGGCACTGGTATTGGCCATCGGTTTAGTAGTAGACGATGCCATTGTTATGCTCGAGAATATCTACCGCCGTATCGAGCTGGGTGAGCCGCCACTTTTAGCCGCATTTAGAGGCGCTCGTGAGGTCGGTTTCGCCATCATAGCCACAACACTTGTGCTCGTTTCCGTGTTTGTGCCCTTGGTGTTTATGGATGGCCGAATTGGCGCACTCTTTACTGAGTTTGCCATGGCAACCAGTGCCGCAGTGGTGTTTTCTAGTGTTACTGCATTAACTCTTTCCCCGGCTTTATGCTCTAAGGTGCTTAAGCCTAGTAGTAGTGAAAGTCGCTTTACCCAGTGGATGGATAAGCAATTCACTAAGCTTGAAAATGGTTATCGTAAAGTACTACAAGATAACTTAAACAGACGCTTCAGCTTATTGGCGGTACTGGTGTTAGCCGGTTTTGCGACTTATACCCTCATGAAGCAAATTCCATCTGAACTTACACCTAGAGAAGACCGCGGTACCTTCTTTGTCATGATGAATGGCCCTGAAGGCGCGAGTTACGAAAACAACTCTGAAAATATGGCAAAGATTGAAGAGCGACTACTGCCATATGTTGAAGCGGGTGAGCTCAGTCGTGTGCTAGTGCGTGTTCCTGGCTGGGGTGGCCGTGGTGGTGTTGCCATCGTGGGTATGCCGGATTGGGACGAGCGTAAACGTTCGACTTGGCAAGTAATGGGAGAGATCAGTGGCAAGATGCGCGAAGTCACCGATGTGCGTGCTTTTGCTATTATGCGACGAGGCATTGGCGGCGGCGGTCAGTCACGTCCTATCGAGTTTGTTCTGCAAGGTAACGATTACGAAGAGCTAGTCGAATGGCGAGATAAAATCTTAGCCAAAGCTCGCCAGAACAAAGGACTAGTGCGTTTAGATCATGATTACAAAGAAACCTTCCCACAGTTTTTGGTCAGCATTGATAAATTAAAAGCGGCAGACTTAGGTGTGTCGGTAAGTGATATTGGCCGCACCCTTGAAACTATGTTAGGCCAACGCCGCGTCACCACCTTTATTGACCGAGGTGAAGAATATGATGTGATTTTAAAAGGTACTAAAGCAGATTTCGCTGCGCCAAATGACATTGCTGATATCTTTGTTAAGTCTCGTACAGGTAAATTGATCCCACTAGATAGCTTGATCACAGTGACTGAAGAAGCCACAGCTTCACGTTTAAATCGCTATAACCGTATGCGTGCAATCACCATTACTGCAAACCTTGCTGATGGCTACACACTAGCCGAAGCTTTAGACTTCTTAAATACGGTTGCTGCAGAAGAAAACCACATAGATGGTGCAGTTGATTATAAAGGTGAATCTAAGCTGTTTTATGAAGGTGAGTCAGCCATGACTTACGTGTTCCTACTCGCTTTAACCGTTACCTTCTTAGTGCTTGCTGCTCAGTTTGAAAGTTTTGTACACCCACTGGTGATCATGCTAACGGTACCGCTAGGTCTCGTTGGTGCTATGTATGGGTTATTTATCACCGACAGTAGCCTAAATATCTACAGCCAAATAGGTATTGTGATGCTGATTGGTTTAAGTGCTAAAAATGGTATTCTGATTGTTGAGTTTGCCAACCAGTTACGCGACAAAGGCATCGAATTTGAGCAAGCTTTAGTTAATGCAGCCGTTCAACGTCTTCGCCCTATTATCATGACGTCACTGACGACAGTAATGAGTGCAATCCCGCTGGTATTTGCGACAGGCCCTGGTTCAGAAAGTCGTATGGTAATTGGTGTGGTTATTTTTGCAGGTGTAAGCGTGGCAACTATACTGACGCTATTTATTATTCCTTGCGCTTATTCATTACTGGCGCGTAAGACTCAATCACCTGAGTTCTTAAGCCAAAAAATTGCTGAACAAGCACGCGCTTTAGAGGAGAAAAATCATGGCTAAAATTGCAACGGCAACCTTTGCCGGTGGGTGTTTCTGGTGTATTGATGCGGCGTTTCGCCGCGTCAAAGGCGTTCATAAAGTAGAATCTGGCTACATGGGGGGTCAAACTGATGATCCTACCTACAAAGATATCTGTACAGGCATGACTGGCCATGCTGAAGTAGTTCAGCTTAGCTTCGATGCTGATATTATCAGCTACAGCCAACTATTAGATATGTTCTTTACCTTGCACGATCCAACTCAATTAAACCGTCAAGGTAATGACGTGGGCACGCAATATCGCAGTGCAGTTTTCTATCACGACGACGCACAAGCTGAACTGACTGAACAAGCCATCAAACAGTTACAGCCTCATTTAGCCGAAAAAATTGTCACTGAAGTAACACCTGCGGTGACTTTCTACTCTGCTGAACAGTATCACCAAGACTACTTTAATGAAAACCCAAATCAGGGCTACTGTAGTGTGGTTGTAGCCCCTAAAGTGGCAAAATTTAGTCAAAAGTACGCTCACCTACTCAATGAGTAGATTTGTTGCAAGCAAATAACAAAAAAGGAGCTTTAAGCTCCTTTTTTAATATCTATAAAGCCCGTTAAAGCTTAACTGTCTTTGTTACGACTTTCTTTTGAGAAAGCACGTAACTTACGCTTTTGCGATAAGGTCATCTTGTTGCTGCGACCTGCATACGGGTTATCACCTTCTTTAAATTCAATCTTAATCGGTGTACCCATAACGCCAAGCGCTTTACGGTAGTAGTTCATTAGGTAACGCTTGTAGCTGTCAGGTAAATCATGTACCTGGTTACCGTGAATAACAATACGCGGCGGGTTGTAACCACCAGCGTGCGCATACTTTAACTTAACACGACGGCCACGTACGAGTGGTGGCTGGTGATCCGCTTGTGCCATATCCATGATACGACGCAGCATTGCTGTGCTGATACGCTTAGTCGCAGATTCATAGGCTTCGTCAACAGACTCAAATAAGTGACCTACACCCGTACCGTGCAGCGCCGAGATAAAGTGTAAACGGGCAAAATCGATGAACCCTAAACGACGGTCTAGCTCAGTTTTGATACGCTCTTTCACGTACTCGTCTAAGCCATCCCACTTATTGATTGCAATAACCAGTGAACGACCTGCGTTTAACGTAAAGCCTAATAAGCTTAAGTCTTGATCAGAAATACCTTCGCGCGCATCAACCACCAATAACACTACATTGGCATCTTCAATGGCTTTAAGCGTTTTGATCACTGAGAATTTTTCGACTACATCGCTGACTTTTTTACGCTTACGTACACCTGCGGTGTCTATCAGTACGTATTCTTTGTCATTGCGTGTCATCGGAATATAAACAGAGTCACGCGTCGTGCCCGGCATATCGTAAACAATCACACGCTCTTCACCTAGAATACGGTTAGTAAGCGTTGATTTACCTACGTTAGGGCGGCCAATAATGGCTAGCTTAACCGGCTTATCTTCAAAACCTGTTTTACCGTCTTCCAGCTTCTCGCCATCTTCACCTTCAAGATAAAGTTCAGCTAAGCTTTCGTCATCTTGCTCAAGCTCTTCAGCTTCGGCCGCAAGTTCTGCGATAACAGGCTGTAAGGTGTGATCTAATAACTGAGTAACACCACGACCATGCGCTGCCGCGATTTGATGAACATCACCCAATGATAATTGATAAAATTCAGCACAATGAGAGTCTGCATCAATACCATCGGTTTTATTCGCTACGATAAAGCACTTTTTCTCTTGCTTACGTAAATGCTGCGCAATCGCTTGGTCTGCAGCATTCATACCCGCACGGGCATCTACTAAGAATAAAACAATATCCGCTTCTTCAATGGCTAGCAGTGACTGCTCTGCCATTTCGGTTTCAATCCCTTCTTCGCTACCATCGATACCACCTGTATCAACAACGATAAATTCATAGCCATCATAGTTCGCTTGACCATATTTACGATCGCGCGTTAGGCCAGGAAAGTCCGCTACTAACGCATCACGGGTGCGTGTTAAACGGTTAAAAAGTGTGGATTTACCCACATTAGGTCGCCCAACAAGAGCGATCACCGGAAGCATAGACTACCTCATCAATAAACAACAAAAGGCTTCGCAATGCGAAGCCTTGAAAAAATGCATAAATAAATTAATGGTTATGGGATTTTAACCGCGCTAACTTCACCGTCTCGGGTTACCACTATTAATTTATCTTCTGCTACAACAGGCTCTACATAAAAGCCTGAGCTATCAAAACTTTCTCGAGAAACTAGATCACCAGTTTGCTTATCTAACCAGTGCAAGTTACCTTCTTGATCGCCTACAGCCAAGTAATTACCAGCAACAGCAGGTGCTGTTAAATACCAGCCACGAAGACCTGACTGACTCCAGCGCTCAATACCTGAGTCTTTGTCTAACGCGTAAATAATGCCGTCACTGTCGACAACATAAATCACATTGGCTTCGATGCTTAAGTCACGGTAACTGCTGTACTCACGTTTCCAAACGACATTACCGCTGCGGACATCAACCGCAGCTAAGTTACCATTATAGGCGATAGCGTAAGCAAATGCGCCTACAACGATAGGTTTAGTATCAACATCCACTAAGCGCTCAAATTCAGATGCTCCTTTTGCAGTTGCAACTTCTGCGCTCCATGCGGTGTAACCATTTTCAGCGATTAAAACCGTTAACTTACCGCTTTCTTCACCGAATAACACACCACCATTTGCAGACGTTGGCGAACTTAAACCACGAAGCGTTAATGCTGGTACTTCTTGTTCATGGCGCCAGCGCTCTTCACCTGTATCTGGGTGAAGTGCCAACAATTTACCTGAGCCTAGATTTACATAAACAAGACCATCACCCGCTGCTGGAGACGATAATGCTTCACCTGGTACGGCTTTACGCCAAACGATCTCACCGGTTTCACGGTCAAGTGCAATTACTTCGCCATGCTCAGAGCCTATGTATAGTTTGCCATAAGCCTGTAAAATACCGCCCGACAATTTAGCACTGTCGTTGTCTGCCCAAGGCCAGAAAGTGACGTTTTTACGTACATCAGTTTCCCAAAGAGTCTTGCCCGATTCGGTTGAAATTGCTTCGATTTCACCATTTCTAGCTGCCACAAATACAATGTCTTTGTGAACAACAGGCGTTAAACGAGAAAAGTAATGCTCTACGCCATCACCCACCCCGTTCGTCCAGTCAACTTGCGTTTCGAATTGGTTTACGATTTCTGGTAAAACAATTTCTTCTTCATCATCGCTCGATGAACAACCTAACAAAGACGCCATACATAACGCCAATGTGGCCATACTTAGCTTTTTCATCGGAACTACTCCTAAGCTGCTGGCTGGGCTGTGGCTAAATTGTCCAACTTAATCTGTAGTAGGCTGTTATTACCTTCTGTTGACTCAGCAAGCGCAGCTTCATATTCAGAGCGAGCGCTGTCTTTGTCACCTTTTGCAAGGTATACATCACCTTTTACTTCCGCAACTTGTGCTTTAAAAGCCTCTGGTGTTGTTTGTGATAATGTTTTTAGCGCTGCATCATATTGTGTGAGCTGTGCTTGTACACGCGCTAAACGTAAGATGGCTGTGGCTTTTAGTTCTGGGTTTTGAACATTGTCTTGTAACCAAGTTAGTTTAGCTACCGCTGTTTCAAACTCCCCTTTTTCAACCGCCTCTTTAGCCGCAACAAATGCCGCTAGCGCCGCATAATTTGAGTCGCCATTTTCAGCAATGAATGAGTCAGACTTAGTCAGAACTTCGCCACTTTCAACTAACTCATTGTAAGCGTTTGAAGCAGCTTCAGCAGATGTGATCTTGCTTTGGTTATAGTATTTCCAACCGTATAAGCCACCAAGACCAATAACGATACCTAACGCAAGTGAAACGCCGTTTTCACGGAAAAATCGTTTTATTGCTTCTGCTTGTTGTTCTTCTGTTGAGTAAATTTCCATACAGTCCTCTTATACTGCTAAGTCTGCTAACAGTGTTTTCACCTCTTCCAGGCTCACTGTGACTTGTTCTTTTTCTTCTCGCAGATATTTCACGGTTACCTTGCCTTCAGCAAGTTCGCTTTCACCTAAAATTAGCGCAACTAGCGCGTCGCTCTTATCTGCACGTTTTAATTGTTTCTTAAAGTTACCGCCACCACAGTGCACTTGTACACGTAGACCTGTAACGTCTGAACGTAATTGCTCTGCAATCACTGGCGCTTGAATACTCGCGGCATCACCCATAGCTGCAACATATACGTCTGCATTACGGCGAATTTCACCCACGCTTTCTAACGCTTGAAGTAATAGAACTAAACGTTCCATACCCATTGCAAAACCAACCGCAGGGGTTGCTTTACCACCCAGTTGTTCAACTAGACCGTCGTAACGACCACCAGCACATACAGTACCTTGCGCACCTAGACTTTCCGTTACCCACTCAAATACTGTGCGGTTGTAGTAGTCTAAGCCACGTACTAGCTTTTCATTAACTTGGTATTCGACGCCTGCTGCGTCTAAACGTTCACATAAATTTGCAAAATGTGCTTTTGATTCTTCATCTAAGTGTTCAGATAACTTAGGCGCATCAACTAAGATAGCCTGTACATCTGGGTTTTTGCTGTCTAGCACACGCAGTGGGTTTGAGTACATACGACGCTTAGAGTCTTCATCTAACTTATCAATATGTTGCTCTAAAAACGCCACAAGTGCATCACGGTACTCTGCACGCGCTTCATTTGAACCAAGAGAGTTCAGCTCTAGACGAACATGATCTGAAATACCAAATGCCTTCCACAAGCGCGCTGTAAGTAAAATCACTTCAGCATCGATATCAGCAGTCGCAATACCAAATGCTTCAAGACCAAATTGGTGGAATTGACGGTAACGACCTTTTTGTGGACGCTCGTGACGGAACATAGGACCCATGTACCAAAGACGCTGCTCTTGGTTATACAATAGGCCGCCTTGGTTACCCGCACGTACACACACTGCAGTACCTTCAGGGCGCAGTGTTAAGCTATCGCCGTTACGATCTTCAAAGGTGTACATTTCTTTTTCAACGATATCGGTGACTTCACCAATAGAGCGCTTAAATAAGTCGGTAGATTCAACAATTGGGAAACGGATCTCTTGATAACCATAAGACGCCACCGTATCACGTAATACTGCTTCTACTTTCTGCCAAACTTGCGTATCACCTGGCAGACAATCGTTCATACCACGAACTGCCTGAATTTGTTTTGCCACTGAAAATCCTAAATCAATCTATTTGCTAAATGCGAGTGCCACACACAGTGCGCATTGTGGGTAAAGGAGTCAAGTATTATACCCAGCTCGCGTAAAACGTAAACGACAGAGCAAAAGATCTGCAGGATATTCTTTGCTCTGTCGGTAATTTTTAAAAATTATTCGACGATTTTGATGTCGATCGCCGGCTGCGCTTGCTTCTTAGCAACGAAATCGCGCACCTGCTCTTCAAGCTGCTCGACGATATTGTCGTTATCAATACGCATCTTTTGACGCTCGCCGTTGATGTACAACCCTGAGCGGCGGTTTGCACCAGCAAGGCCGATGTCACTCACTAAAGCTTCACCTGGGCCATTCACAACACAACCAATCACTGACACTGAAATTGGCTCAATGATGTCTTCAAGACGCTCTTCAAGTTGATTCATGGTGTTGACCACATCGAACTCTTGGCGAGAACAGCTCGGACAGGCAATAAAGTTGATACCACGAGAACGAATACGCAGTGACTTTAAGATATCAAAGCCAACTTTAATCTCTTGTACCGGATCGGCAGCTAACGAGACACGCAGAGTATCACCGATACCTTCGGCAAGCAGCATACCTAGACCAACCGCTGATTTTACTGAGCCAGAGCGGAAGCCGCCCGCTTCTGTAATACCAAGGTGAAGGGGTTGATCGATTTCTTTTGCCAGTAGACGGTACGCGCCAACTGCTAAGAATACATCTGACGCTTTTACTGAGACTTTGAACTGGTCGAAGTTCAAACGCTGTAAGATTTCAACATGACGCATCGCTGATTCAAGTAAAGCTTCTGGTGTTGGTTCACCGTACTTTTCTTGTAAATCACGCTCCAACGAACCGCCATTTACACCAATACGAATTGGAATATTACGTTCGCCGGCCGCATCTACCACTGCACGAATACGATCTTCACTGCCGATATTTCCCGGGTTGATGCGTAAACAATCTGCGCCATACTGCGCCACTTTTAGTGCGATACGGTAGTCAAAGTGAATGTCAGTAACAAGTGGAATATCAACTTGCTCTTTAATACTTTTGAAAGCCTCGGCTGCATCCATAGTTGGCACTGATACACGAACGATATCTGCTCCAGCATCTTGAATGGCGCGTATCTGCGCAACGGTCGCATCGATGTCCATGGTATTGGTGTTCGTCATTGACTGCACTGCAATTGGTGCGCCATCACCAATAGGCACGTCACCTACATAAATACGGGTCGACTTTCTACGTTTAATTGGAGATTCTGAAAACATGACGGTTACTCTGTTAAGGGTAATTTAAATTTAGCTGAACGATTGCGTGGCAATGATGATAAATCAACTGATTGACCATCTAGCTCTACATCAACCTGCTGATGACGGCCTAACACCACAGAAAACGGCGCAACGCCCTGCACTGTCATGGTGTATCCGGCTTTTTTAACGCCAAAAGCAATACGCTCTGATGAGGCATCAAAGATCTCTACCCAAGAATCGTCTTTGAAATGCATCACAATCGTATTTAATACAGGTGCACTGCTAATCTCTTCGACTGGTGCTTGTTCGGCTTCTACATCTAAAACTGGTTTGTCAGATTCGGCTTTTTCCACAGCAAGCTCAACCGCATCCTCTGCGGTTAATACAGCATCAGAAGGCATATCGCTTCCTACGCTGTTTTCTGTAACTGGCGCTTCGCTTTCAGGCTCGGTACTCTGCACTTCAGGCACGATAACATCATTTTCATTCGATGTAGTTTGCCAGTACATAAAACCTGACGATCCCAACACTATGGCCAAAATCACATAGCTAACTAGCATTAAACGGCTATCGTTAGCTTCTTTTTCTGTGCGACGTGAAAAGCTTTGCATACTTTTATTATCAGTCGCGCTTTCAGGAGTCTGAAACAATGCCAAGGTTTGCCCTTGATCTAATTGCAATAGCGTACAGTAAGCCTTGATGTACCCTTTAACGAAGGTGATTGGACCAAGTGACGTGTAATCATCTTGCTCAAGTTTGGTGATATGCTTAGGGCTTAGCTTTAACCTATCCGCCACGACTTCGATGGTTAAATTCGCGTCTTTTCTTGCGCTTGCTAGTACTTGCCCCAAAGACGCTTGTTGCTCAGTTGATTCTGGGCTCATTTCATTCATAAAGTATAACTACTCGGATCTACAATCAGTAAACTATGTCCAGCCGCAAGTTCAACGTCTGGTGTTAATTTGTTCCATCGCATCAAATCACCAATCTGTAATTGGTAATCGGTGGCGATATTATACAAGCTATCCCCATCTTTAATTATATGGGTGGTAAGTGGATTATTTAAATACACCTGCTGGCCAATCTGTAAACGGTCTGATTCTTTCAGCTGGTTCCATTCTAGCAGACTCGCCATTTTGACATCATATTTAACCGATAAACTAAATAAGTTTTCACCCAACCCAACTGTATGCACAGGCACATTTGGTAGATTCACTTCTGGATTTAGCAAAGGCGCACTCGTTGATGAAGGTTTAGCAGTATGAACTGGGGCATTATTCTCTGCTATTTCTCTGAACCTAACCTGACTTGGATCTGGCTGATAGAATTGCACTTGACCTTGAGCTGGTTGCACTGACGTTTTTTCACCAAACGACACCACTCTCACCTGATTATTTGGTGTTTCAGTAAGCGGAGTCGTCGCTTGGGTTTTCTCTTCAGCTACAGGTGCGCTTAACGTGCTGGTAGGCTGATTTGACTGAGGTTGCGTTTCAACCACAGAAGGGGTTTGTAAACCGCCACGCAGTGACACAGTTTCACTTGCACTATTTGTGCTTATTATAGTAGCAGGCTGAACTATTTCACTATTGTGATTACTTTCTAGTTTAGGGGCTTTCTTACGGGTAATTTTTATCTTAGGCTGAGCGTTATAAACCGTCGGTGACTGCTCAGTGATTTCTGCCACCTTGGCTTTTCTATATTGCTCACGCAATACATCAAATTCGCTATTATTGTATTCTTCTTTAATAATCGCTTGTGCTTGGTAAGATTGCGGATAAGTCTGCACTAAGGTCGTGGCGATTTTCTGAGACTGCTCTAAATGCCCCATCTCTTGGTGTAACAAATACTCTAAAAACAAACTACGCGATGAAATGAAGCCATTGTCAGTGTAACGTTCTAACACCCGCAATGCCTGATGCAAGTCACTCTTGGCATAATATAAACCAGCTAGAGAGATTAAAGCACTTTTACTTTGGCCATCGTGTTGCACTGCACTATTTAAATAATCGAGGGCTAACTCAAACTTATCTTGCTTCACCGCACATAAAGCCAGATTTTCATAACTTTGCGACACACGTAGATAACCGCGAGTATCTATCGCTTTTAATAATTGCGCCCTCGCTTCATCATACTCGCCGATACGGCATAAAAACGTGCCATAGTTGTTCAGGGTATTTGGATCGTTTGGTACTAGCTTGAGTGCGGTTTGATAAGACGCTTTAGCCTGTTGGAACTCTTTCACTTGCTCGAAGTAATAAGCCAGCGTGTAGTGTACTTCAGGTAATTTAGGGGCAAATTTGGCTGCACGCTCAAGATTAAACTTAGCTTGCGTATTGTTACCCGCTTTTAGATATTCTAATGCCAAGCTGATACGCGTTCTTGCAGCTTCTTGGTTATTCATTTCTGAATTCACCACAGGGCTATTTTTAGTAACGCTGTGTGTTTCTGTTACACAGCCACTTAAGCCTAATAACGCAAATGGAATTACCCAATAAGAACGCATGTACCACCTTGATAGTATGAAATAATAGGAACCTATATTACCTAAAAGCCCCTATCTTTCATCTATTTTATGTAAATAACTTCAGCAATAAATAATTGCCTAAACTTAGTTACTAAAAGTTAGTTACTCACATTCACAGCAATGGCGTTATCTTCGCGCTGCTGTTTTTTCATAATACGTTTAGTACGGTCCACTACATCACCGACTAGCTGTCCACAAGCTGCATCAATGTCATCACCACGGGTACGACGAACAATACAGGTTAAACCTGCTGCCTGGAGTACTTTTGAGAAGCGATCGATACGGCTATTGCTTGAACGACCATACTCATTACCCGGGAATGGATTGAATGGGATCAGATTGATCTTAGACGGCGTACCTTTTAGTACTTTAACCAACTCATGGGCTTGATCTGTACTGTCGTTTACGCCTTGTAACATAACGTATTCGATGGTGATGTCTTTATTGGCTTTTGAACCATCAATATAACGACGACATGCCGCTAAAAACTCTTCAATTGGGTACTTTTTATTGATAGGTACTAGCACATCGCGTAAATCATTGGTTGGCGCGTGAAGAGAAATAGCCAGAGCGACGTCAATTTTCTCTTTAAGAATATCTAGCGCAGGTACAACGCCTGAAGTACTTAGCGTTACACGACGCTTAGACAAGCCAAACGCCCAGTCATCCATCATCAGTTCCATCGCAGGAACCACGTTGTTGATGTTCAGTAATGGCTCACCCATACCCATCATAACCACGTTAGTAATTGGGCGCTTAGTGCTGTCACCATTATGTAGGCCAATATCTGTCGCAACGCGCCATACCTGACCGATGATCTCAGATACTTTTAAGTTACGGTTGAAGCCCTGCTGCGCCGTTGAGCAGAATGTACACTCAAGCGCACACCCGACCTGTGAAGAGACACACAGTGTTGCGCGGTCTTTTTCTGGGATCCAAACAGTTTCAACTTCTTGTCCGCCTTCTAAGATCATTGCGTATTTAATGGTGCCATCACTGGCTACTTGCTTAACTGAAATTTCAGGCGCTTTAATTTCACATTGCGCTTGTAACTTAGCACGTAGCTTTTTATTGATGTTACTCATATCGTCGAAGTTATCGATGCCGAAGTGATAAATCCACTTCATTACCTGATCAGCGCGGAACGGTTTTTCGCCAAATGTAGCGAACAACTCACGCATCCCCTCGCGATTCAAATCAAGTAAATTAATTTTTTTCTCTGTAGTGGCCATGAAGCAACCTCGATAAAGTGACGGTACGAAATTAAAAAGACGACGTATTGTATAAAAACCAACCAACACACTCAAACATTGTTGATGATTTTGCAAAAATAGCTATAAAAACAGGCTTTGCAAAAGCAGCAAGGACTAAAAAAGGGCCCGAGAGCCCTTCTTTACTCTGTTCGATTCGCGATTAGCGAGTACGAGGACAGATTTCTTCTTCAGCGAAGAAGTAAGCGATTTCGCGAGCAGCTGACTCAGGTGCGTCAGAACCGTGTACCGCGTTCTCGTCGATGCTGTCAGCGTAGTCAGCACGTAAAGTACCAGCTAGTGCTTCTGCAGGGTTAGTAGCACCCATGATTTCACGGTTCTTAAGAACTGCGTTTTCACCTTCAAGAACTTGAACCATTACTGGGCCAGAAGTCATGAAAGAAACTAGTGCACCAAAGAAAGGACGCTCTTTGTGCTCTGCGTAGAAACCTTCAGCTTTCTCTTGAGAAAGGTGAACCATTTTAGAAGCAACGATCTTAAGACCAGCAGATTCGAAACGGTTATAGATTGCACCGATGTGGTTTTTAGCTACCGCATCAGGCTTGATGATTGAAAAAGTACGCTCTAAAGCCATCTTTTTAGCTCCAATAATAATTGTTGAATATTTACGGGCGCGAATTATACGCGTTTTAGCTCTAAAAACCTACTACATCTTGATCCTTTCATTTTTCGGGATAAATCTGGCTTTTGTCAAAAAATATGATCCACATCAAACATGACATGCATGTGAATAGTTAGACTACGCCGCTTTTTTATTATGACTTAACTTATTGCCGTTATTTTGAAGCACTTTTTAAGTCTTAAAACCGTCAATTCTGACCGAAACAGCTGACCAGAACTCAGTTCAATGTAAGAGGTTTTTACTATGTTTGTTCCTGAACTTTTATCGCCTGCAGGTAGCTTGAAAAACATGCGTTATGCGTTTGCATATGGCGCTGATGCCGTATACGCAGGCCAACCACGTTACAGCTTGCGCGTGCGTAATAATGAATTCGATTTAGCCAATTTAGAATTGGGTATTAACGAAGCCCATGCACTCAATAAAAAACTTTATGTGGTTTCAAACATTGCCCCGCACAATAAAAAAGTGCAAACCTACTTAAAAGACATTGAACCTGTTATAGCGATGAAACCTGATGCCTTGATCATGTCTGATCCGGGTCTAATCATGCTAGTGCGTGATAAATGGCCTGATATGCCGATTCACCTTTCAGTACAAGCTAACGCAGTTAACTATGCGTCAGTTCAGTTTTGGGCAAAACAAGGTATTGAGCGGGTAATTTTATCGCGCGAATTATCTCTTGAAGAGATCGCTGAAATTCGTGAGCTGTGCCCACAAACCGAACTAGAAGTATTCGTTCACGGTGCATTATGCATGGCTTATTCTGGTCGCTGCTTATTGTCAGGTTACATCAATAAACGCGATCCGAATCAAGGCACGTGCACCAATGCCTGTCGCTGGGAATATGACGTTAAGCCAGGTAAAGAAACTGAAACTGGCGACGTAGTACACAAAATCGACCCACAATCTGTGATACCAACACTGGGTGAAGGCGCGCCCACTAACGAAGTATTCATGTTAGAAGAGCAAGGTCGTCCAGGCGAATACATGCCAGCATTTGAAGACGAACATGGTACTTATATCATGAACTCGAAAGACTTACGTGCGGTGCAGTATGTGGATCAACTGACAAAAATGGGCGTACACAGCTTGAAGATCGAAGGTCGTACTAAGTCTTTCTATTATGTAGCACGTACAGCGCAAGTTTACCGCAAGGCAATTGATGACGCAGTAGCAGGTAAACCATTCGATCCAAACCTGATGCGCACTCTTGAGAACCTAGCACACCGTGGTTATACCGAAGGTTTCTTAAAGCGCCACGCTCACCAAGATTACCAAAACTATGAATACGGCCATTCAGTTTCTGACAAACAACAATTTGTGGGTGAAGTATTAGGTCGCCTAGACAATGGCTTGGTTGAGATTGATGTTAAGAATAAATTCTGTACGGGTCACAGCCTTGAGCTGATGACACCGCAAGGCAACATCAGTTTTAACCTTGAGCACATGGAAAACAAAAAGGGTGAGAAAATTGACGATGCGAAAGGCTCTGGCCACATTGTAAAAATTCCTCTACCTGAAAATATCGACTTAGATCACGCTATTTTGATGCGTAACCTAAACGATCAAGAAGATACGCGCAACCCATTTAAAAAGGCCTAAATCATGGCGCTGTTGATCAATTCAAAGTGTATCAACTGTGATATGTGCGATCCTGAATGTCCGAATGAGGCCATTTATATGGGTGAGAAAATTTATGAGATTGATCCAAATAAATGCACTGAATGTGTAGGCCATTATGACACCCCCACGTGCGTAAGTGTTTGCCCGATCGATTGCATAAAGCCCGACCCCAATCACAAAGAAGATTTAGATGCCTTGGCTGAGAAGTTTTTGCGACTCACAGGCCAAGATAAGTAAATTCAGGCTAATGTAAGATCAATAATGGCGCCCAATGGGCGCCATTATTATTTCTTCGATAAATTATAACGAAGCAAGAAATTAGCGAAGTGCTTTTTCAACTTGATCGAAATGCGCAATCACTTCGACAATTTCAAGTTCAGCGTCTTCATACGCCGATTCAAACTGCATACCTTGTGAGGCCATTGCTTGCACAGTTGCAGGGTGAACCAATAAATCTTTTGCGTGATAGCACACAGGTGAATCGTATTTAGGTAACTTACCGTCTTTATGGTAACCAGATTCAATTTCTTCTAATGGCAACGTTGGAATAACGTCAGCAGCTTTGTCTAATGCAGAAAGGTAGCTGTCGCACGCTGGATATTTAGCGGTGAATTCAGCTAATAATTGACGAGAGGTCGTAACAAGTTGCTGTGAGCTTTGTTCAAGCTTTTGAGACGCTTCGTTGGCTCTGATCTCACCCAGTAAGCTTTGTGCTTGTTGCTTATAGGTGTCTAAGTTGGTTACTTTAGCTGGCGCAGCTTCAGTCGTTTGTGTTTGTTGCTCAACCTGCTCTGAACATGCTGTTAGTGCAAGGCTTGTAAGTAAAATTGCCAACCTAGATTTCATGAGAACCTCGTAATTATTATTGAAAACAATTCTCATTATACTCTTTAAAGAAAAGAATGAAATATCATTGTCATAAAATTATGAGGTTTTCTTTATTCTTCTAAATTCAGCGAATTTAGATAACTTTTAGATGCCTTACTTACCCTTACAGGTATTGGCCATAATGGCTTTTTGCGCTTGTGCTTCTTTCTCATTGTTATTTGATTTCGCCACCGCGTAACTGATCTTCGCATCGTTACACTTGTCTCTAAGTTCTTTATCCATCAAATACAGTTTATCTTTTTGTGCCTGTGCAAGCCCTTCTGTGCCTACATACTCAGAGCGTTCTTCAGGTGCTTTATCTTTCTCATATGCTTCACCTTCGTTTACCTTGCAACCAGATAATATAAAGGCCAAAGGTAATACTGTAATCAATAAGCTTTTCATAAATTTACCTATTTTAAATACTTTTCTTGATTATAACTGATTTGATGCAATTACAAAGGAAAGGTTCAAAAGTTGCTTTTCAGACAATAAAAAACCGCATATTTTCATATGCGGTTTTTTCAAAGAAAACACAGGGTTTTCTTAAGGCATGGCGTCTAGGTCCGCACCTTCTTTTTCAACTTCTACTGGTATTAAATCTTCTTTGCTTACACCCATAGCAACAGCAACCGAGCTTGCAACATAAACAGAAGAGTAAGTACCAATGAAAACACCAAATAATAGTGCAGTTGCGAAACCATGAATGGTCTGGCCGCCCCATACGAATAGTGCAATCAATACTAAAATAGTCGTGATTGATGTAACTAAGGTACGATTTAGTGTTTGCGTGAGTGAGATATTGATAATTTCAATGGTGTCATCAATACGCACTTTACGGAAGTTCTCACGAATACGGTCAGATACAACAATGGTGTCATTCAGTGAGTAACCGATTACCGCTAATATTGCTGCAAGGATCGTCAGATCAAACTCTAGGTCTAATAATGAGAAAAGACCCATAGTGATGATCACATCGTGGAAAAGTGCCGCGACCGCACCGATGGCAAAACGATACTCAAATCGAAATGCCACATACATCAAGATACAGATAAGCGCGGTTAGCATGGCTAAGCCACCCTGCTCTTTTAAGTCTTCACCCACACTTGGGCCAACAAACTCAATACGACGCATCTCTACACTGCTATCCGCTTGCTTAAGCGCGGCGATCAATTGGTTACCAATCGTCTCTGCTTTAACATCGCTACCACGTGGTGCTAAACGAACCAGTACATCTTGGCTCGAACCAAATAACTGTACTGACGCATCAGCAAAACCATTTTCAGCTAAGACAGAGCGGATTTTTGCCAGATCAGCTGGCTGTGAAAAGCCAACCTCAACCGCAGTACCACCAGTAAAGTCTAAGCCAAAGTTCAATCCACGGATTGCCATAGACGCAATTGATGCCAAGATCAATAACGCAGAAATCGCCATGGTAAGCTTGCGCGCTGACATAAAGCGGATGGTGTCATTTAATTTTAATAACTGCATATCCGTCTCCTAGATTGAAAGCTTATTAATGCGCTTGCCACCGATCACTAAATTGATCACAGCACGCGTACCGACAATGGCCGTAAACATTGACGTGATGATACCGATTGCAAGTGTTACAGCAAAGCCCGCAATTGGACCTGTACCTACCGCAAATAAGATAACGGCTGCAATCAGTGTGGTGATGTTGGCATCGAAAATGGTGCTAAATGCACTGTCATAACCTTGATGAACTGCTTGCTGAGGGCTACGGCCGTCGGCTAATTCTTCACGAATACGCTCAAAGATAAGTACGTTCGCATCTACCGCCATACCTACGGTTAGTACGATACCGGCAATACCTGGTAATGTCAGAGTGGCACCTGGGATCATCGACATAACGCCAACAATAAGCACTAGGTTAGAGGCAAGTGCAATGTTAGATACCAGACCAAAGCCTTTGTAGTACAACAACATAAATGCCAGTACAAATGCAAAACCAAGTACCACAGCTGTCATACCCGCTTCGATGTTTTCCTGACCTAAGCTTGGGCCTACTGTACGCTCTTCAACGATTTGAATTGGCGCAACTAAGGCACCAGCACGAAGTAATAAGCTCAGGTTATGAGCTTCTGCTGGGTTATCAATACCTGTAATACGGAATGAGTTGTTCAGACGAGCTTGAATGGTTGCAACGTTAATCACTTCTTCAACCTTAATTGGTGGAAGCGCTTTGCCGTTTTCGTCTTTCTTACCTGATGGCTTGTATTCAATGAATACTGTCGCCATACGCTTACCAACAGCACGTTTAGTGAAGGCACTCATTTTAGCACCACCTTTGCTATCAAGGTTGATGCTCACTTGAGGGCGTGAGTATTCGTCTATACCCGATTGTGCGCCAGTAATGTGAGAGCCGCCTAAAATAACACGTTTCTTCAGTACTACTGGGTAGCCATCTTTGTGCATGATCACTTCTGTGCCAGGAGGAACACGGCCCTGTGCAGCAGAGCGTACATCCGCGTTTTCATCTACTTCACGGAACTCAAGCGTAGCCGTTGCACCTAAAATCTCTTTCGCACGGGCAGTATCTTGTACACCAGGTAATTGCACGATAATACGTTCAGCACCTTGCTGTTGTACATTTGGCTCAGCAACACCTAACTGGTTAATACGGTTACGAATGATGGTTTCATTCTGTTTGATTGCGTAAGCGCGGATCTCTTTGAATTTCTGATCGCTCAAGCTCGTGAAGAATGCCAAGCTGTTGCTGCTATCATCAACAAAGTTATACAGTGGGTAACGCTGCTTTAAGAAGCGTTCTGCCGCATCTTTGTCATCATCATTACGCATGATGACTTGTACACGTTCAGCACCTGATACACGACGAATAGAACGATAACGAAGTTTTTCACCACGTAAGTCACTCTTGAAATCTTGTTCCATGGTTTCTAGCGCATTGTCCATCGCTGTGACCATGTCGACTTCCATTGTGAAGTGAACACCACCACTTAAATCTAGGCCTAGCTTCATTGGGTTACCACCAATGTCTTTCAACCAGTCAGGTTGTGCAGGGCTCATATTAATTGCTGAAATGTAGTCGTCAGATAGGCTGTCACGCAAAATATCTTGCGCTTTTAACTGCTCTTCAACATTCGTAAAACGTACCAATACTTGATCGTTTTCTAATGCTGAAGATTTAACTGTGATGTTGTTCTCTTTTAGAGTCTCATTTACTTTGTCTAGCACGCTTAGATCAGCGCTGGCACCTTTAGTACCAGAAACCTGTATGGCCGGATCACGGCCATACAGGTTTGGTGTGGCATATAAAATACCAATCGCTAATACAGCCAGAACAAGTAAATACTTCCACATTGGATACTTGTTTAACACAGGCTTTACCTTTTTATTTTTGTTTTTAGATTACAGCGATTTCATTGTGCCTTTAGGCAACACAGCTGATACTGCTGATTTTTGTACTGTAACTTCAGTTTGGTCATTTAAAGCAATAACGACAAAATCTTTGTCATCAGCAACTTTAGTGATTTTACCTACTAGACCGCCTTGCGTCAGTACTTCGTCACCTTTACCTAAAGCGCCCATTAGGTCTTTGTGCTCTTTTACACGCTTAGCTTGTGGACGGTAGATTAAGAAATAAAATACCAAACCAAACACACCTAACATGATAAGCATTTCCATGCCACCGCCAGCAGGTGCAGGCGCTGCAGCACTTGCATGCGCAGTCGAGATAAATAAACTCATAACACTTCCTCTTATATTTTAAATTTATATTATTCTGTTTCAGCTAATGGAGGCACAGGTAGGCCACGTTTAGCGTAAAAATCTTCTACGAATTCGTCTAACTTGCCTTCGGCAATCGCATTTCTTAGGCCTTCCATCACTCGTTGGTAGAAACGTAAGTTATGGATGGTATTTAAACGTGCACCTAAGATTTCATTACACTTATCTAAATGGTGTAAATAAGCACGCGAGTAATTTTTACATGTATGGCAATCACACTCAGGATCTAATGGACCTGTATCTGTTTTGTGAACTGCGTTACGGATTTTAATAACACCCGTAGTGATAAACAAGTGACCGTTACGCGCGTTACGTGTTGGCATTACACAGTCAAACATATCAATACCACGTCGCACCGACTCAACTAGGTCTTCTGGTTTACCTACGCCCATCAAATAGCGAGGCTTGTCTTCAGGCATTTTATAAGCACAATGATCAAGAATATTGATCATGTCTTCTTTTGGTTCACCTACAGATAAACCACCGAGTGCATAGCCATCAAAGCCAATTTCTTCTAGGCCTTTTTGTGATTCTGCACGAAGCTCAGGGTACATACCACCTTGGATAATACCGAATAATGCCGAAGGGTTATCACCATGGCCTTCTTTCGAACGTTTTGCCCAGCGCAGTGAAAGCTCCATTGAGTCACGCGCTTCTTTTTCTGTTGCAGGATAAGGCGTACATTCGTCGAAAATCATCACGATGTCTGAACCTAAATCGCGCTGTACTTGCATCGCTTTTTCTGGCGAAAGCATGATTTTTTCACCATTTACTGGCGACTTAAACATAACACCTTCTTCAGTGATTTTACGCATTGCGCCTAAGCTGAATACTTGGAAACCGCCTGAATCAGTCAGGATTGGCTTATCCCAGTTCATAAAGTCATGCAAGTCACCATGTTGCTTAATGATTTCAGTACCAGGACGAAGCATTAGGTGAAAAGTATTACCTAAGCAGATATGTGCACCTGTGTCTTTTAATTCGTCTGGCGTCATACCTTTAACAGTACCGTATGTACCTACAGGCATAAATGCAGGAGTTTCGACAACACCACGGTCGAAAATCAAACGGCCGCGACGGGCTTTGCCATCAGTGCGATCTAATTCAAATTTCATAGCTACCTCAAAAGTCGGAAAAACAGTCCAACACTAGTTCTATAAACGCCATCACGTTTATTTTTAGAGCTGATTTTAACCGCCCGATTCTACCTTGTTTGCACAGTGAATTCTAATGATTGGGGCGAAAACTAAGAAATTAAAGATGACTGAGATAAGAGATAAGAATTAAGAGTTAAGAAGAAACGCTTAAAACAACAAGGCCCTGAGTTTCAAGGCCATAATAGAATATTGCTAGCTAAAAAATTCTAGCTGTTATTTATCTTGCTTGGTGATGAACATGGCATCGCCATAGCTGAAGAAACGATACTGCTCATTCACTGCCGTTTTATAGGCATTGATAATATGATCTTGGCCCGCAAACGCACTCACTAACATGATCAAAGTAGATTCTGGTAAATGGAAGTTAGTGATCATGGCATCGACTACCTGGAATTCATAACCTGGGTAGATGAAAATGTCTGTATCGCCATAAAGTGGCTGTAGTTCACCTTCGCTCGCTTTCGCCGCAGACTCTAGTGAACGAACTGATGTCGTACCTACCGCAACCACTCGACCGCCATTGGCTTTGGTTTTCTTGATGGCATCAACCACTTCTTGAGACACTTCAATGTACTCAGAATGCATCACGTGTTCATCAACTGAATCAACACGTACAGGTTGGAAAGTGCCCGCACCTACATGCAGAGTGATAAACTGTGTTTCGATGCCTTTTTCTTTGATTTTTTCAAGCAATGCTTCGTCAAAGTGTAACCCCGCTGTTGGCGCTGCCACTGCACCTGGCTTTTCGTTATATACGGTTTGATAACGCGCTTTATCTTCTTCCGTATCAGGGCGGTCAATATAAGGCGGTAAAGGCATATGACCAATATCGTCTAAGATGTTTAACACCGTTTTTTCACCTTTGAACTCAAGCTCAAACAACTCACCATGACGTGCGACCATAGTCGCTTCTGCTTTACCTTCTAAAATCAGTGTTGCACCTTCTTTCGGTGACTTGCTTGAACGGACATGGGCAAGCACTCGATGCTCGTCTACAACACGTTCAACCAACACTTCAACTTTACCGCCAGTGCTTTTTTGGCCATACATACGGGCTGGGATCACTTTGGTATTGTTGAAGATCATTAAATCGTTCGGATTTAAGAAATCAATGAGATCTTTGAAGATCTTGTGACCTAACTCGCCTGTATTCCCATCGAGAGTCAGTAGTCGGCTCGCAGTACGATCTGCCATAGGATGACGAGCGATTAGCTCATCAGGAAGTTCAAAACTAAAGTCAGCAACGCGCATGACAACACCTCAAGTTATAAAACAGCGGCCAAGTTTAGTGTTCCTATAACACTTAATCAAGTGCTTGTAAGTGCACAAAAATAGCATTAACCTAGGTCTTCGAAGCAATGTTTTTAGAAACAGCTAATTACCGACAATTTAGAAAAGCACAATTAAAATAAAACATACTCGGTAAAGCAAAGGTATCGTAGACGATGACAACAAATCGATTGAGGTTAATATAAGTATGGCAAGGCAACTTTCATTGCTCATAGTCAATGCCTGCGAGTCCGAACGCGCAACCATTACACTTACCCTCAATAAGCTAGAAGTGTTTGAAATCATCGAATGTGAAGATAGCCAAGCTGCGTTGCATCTATTAAAACAACGAGCCGTTGATCTTATAATCACTGGGCTCGATGTTGGAAAAATTGATGGCTGGCGCTTTGCGCGCATGGTGCGCTCAGGATTATTAGAAACCCCCAAACACACGCCCATCGTGCTCACACCGCCTATTTATTGCGAACGCATTGCTGAAACTACCGCCAGAAGTTATAGCATTGATGCCGTTTTACCTTTTGAGAAACACGAGCAACTTCCAGAGTTATTAGCCAATGTGTTATCTACACAATTGGAAAAGAGCAGCCGCCTT
Organism: Pseudoalteromonas sp. NFXS53; assembly: GCF_056629255.1. NCBI lineage: Bacteria > Pseudomonadati > Pseudomonadota > Gammaproteobacteria > Alteromonadales > Pseudoalteromonadaceae > Pseudoalteromonas > Pseudoalteromonas sp. NFXS53. Next base: position 63,260 of record NZ_JBWVBR010000011.1, on the reverse strand, counting down.
GATTTGTTATTATTCGAGCCTGATCATACTCAAGCAGAAGAGATCTGCGAGCAACTAGAGTTCAGTTTTGCTTGTACAGTTGTTAACACGCTACAAGATGCACAAGCGCTATTCTTACAAAACCAATACGCAATTGTGCTGATTAACACCTCAGGTACAACCTACTCTGAAAGCAAGCAATTAATCGGGGCAATTTTAGAGCATAAGCCAAATCAGTCTGTTGTGACTATCATCGACAGTAAAGACGTCAATGATGCTGAACAGCTACTCCTTATGGGTGTAACTGACTTTGTCAGAACGCCTTACAACCTGCCAATTTTAAACAAAGTCTGTGATCATGCTGCGCGCCGTGAAGATTTTATGGTGAGCTATGCAGAGTTTGCTGACAAAGTATCACAACTTAGCCAGAGCGAACGTCGCTACAAAGATTTATTCTCTGCACACCAACGTATTCTATTGCACTTAAATACCGTGGTCATGGAGTTAGACACCGAAGCTAAAATTCGTTTTATTAACCCTGCTTGGGAAGCTCTCTCAGGGTTCGGTATTAAAGCCAGTTTAGGTGTCTCGTTAAAGTCGTTTATTCATAAAGATGATCAGCACCCCCTGAATAAACAGCTCGCCAAAGTCAAAACTGGGGCGCAACGTTACACTCAGCTTGAATTACAGCTCACTCAAAAAAATGGCGCGTCTATTTGGGTTGAATGTCGCTTTCAGCTTATTAAAAACACTACTTCTGATGTTACGATTACGGCAACCATAGATAACATTCACGAACGTAAACAGGCAGAATTGCAATTACGCCATTTAGCCCTGCATGACACATTAACCGGGCTGCACAACCGCTACTACTTCGACCAACAGTTGCAAGGTCTCTGTAAAACCATGAGTGAAGACTCACTCTCTGAACATGCACTTCTATATATTGACCTCGACCATTTTAAAATTATTAATGATTCTAAAGGGCACCAGCAAGGTGACATCATTCTTAAAGAAGTTGCTCAACTATTTGGCCACAACATAGGCGATGAACACCTGATCTTCCGAATTGGCGGTGATGAGTTCGCCGTGATTTTAAAAGAAGTCAGTTTACTTGATGCACATATTATTGCCGAAAGTATCTGCATGGCCATCGATAAGCATGAGTTTCATTCTGAAGAAAATAGCTATTCCATTAGCTGCTCAATCGGCTTAACTCAGATAACGGCCTCTAACCATGATGCCAATGAGTCATTAAAACAGGCTGATATTGCTCTCTATATTGCTAAGAGCTTAGGTCGTAATTTAGTGCATTGTTATAACAAAGACGACGCCGAAAATAATACCCTGCAAGGCGGATTAGAATGGGGTCATGCTGTACGCCAAGCACTACAAAACGAGCAAGTCGAACTGCACTATCAACCGATTTGGTCTTTTAAACATGCACAAATTGCTTACTTTGAAACCTTGTTGCGTTTAAGAATTAACGATGAACTGATTTACCCAAATCAGTTTATTCCTGCTTTAGAGTTACTTAACGATACCTTCCTAATGGATCAATGTGTGGTAAAACATGCAATCAAGGCACTCTCTGAGCATACTGAATTAAGCCAGGTTGCAATCAACTTATCTGCCCATTCCTTCTTAGACGAAAGGTTATTACCCCATATTCAAGATTGCTTGGTGCAATATCAAGTCAATCCAAGCCGAGTAATATTTGAGATCACAGAATCGGCGAGTATCAATAACTTGTCAGCGACTCAGGCGATGATCAAGAAACTGAATCAACTGGGCTGCCATTTCTCGATTGATGATTTTGGCACAGGCTTTAGTACCTTTAGTTATTTAAAGCAGCTCCCTGCCCAGCATGTAAAAATTGATGGTTCGTTTGTTCGTGACATGCTCAATGATCCCATTGATCTTGCTTTGGTGAAGGCGGTGAACGATATTAGTCATTCATTAGACAAGCACTCTGTTGCTGAATATGTTGAAAGCAAAGACATTTTTGATGCTTTAAAAGAGATTGGCATTGATTATGGGCAAGGGTATTTTATTGCTAAGCCAATGCCGATAAATCTACTCAAGAAAGAAATTACAACTATTTTCCCTGAGAAAACAGTTGCGTAACAATTTAATACAGAACTGAACTTTTACTTAACGATTTCTCATCTATAATAAAACCTATGTGAAAAACGATGTCATCTAAATATTAAGATTTCAACTTTTTAGTACGACATCACAAGGATTGATAAATATCACAATAGGAAAGTTAAGGAGGTCATTATGCTGCTATTAGTATCTTTTTTACTGATCTTACACTGCATCATTGCATATCAATGTTACTCAAGTACACAGAAGAAAGGCTATCCTATTTTTGTGTTTACTCTACTTAGTTTGATCCCTTATTTTAATCTGGTTGTTTGGGTGTATTTACTGTTTTTGCCAAATCTCAACGAGCAAACACAGATGCGCCAATCAAGCAGTTAACTTATGATACATAAGAAAAAGAGGGCTCATAGCCCTCTTTTAGTATATCTGTTTGACACCATTAGAATTGATACTGTGTTGCGCTTTTCGCCAATTTATCTGCGTTAATATCCCCTCTGACACATGTCTCTATATCCGACTTTTTAAATACCAAAATATGCTTTTTTTGCTGGTACGAAGGCGTAAACTTGAAACTCACATGCTCACTGGCTTTAACACTGCGTAAGCCATTACCATAATCACATAAGCTATTTGCCAAACTCACCGTCACAGTGGTTTTAAGCAACGCTTGTTGCGCCTGCTGTTGAGCCTGGCGCTGTGCTCTATCCTGCTTCAGTTTTTCTTTAAGCTGTACTTTACTCTCGGTCAATTTAACTTTTTCGGCTTCTAATTTTGCGATTTCTTTAGCGATTTCTTTATGATGCTCAAGCAGCTCTTGGTTTTTCTCTTCTTGACGCCTTAGCATATAATCCAGTTCATGTTTTTCTCTCTCTAATTCATGTAACTCGCGTCGTGTTTCACGCTCTTGCTCTGCCACTTCACGTATTTGCTCCGCGCCTTGGCGCACCGCTTCTAGGGCTACTTGATACGCCTCTTTAGAGACATCTGCAATGTTGTCGCCGAGCGCTGACATTTGCATTTCTAACGCTGAAAAATCTGGTGATTGGATCTCTGTAAGGCCATGTATATCTTGCATATCGCCAATATGCTTACGCCAATCAAACAGACTTTTATTTCGTAAACTCACATCAAAAATAAGCCCTTGATCAGCTAAGTAGTAGCCTTCTACATTGTGCACTTGCCCCTTGGTATCATGCTTTAATGCCGTGCTCACAACTCGCTGAAAAATTGTCACTTCTCGTTGTAATTTAGCGATATCTTGCTCTGTCTTCGCAGCTGTTGAAAATGTTGCACTTAGCACTGCAACTGATAATAAAGAGAGTAAAGTTTTCATTATTGGTCTCCATTATGCGCAACCGTTTGCAATGGCGCATGTTCCACTTGCTCTGCAAGTTCGTTGAGTTGTAAACGTAGAATTGCTTGATCTTGGGCTCTTTGTGTTTGCAAAAATGCCAGTAAATCATCGAGCGCCACTTGGCGTTCTGCACGATTTGTGAGTAACACTTGATTGGTTAGATCAGCTTGTAAATTCTGACTTGTTTGCATCTGGGCTAAAATTTTTTGCATGGTATCTTGCTGTTTTGCAATTTGAGTTTGTTGTGCCACAAGCCCTTGCTCTAGTGTTTGGTTTTGTTGCCACAGTTGCACAGATAGAAGGCTCAAAAAGCCAACACAAGCCGCCATGCCCCACTGCATCCAATCCCCTTTAAAACGACTGACTTGTTTAAGCTGTGGCATCACTATGTGCGTATCAGACGGAACCTCTTGCTCTATATAGTTGCTGGCCATGCTGTGCCAAGACTGGGCGTTTTCAAACAGCGGCTTAGTTTCTGGATCAGCTAGAACTTGGGCTTGCTGTGCTTCTGTAAGCTGCTCACCATCAAGCCACTTTTCAAGTAGTTCATGGGGGGTCATTTCATGATTCGACACGGATCACCTCCAATGGCGCTTTCATTTTTCCAAGCGCACTATATAAACGGGATTTAACGGTATTTGGCGAAATAGCCAGTTGCTCAGCGATTTCTTCGAAAGTGAAATGCTGGAAAAACTTCAGTTCAACAATTTGTCGCTGTTCAAACGGCAAAGCCTGTAGCGCAGCATGAATATGTTGATTATCACTTTGTAATTGAATTGGGCAACTGGGTGTATGGGCTGCTTCAGAGACTTCTTCAAGCGGGCTGGACTGCCTTTGCTTACGAAAGAAGTCCATACAGCGCGCTTGAGTCACCGAAAATAACCAAGTCTTAAATTGACTCTGGCCATGAAAGTTATGCAAAGAGCGATAGACACTCATAAAGGCTTCTTGCATTAAATCAAGCGCATCATGGCTATTGCCTGTCAGGCGAAGACAGTGGTTATACACCTGCTGCTCATGCTGCTTAATAAGCTTTAGCCAAGCAGCTTGATCGCCTTGTTGGGCTTTTTGTATGAGTTTGTCTTGGCTTTGAAAAAACACCTTTAAACCCTAATTGATAATCTCTGTTTAGTTAGTCGAAAGGTGTTTTAAAAAAGTTTGCCAAAAATGAAATTTATTTTTCGCAATCACATTGTTCAGTGATGAATGGCAATAATCCTTCACTGAATAAACGAAAATCACGAATACGACCCGTGGTTTTTCGCCAAATCAAACCAATCTCACGATACGCATCGGTGCCCGACTTTCTCACGGCTAAATCTTTACCAGACAATATGCCTGCATTGAGTGCCATTTGCGGTAAGAATGTCACACCGTGCTGATATTCCACCATGCTCAATAAAGTATGTAAATTACTCGCTTCGAATGGGTTGATGCACTCATGTTTGTTAAGGTGACAAGCACTTAGGGCATGACCTGTCAGACAGTGCTCTCTTTCAAGTAAAAACACACTCTGATCTGGCAGCAAGTTGTAATCATCTATGTCTTTTAGTGGATAGCTTTTGTGATAAACCAAGGAGAAACTATCTTTTGTCAGTACCTTAGTGTGGAACTTCTCAGTTTGATAAGGCAGTGCTAGCATCGCCATGTCTATCTGCCCTTGCTCAAGGCGAGCCAATAATTTATCACTGGTGTCTTCAATCAAGATCAACTCTAAATTCGGGAAAGCTTCACGACAAAATTGGTAAAGCGGTGCGGCAATAAAGCTAGCAATAGTAGGAATTAACCCCAAGACTAATTTGCCTGAAAGCGGGTTTTTAAAGCTCTCAGTGAACTCTTTAATACTCATAGTATCGGCAACAATCTTCTTGGCACGTGCAACCACTTCTTCACCTAACTCGGTAAACATTAAGCTACGGTTCTCACGCTCAATCAGTTGACTGCCTAAGGTTTCTTCAAGGGTTTGAATTGCCGTACTCAAAGTCGATTGACCGATAAAACACGCCTGAGCGGCACGTCCAAAATGTTGATGCTGATGCACTGCAATAAGATATTGAAGCTGTTTAATACTAGGTAGGTTTGTCACGGTTTTCTCTAAGCAAACTCAAATTTCATTCAGTATAACGATGAAGTACTCAGAGTAAAACGGATAAGATCAATTGCTTATACCTACCCTCTTAATCAAGTGACCTTTTTGAGGCAAGGAAAGCTTGTCGATAACGAGGCGAGAATTTTGCTACTTAGTTGTTCTAAATGAGAAATTCTTAACGTGGTTAGCGGCAGCTTTAGTCCCTCAAAATGATTAAGTATTATTGAGGGTTGGTATTATATTATTAAGGAATTATGGATATAAAAAGACCCCAGCACCATGATGCTGAGGTCTTTTCAAGCTAAAAGTCTGTAAGTCTAATTACACGCCGAAAGCGGTTCTTAGAATGTAGAATATAACAATAGCAAGTGCAGCACCGACTGGCAATGTAATTACCCAAGAAACCACAATATTTCTAATTACACCCATGTTTAGTGCAGCGATACCACGCGCCATACCTACACCTAATACAGCACCTACTAGCGTTTGTGTTGTAGAGATAGGTAGACCAGTACCTGATGCAATAACTACCGTTGATGCAGCAGCAAGTTCAGCAGCAAAACCACGGCTTGGTGTTAAGTGCGTGATGCCTTCACCAATTGTTTTAATTACTTTCTTACCAAGGACCGCAAGACCCACTACGATACCGATACCACCTAGCGGTAAGATCCACCAAGCAAGTGCCGCTTTCTTAGCGATTTCACCGTTGTGCTCAACAATGTTCACAACTGCCGCAAGTGGGCCAATCGCGTTTGCTACGTCGTTTGAACCGTGTGCGAATGCCATACAACATGCAGTCAGTACCATTAGGATCGCGAATACTTTCTCAACGTTGTTGAACTGCATTTGCTTGTCTGCTTTAGGGTCCATTTTCAGACGGTTAATTGCCATTTTACCAATGAAGCCAACCACCACAGCAATACCAATTGCAAGTGCGTAGCCTTCAACCGCACCTAGGTTAATACCAATGTGCTTAAGACCTTTCTTGATGGTTACAAGCGACATAACAAAGCCAGCTAGGCCCATATAAATAGGCACATAACGCTTGGCATTTTGTAATGGTGAGTCAGTATCGAAAATCAGCTTTTGCGCACTCATAAAGATTAAGTATGCAATGAAGCCTGAAATGGCAGGGGTAACAATCCAGCTACCTACGATACCCGCAACTTTACCCCATTGAATTGCTTCACTACCCACTGCAACCAATGCGAAACCAATAATCGCACCGATGATAGAGTGAGTCGTTGAAACCGGCCAACCCAGTAAAGACGCAAGTAGTAACCAAGCACCTGCAGCAAATAGTGCAGAGATCATACCCAATACCATCAACTCAGGAATGTCAGCGAAAGGCGCTGCGTCGATAATACCTTTACGGATTGTTGATGTTACTTCACCACCTGCAAGGTATGCACCGGCGAATTCGAAGATCATCGCGATGATGATCGCTTGTTTAATGGTAAGTGCTTTCGAGCCTACTGAAGTACCCATGGCGTTTGCAACGTCATTTGCACCAATACCATATGCCATGAAAAAACCAACTGCCGCAGCAATTAGGATCAGCATGGAACCATAGTTAGCAATGATATCCATTGTTAAACCTTAAATTTTAAATACGAATAAAACGATTAACGAGCTAACATTAGCTCAAGTCGAGAACCAACACGCTCTGCAATATCAGCAAGCTCACCTACCCACTCAATGATCTTGTATAAGAACATTACATCAACAGGGTTAAGTTCACCTTCGATAGCACGAAGCTCTTGGCGGATCTTGATTTGCATTTCATCCGTGTCTTGCTCAATTGAGTCCAACTTTTCAAGCATGCTTTCAACCAGAGTTACTTCACGACCACGGAATCCAGTTTCCAATAGTTCGTCAAACTCATTGATGGCTTTAGAGGCTTGTTTAGTTGCATCGACACAACGTTCAAGATAAGCAATGAAGTCATTTTGGATAGTTTGAGGGATCACCATTTCACGACCAACAACGCGACCTGCGATGTCTTTCGCTTTATTCGCAATTTTATCTTGCTGAGTGATCAACTCTAATAAATCGGTGCGCTCTACAGGCATAAATAAACCACGAGGTAAGTGTAATCTTACTTCACGCTTTAAAACGTCTGCTTCACGTTCAAGGTTACGGATGTCAACACGAAGTGCTTCGGCTTCTTTCCATTCAGATTTGAATACATGATTAAAAAACGGTACTAAAGAACTGCTAGCTTTATGTACGATTTTAATGTGTTCTTCTATTGGCTTAATAGGAGACTTAGCAAATACTCCTAAAAACGCATTAGTAGGCATAACTGACCCTTAAATCATATTAATATGCTTTGCGGGGTGAATTTTACAGCATTAGCCGACGTTGTGAACGGATTTTTGTCCGAAATGCTAATTTATACCAATTCTCATTAATACTTAAACACTTTTAGGGACTAAAGTTGTCACTAACCGCGTTAAAAATTTCTCATTTAGAACAACTAAATATCAAAATTTTCGCCTTGCCTATATGGACATAGGTACCTCAGCGATAGCAGGACGCGTGAGCGGTGTTATCGAGCAACTTTCCTTGCCTCAAAGTAGCTTACATTATTACAAGAATTGGTATAAGCCACGCTGAATCATAAAAATTCAGCGCAGAGAGGCATATATTTTTTACAGCGTTTTCGCGATATCTTCTTGAGATGTATGACGAATATCTTTACCGTTCACAAAATAAATGACGTATTCAGCGATGTTCTGACAACGGTCACCAATGCGCTCTAATGAACGTACTGACCAGATTAAATCCATAATTTTAGGAATAGAACGCGGGTCTTCCATCATGTACGTCATAATTTGGCGCGTCAGCGCTTCATATTCGCGGTCAACTTTTGCGTCTTCTTTATGCACTTCAAAAGCACTTTGCGCATCCATACGGGCAAAAGCATCTAGCACATCGTGCAACATCTTCGACACTTGGCGACCCATATTCTCTAAGTTCACCAATAAGTCTTGCTGATCTTTAGTAAATGAATCTAGTGCAACACGTGCGATACGCTCTGCTTCATCACCAATACGCTCAAGGTCAGCAATCGTTTTAGCAATCGCAACCACTAGACGTAAGTCACTTGCTGCAGGCTGACGCTTGGCAATGATGCGTGTACATTCTTCGTCAATGTTTACTTCCATGGCATTAACTTTGTAGTCGTTCTCGCTGACTTTACGTGCTTTTTCAGCATCGTTGTCGTTGATCGCATCAAGTGCAAGGTTTAATTGCTCTTCAACCAAACCACCCATGCTTAATACGTGGTTACGAACATTTTCTAGCTCTTCGTTAAAGCGGCCAGAGATATGCTTGTTTAAATTGTTTTCCATGATTTATTCCTCTCGCTCGCTATTAACCGTAACGACCCGTGATGTAGTCTTCCGTCTTCTTCTTAGAAGGCGTTGTGAATAGCGTGTTTGTGTCAGCGTATTCGATCAGTTCACCCATGTACATGAATGCCGTTTGGTCAGAAACACGTGCAGCCTGTTGCATGTTGTGCGTAACAATCACAACCGTATACTTCTCTTTCAAGTCGTTGATCAGCTCTTCGATTACCAAAGTTGAAATCGGGTCAAGTGCCGATGTTGGTTCGTCTAGCAGTAATACTTCAGGTTCGATTGCAATTGAACGGGCAATCACTAGACGCTGCTGCTGACCACCCGATAAACCAAACGCACTGTCATGAAGACGGTCTTTAACTTCGTCCCATAACGCTGCACCACGTAATGAGCGCTCAACCACTTCATCTAGTTTACGCTTGTCTTTAATACCTTGTAGGCGTAGGCCGTATACCACATTCTCATAAATTGATTTAGGGAATGGATTTGGTCTTTGGAATACCATACCTACGTTACGGCGAAGTGCCGCAACGTCTACGCTCTTGTCATAGATATTCTGGCCATGAAGGTTAATCTCACCTTCGATGCGACAAATATCGACTAAGTCATTCATGCGGTTAATACAACGTAATAGTGTTGATTTACCACAACCCGATGGACCGATAAACGCCGTTACCTGACCCTTAGGGATTTTCATATTGATTTTGCTAAGCGCTTGCTTGTCACCATAGTAAAGATCTAGGTCTTTGATCTCTAACGCGGTTTGCTCTTCGCTCAAATTAGCTAAATCTAATTTAACTTGATTTGTGTTATTCACTTCAGGAGCTACTGTAATCATTTCTAAAATACCTAGTTATATACTTTACTATTAATGTTCAAGAGAACGGAACTTTTCACGTAAATGGTTACGAATACCAATCGCGGTAATATTCAGTGCGATGATAACGCTGACCAGTAAGAATGCGGTTGCGTAAACCAATGGACGCGCTGCTTCAACGTTCGGGCTTTGGAAGCCTACATCATAGATGTGGAAACCTAAGTGCATGAACTTACGATCTAAGTGAACAAACGGGAAGTTACCATCAATCGGTAACGTCGGTGCCATTTTCACAACACCTACTAGCATAAGTGGCGCAACCTCACCTGCAGCACGTGCTACAGCCAAGATTAAACCTGTCATAATTGCCGGACTTGCCATTGGTACAATAATGCGCCATAGCGTTTCAGCTTTTGTCGCGCCCAGTGCCAATGAACCATGGCGTACTGAACTTGGAATACGTGATAAACCTTCTTCAGTCGAAACAATAACCACAGGTAGCGTTAAGATTGCTAAAGTTAATGCTGACCAAATTACACCTGGCGTACCAAATACAGGGCTTGGGGCAGCTTCTGGGTAGAACAATTGGTCAATTGAACCACCTAACATATAAACGAAGAAACCTAGACCGAATACACCGTAAACAATAGAAGGTACACCTGCTAAGTTGATTACCGCGATACGGATCATCTTAGTCACAGCGTTCTTAGCCGCGTACTCGTGTAAGTAAATTGCTGCAACTACACCAAATGGTGTCACAATCACTGCCATCAACATAACCATGAAAACAGTACCAAAGATTGCAGGGAATACACCGCCTTCAGTATTCGCTTCACGCGGATCGTCTGAGATAAATTTACCTGACTGAACAAAGAAGTGACCTAATTTTGCAAAAAAGCCCATGTCATTCGGGAACCACAAGTCTAATACCTGATAGATAGGTAAAGTTACTAGCTCACCACGCATGTCACGTACAACCACTTGGTCACGCTTCGCTTTCTTACGAAGTTCAAATAAGCGCGCTTCTAATACTTTGTATTCAGCACGAAGTTCTGCACGTTGTGACTCTAAATCAGCCAGCACTTCATCCGTTAGGGCATTATCAAGTGCGTATTTCTTTTCTTTTAAACGAAGGCGCTCAAGCTCATAGTTAATGTGACCAATGTCACCGTTTTGTAGATCAAGTGCTTCTTCATTTAAATCTACAGCACGCTCAACCAGTTCAACTAAACGATCTTTAGGCGCATTCGTAACTTCTTTACCGTCTTCGATTACACGCTCTACATAGCCATAGAAGTTACCGTTTTTACTACGCTCAAATACCGCCATCGCTTCAGGCTTAGTTTGAGATTGGATGTCTGTTGTGAGTATCCAACGGAAATCTAGGTCTACATATTCACGGTTACCCGTTTTTACCAAGATACGTTCAATATACTCATCTTGGTATGCCGATAAATCATAGCCTGCTGCTTCAAGGCGAGATTTAGGCACCATCTCACGGTCATAAATCTCACCAATCACTGTTTGCTTAGGCACTGAGCCTTCAAGCTTTAACTCAACCACTTCTGATGGCCAGAAGAAGCTTAGACCTTTCCACGCGATCATCGCTAATAAACCGATAACCGAGATTAAACTGATGCTAACTGCACCACCTGTCATCCAGATCCAAGGAGATCCTGACTTAAACCATTGCTTTACCATGTCATGAAACTCCGATAATTACATTGAGCTGTATTTTTCACGTAGACGCTGACGAACAAATTCAGCGAGCGTGTTAAATACAAAGGTAAAAATAAACAACACAAATGCAGCAAGGAATAGAATACGGTAGTGAGAACTACCCACTTCTGATTCAGGCATTTCAACCGCGATGTTCGCCGCTAAAGTACGCATACCTTGGAAGATACTCCAGTCCATAATTGGCGTATTACCGGTTGCCATTAATACAATCATTGTCTCACCTACTGCGCGACCTAAGCCCATCATGACCGCAGAAAAGATACCTGGGCTTGCTGTTAGTAACACAACATAAACAAGGGTTTGCCACTGCGTCGCACCTAGTGCTAATGAACCATTTGATAAGTGCTTAGGTACACTGAATACCGCATCTTCTGCGATTGAGAAAATAGTCGGGATAACCGCAAAGCCCATCGCAATACCCACAACCAATGAGTTACGTTGGTCAAATGTTAGACCTAGCTCATTCGTTAAATACTGTCGTACATTGCCATCAAATACCCACAGTTCGATTTGACCACTGATTGCGAATGACAACCAACCGATAAATAACACCACAGGAATAAGTAAAATTGAATGCCAACCATCTGGAATTAGATGACGAATACTCGCTGGCAGCTTAGTCCAACCAAATGCGGTCGCGATTACCGCCACTGGCAGTAAAGTCACCAGTGCAATCACTGCTGGAAGATGCGTTTCAATTAATGGCGCTAACCAAAGACCCGCTAAGAAACCAAGGATAACGGTTGGTAATGCTTCCATAATTTCAACGGTTGGTTTAACCACACGACGCAATTCACCCGACATAAAGTAGGCTGTGTAAATCGCTGCTGAAATTGCAATTGGTACAGCAAATAGCATGGCATACATCGCCGCTTTAATCGTACCGAATGAAATTGGCACTAAAGAGAACTTAGATTCAAAGTCATCAGACGCTGACGTTGACTGCCAAGTGTATGCAGGCTCTGGATAGCCTTCGTACCACACTTCATTCCAAAGTGCTGACCAAGTTACTTCTGGGTGCTCGTTGTGCACTTCAAATACAGAAAGCGTGTTATTCGATAAAGATAAAACCGCGTTTGATCGAGGTGATACCGCAAATGTATCAATGGCTTGCTCACTGATTTTACCGCGCCATAATTCAGCTTCACTGGTGGTGTAGTACACGCCTAAGTCGCCCGATGATGTCGTCGTGAAAAAGGTGCGGCGGTAGTATTCAGTATAAATGTCTAGTTTATTCGTTTTTTCAGTTTCAAATGCACGAATTTTGGCAAACTGACGGCCATTATCTTCGGTGTTTACTTCAAACCACTGAGACACTTCACCGTTATCGTTTGCCAGCATCAATGAGTTTGCACCAGCGAGTAATGTCGCGCTCACTAGGTTTGCATTTTCTTCGTTCGCTGCTAGTACTTGGAACTGCTCAACTTCAGCTGGGTCACGCGTATCAAAGATATAAATTTTATTCGCACTACGAACAAATACGCGAGACGTATCAGGTGAAATCAGTAACTCATTTACTCGGCCATCAATGTCTAGCTCTGTGCGCTCAATTAGCCACTCAACTTCACCAGTAAACATATTTTCTTCAGGTGTGAATGCAGCAAATACCACACGCTTATCTTCAGTTACTGCAACTGCTGCTGCTTTATCTTCATAATAACTAAAGGCAAACTTAGCAATCGCCTGTTCTTGTTCATCTACCAATAATTGCTCACCATCTAATGGATAACCAATACGTGGGGTGATCAAGCGCTCATTACCAGGGAAAGTCACTAAGAAGCTCGGTTTAACCAGCTTAATTTCACCATTATCTAAACCGTATGCATATAGGCCTAAAAATGGCGCACTTTTCGCGAATGTCGTGATATTTCCATCAAGTTCAACATCTAGGCTTTTCATTAATTGCCCTGAGTTATCTCCTTTTATGTGGTAAAAGTCGACACTCCCAGAATCTTCTAATAGATAAGCAATCTCTGTTTGCTCTTCAACACCGATACCGACATAGTTTTTCTCTGAAGATAAACTGACATCAGTACGTTTCTCTACTTTTGCTGACTCTAAGATTGGCTCAACGACATATAGTAGATAGAAGAAGATCAACAGCAATGCCACAAGTACCATTACCCCGCCTGCGGTAATACTGTATTGTGCAAAGCGATCTTTAAATAAACGGCGCTTGTCCGTTTTAAAAGATTTTTGCTGTGCTGAGGTAGACATTAAAACACCTTATTATCTTTGAATTGTGCGTATTATATTTCATCAAGATGACAGTATTGTTACACAAAAAGGACTTTAAGCGCTGAAAGTATGAACTTTTATTAACACATAAAAGTCAGAAAAATGTCTATAAATCGTAGTGTTAACATAACAATCATGCCGATTTTCTGGACAAGCAAAAAAACTAAACTAATCTTAAACTGCGATGCATCGATTAATGTAAGGATATGTTGAACAATGCTCGCTCGTTTCCACTTCACCACACGGTGATTAAAATAATAAGAGACATTGATATGAAGCAGTTAGTTTTAACAATAATAGGTAAGGACCGGCCGGGTCTCGTTGATGAAATCTCAGCAACCATCCTAGAACACCATGGTAACTGGATGACCAGTAACCTCAGCCATTTAGCTGGCCAATTTGCAGGTATCATTCAAGTTGGCGTAGCAGAGGAGCACCTTCAAGAAATACAATCAGCACTAAATGCATTACCAGGCTTAGAAGTACGCATTGAGTCTGGCGATACTGATGTTGCAGTTCAGACACCTGAAACACTTAATTTAGTGATTACAGGCAATGACAGACCGGGGATTGTCAAAGAGCTTTCAAGTGTTATTCGTCATAAGGGCGCAAACATTACCCACTTAAATTCTCGTCAGCGCAGCGCACCAAATTGGGGAGTGCCAATTTTCAGTGCATTTGCCACGGTCACTTTACCTGCTGGCATGCACAAAGATAATGTGATTGAAGCACTTGAATCGATCACCAGCGATCTAGTCGTTGATATCGAAAGTGAATAAAAATTAAATTATATGACAGGCTGAGGAATAAGCCTGTCATATAAGTGTCACAAAAACCCCATATATTTTGTGTTGTACCTTTGATTACCTATGGATAGATCATGCACTCTGTACCTCACTCCTCAACAACTATTAGTTACTTTGCCAAAGAATTGAGCTGGCTTTCGTTCAATGAACGCGTACTTCAAGAAGCCAAAGATCAAAATAATCCACTTATCGAGCGACTGCGTTTTTTAGGTATTTTCTCAAATAATCTAGATGAATTTTTTAGGGTGAGAGTTGCTGATTTAAAAAGAAAAATTTTATTAAACAGTCTATCCGACGCCCACTTTGACGCAGACGAAGAGTTATTAAACCAAGTTAACAAAAAGGTCTTGTCACTCGGTAAAAAATTTAATCAGATCCACCATCAACTACTCGCTGATCTCGACAAACAAAACATCCATATCCAACAGCCTGCCGATTTATCTGGCTTTCACAAAGACTGGTTAGAAGACTTTTTCAAAGACCAAGTTTTGCAGCATATGTCGCCTATGCTACTCACTGAATCTAAAGATTACTCAAGCAACATCAATGATGCGATGACTTATCTTTTTATCCATATGCAAGGCGAAAAGTCACAATTCGCATTATTAGAAATTCCCACTGACAGGCTAGATCGTTTTGTCATTTTACCTTCTGAAAAAAGCCGTCGTCATAAAACCATTGTCATGCTTGATGATGTAGTCGAATTTTATTTAGCTGAGGTTTTCAAAAGCTTTGTGAAGTTTGACAGTATTGAAGGCTATTCAATCAAAATGACCCGTGATGCTGAGTACAATTTAGATAATGAGATTGAAGAAGGCTTACTCGATAAAATGTCGAAAGGCCTGAAGCAGCGTCTTTATGCTGAGCCGGTGCGTATGGTCTATGATCAAGCTATGCCTGATGAGATGCTAAAGGTACTAAAAAAGCGTCTTGGTGCAAGCCAGCAAGATGCGCTCATCCCAGGTGGTCGTTATCGTAATTTTAGAGACTTTATTTCCTTTCCAAATGTTGGCCGTAAGCACTTAGAAAATAAGCCGTTGAAACCACTCACTAGTAGTGCTTTTGCAAAGCACGACAGTGTCTTTAAGGCCATCTCAGAGCAAGATATTTTACTTTATTACCCTTACCATACGTTCAACCATATGCTCGAGTATGTAAGACAGGCTGCCTATGATCCTAAGGTCACTCAAATTAAAATTAATATTTACCGTGTAGCCTCCCGCTCTAGACTAGTGTCGTCGTTAATTAATGCCGCTAAAAATGGTAAGAAAGTCACCGTCATGGTCGAACTAAAAGCGCGCTTTGATGAACAAAACAACATTGAATGGGCTAAGTTACTCAGCGAAGCAGGTATTAAGGTACTGGTTGGTTTGCCGGCATTGAAAGTTCACAGTAAGCTTTGTGTAATTCACCGAAAAGAAAAGGGCAAGATTGTAAAATATGCCCACATAGGTACGGGCAATTTCCACGAAAAGACAGCGCGAATTTACACTGATTTCAGCCTATTCACCAAACACAACGAAATCTGTGATGAATGTGATGAAGTCTTCAGATTCATCGAAACCAGCTATCACCCATTTACTTTTAAACACCTACAAATTTCACCATTAAATGCCAGAGAGCGTATTTGTCAGGGCATAGAGAATGAAATTTCAGCTGCTAAGAATGGTAAATTTGCACAAATCACCATAAAAGTGAATAATCTAGTCGACAAACAGCTCATTGATTTGCTCTACAGTGCTGCTCGACAGGGTGTAAAAATTCGTATTATTGTTCGTGGCATGTGTGCACTAGTCCCCGGATTACCGAAATTTAGCGATAACATCTCAGTTATCAGTATCGTTGATCGTTTTTTAGAACACCCTCGGGTAATGGTGTTTGAAAACCAAGGCGATCAGCAGGTTTATATTTCTTCAGCTGACTGGATGACGCGAAATTTAGATCACCGTGTTGAGGCCGGTGTGCCTATTTACGATCAGCACTTAAAGCAGTTAATCATCAATATTTTAGAGCTACAATTTAAAGATTGCTGTAAAGCAAGAGTCATAGATGTCGAACAACAAAATAAATACGTTGCCCGTGGTAACCGTAAAAAAGTACGTTCGCAAATTGCCATCTATGATCTCTTGAGTAAATGGGAACACAATTATGCACAACACACCTGAGCCTGCGAGTTTTGCAGCGCTCGATTTAGGCTCTAATAGCTTTCATTTAGTCATCGCCCGCAAAGTTGAGGGCAGACTACAAATTCTTCATAAAGAAAAGCATCGCGTGCATTTAGCTGCTGGTCTTAATGAAGAATTTGAACTCTCAGAAGAGGCCATTGAACGTGCCATGCTGGCTTTTAAGCAACTGGCACAAACTCTACAGGGGTTTGACCCTGCCAATGTCGAAGTTGTCGCGACTTACACGCTTAGAAACATTAAAAATCTAAAGCACTTCTTGCAACAAGCGCAAGTAAACTTTCCTTTTAATATCAATGTGATATCAGGACAAGAAGAAGCGCGTTTAATTTACCAAGGCGTTGCAAACTATGTGCATGGTAAAGATAACCGCTTGGTCATTGATATTGGTGGTGGCAGTACTGAACTCGTCATAGGTCAACACTTTGAAGCCTTGCAGCTAACAAGTCGTGATATCGGATGTGCCAATATCACCAAGGCATTTTTTAGCTCAGGCAAGCTCAGTAAAGGGTCATTCAAAAAAGCCGAAATAGCCGCACGACAAGCACTTGAGCCCATCTCTCCCCGCTATCGCAAGACTGGCTGGAAACAAAGCTATGGTACATCAGGCACTATCAAAGCCTTAATCGGTATTGCACAAGCACAATTCGACAGTGAATACTTAACACTGCCTATTTTAGAAGACATCAAATCGCTGCTCATTTCCCAAGGCAGTATTGAACAGCTTGATATAAAAGGGTTAAACCCTGAACGCCATACTAATATCGCTGGCGGCTTAAGTATTGTCATTGCCGCCTTTAAAGAGCTTAAATTAGAGCGGTTAGAATACTGTGATTATGCACTGCGTGAAGGCGTTTTGCATGAAATGCTAAACTATGATGAGTTTGACTTAAGAGTGCGCACCATCATCGCGCTCGGTCAGCACTACAACATAGACACCGCCCATGCAGATAACGTATTTGATACCGTTAAACATTTATTTTCACAATGCAAAAAAGTCTGGGGTTTAAAGCAAAAAGACCTTCTACAGCTCCAGTGGGCTGCACAATTACATGAAGTAGGTTTGTCAATTAACTCATCTGGTATTCAAAAGCACAGTGCGTATATCGTGATGAATACGGCCCTACCTGGCTTCACGCAGCAGCAACAAAGTGTATTAAGTGCTTTGATCCGTTTTCATCGTAAAAAGATCAAACTTCCAGAGCTCGAACACTTTAATATTTTATGTTCAGAGACCTTTGCGAAGCTCTTAACGCTATTCAGACTGGCCGTGTTAGTTAATAGAACTCGTCAATTAACCGATTTGTCTCGCCCTACTTTGTATGTAGAAGACAATAAATGTACGGTACTGTTTGATGCGCAACTGCCTGAAGAACAAGCTTTACTTTACGCAGATCTAGAACAGGAACAGCTCTATCTTGACTCAATTGGGATCGAGCTTGCTTTTGTCGTCGGAGAGTAATGGTAAGAATAAAGCTATAAGTTAAACATTAAAAAGGCTGCGTATGCAGCCTTTTTAAATAAGAATTTATTCAGAAGGCATACTTATTGTAATGACACCACTGCGAAAATCTCATCAGCATATTCACGACTTTGTGCAACTAAATCATAAATATTGCTAATAGGTGTTGCCGGTCTTACGGCTGCTAATACAGCTTCAGCTTCTTGCCAGTTATTTTGCTCCACGGCAATCGCTACTTTTAATGCTCCACCAAGTAAGCCTTTGTAATTCAACAGTGCACCACTTAAATTACTATCAAGTGAGAATTCAGAAATGATGGTGCTTAACTCCATATCAAGCACAGCGCCTAAAATCGACATAAGTCCGATCAGATACCCCTGCTCTGCCATTTCTTCACCGCCGGGCGCTAGAAACAACGCCATAAAGCGTGCACGCATTAAGCCATACTTAGTTAATTCTGCTGGCTTATCAACTCCCAACTCACTGAGTGCTAAAACTCGAACAAATTGCCTTAGGGCATCTTCCCCTAGATAAACAACCGCTTGAGAAATCGTCTTCATCTCTAACTTTTCAAGACCGGAGCGAGCATTTACCAACTTCAACACCCTAGCCGTTAGACTCAAGTCTTTAGAGATTTTTTTCTCGATATCTTTAAAACACAGGTTCGGCTGCGCCGTTGACTTTAATAAATCAAACACCACCAGCTTAGAAGGCTCAACATTACCGTGTGTCAACATTTCTGGTTTAGCAAAAAAGTAGCCCTGAAAATAATCAACCCCGGCACTTTTCAAATATTCAAATTCTTCGTAGGTTTCAATTCGCTCAACTACAATTTTTACTTTTGGATATAAACGCTTTAACTTCTTAACCATCATAGTGGTTTTAAGAATAGGCTGTTCAAGCTCCAATTTAATGTAGGACATATGAGGTAAAAGCGGCTCCCATCGTGAGTCGGCATCATAATCGTCCAGCGCAAAGCGGTAATGCTGTTTACGTAGTAATTTAACGGTTTCAAGTAACTGCTGAATATTCTGCGAACGCTCAACAATTTCAAGCACTAAGTTTTCAGGTTTTAATAGTCGAGGGATCTCTTGCAATAACGTGGTATCAGAAAGATTAATAAACGCACAATGATTGGCAACAAGTTTTTCTTTGCCAACCAAAATAAGTGAGTTAAAAAACATTCGCCCAGTAGCCTGCTCGTCACTTACCCCGACAGGGAAAGCATTATTTTGCGAATCTCGATAAAGCAATTCATAAGCAAATATTTGCTTTGTCGAATCGAGAATTGCCTGCCTAGCAATGTACTGAGTCGCGGGTTTTGTCATAGATAGTGTAAACCTGATAATGTAATTCTAGCTCTAAAACTCTGAGAATTAATTAAAAATTCTGTCGCATTTTTTAACATTACGCCAGCACAAGAGGATGAGCAAACAAAAAACCTTTCTTTTAATCATAATAATTTATTCCCATCCCTTTTACCTAATAAATTTTAAACGGTTTTAAAAAACAACCTGCAACCAAAATGGCAAAAAAAGTGAGCTGTGCCAAACTTTAAAACACCATGACCACGTAAACAGATTCAAAACAGATCCGTTTACTTTCTATTTAGGCGAAAGGATAAGCTTTATGGAGCTCAATACGCTCGAATCTTTTTTCCATACTATGTATATGCCCCACGGGCATTGCTATTTATGGCAAGCGCATTTGCTTTGGAGTAATGTACTTGCTGATGCGCTCATCGCCGCGGCTTACTTTTCTATCCCAATTGCTATTATGATCATGGCCAAAAAGCGCCCAGAGCTTGGTCAACATTGGCTTGCTTGGTTATTTTCTGCCTTCATATTACTCTGTGGTCTCACCCATCTCATCGGTATTTTTGCTGTTTGGCATGGCATATATGGAATTCAAGCAATCAGTAAAATTGCGACTGCAATTGTCTCAATGATCACAGCCATCTATCTTTTTCGGCTGCTTCCTGAAGCGCTCAGCCTCGCAACCCCACAAGAAGTTAAAGGGTTTAAATCAAGACTGAGCGCTTTCACCAGAGAAACCGCTTCTTTAAAAACCAAGTTAAGTCAACATGAACTGACAAGTTTCACACTTGAAGCACTTCCTGCAAGTGCATTGCTACTTGATGAAAAGTTAAACATCCTATCTGGAAATCCACACTTTTTGAAAGAGTTGAAGTACTCCGAAAATGAAGATGTGAGCAATCAACCTTTAAACGCATTCTTTACATCACAAGATCCTTTTTATACCTATGAAGCAATACAGAATGAAATCGCCAACACACCCGATTTTAGTCGCTCTTTAATCTGTACGATGCGAGCAAGTGATGGTCAATTGATCCCTATGGAAATTAATTTAAAACGTAGCCAGTTCAAAGACGAGACCTTGATACTCGCTGCTTTTAATAACCTTTCAGCGCTTCGTCTAACCGAATCAGAGTTAAAAGAGTCTAACCAGCAGATGCAACGTGCAGTGAATGCTACGGAGGACGGTATTTGGGAGTGGAATGTGCAAAGTAATGAAGTCAATTACTCCCCTAAATTACTTGAGATGATTGGCCATGGACACGAGCAAACCGGTAAATTTGAAATGTGGCTAGAACACATTCACCCCAAGTATATTGAGCGTGTTAATAAAGCTTTAGAAACCCATTTTAAAACCAAAGAACAATATAAAGTTGAGTATCTAGGTAAAGACAAAAATGATACCTACAGCTGGTTTCTCGCCATAGGAAATAGCACCTTTGATGAGCAGGGTAACCCCACTGTTATGTCTGGCGCACTTCGTAATATTGAAACTGAAAAACAGTTAAGAATAGAAATAGCTGAAAAAGAAGACATTTTACATGCCATCTACAATGGTACAGAGCAAGCTATTTGGCTGGTTAAAGCGACACACGATGACTTCGTTTTCTTGGAGTTCAACCAAACTGCGTGTCAACGTGCTGGGATTTCTTATCAACAGGTTATTGGTAAACGGCTAACCCAACTTAAAGGGGGAATTTTTACGCCTGAAAATATTGAGCATATTAAGCAAAAATACACTCAGTGCACACACGCTAAGGCGCCCACCGAATATACCGAGAGTTTTAGCTCTGACGGGAAAACTTACTGGTATCAAACCACCCTTTACCCGCTCATTGATAAGCAAGAAGGTACAGTTAAAATTGTAGGTACAGCAATCGATGTAACACATCGTAAACTCATAGAGTCTGAGCTGCAAAAGAGTCAGCACTTTTTAGAAAAAATGATCGACTCTACTGTCTGTGGTTTGTATCTTTACGACCTCAAGAAGCTGCAAAATACCCGTATTAACCAACGCTATACCGATCTAATTGGCTACACATTAGAAGAGCTACAACAACAAGACTTAAGCAAACTTTTTCATCCCGATGAAGCTGAAGAAGTGTTTGCGCATATTCAAACTGTCATTCAAAAGCCTGAAGGCCACTTAACCCCAATGACTTATCGGTTTAAACATAAAGCCGGACATTGGATATGGTGCTATTCGTTTGACACCGTATTGACCTATGATGAACAAGGTAATCCTGATTTAATGTTAGGTACCTTCATTGATATCACAGAGCAAACAACGCTTCTCAATGAACTAAAAACATCTAATGAGAGCTTAGAAAGATTCGCTTTTATTGCCTCCCATGATTTACAAGAGCCACTGAGAAAAATTGCCTCATTCTCATCAAGTTTAGCTACGCGATTAAATACTACTTTGAAAGCCGATCCCGATGCAGAATTTGAATTTTCACGTTTGCTGAGCGCCACAGAGAGAATGCGTAACATGATCCAAGATCTATTAAAGCTCTCTCGATTAACGACTCGAAAAGTCAACAAAACGCCAAATAGTCTCAAGTTATTGGTGTCTGACATCAGTGAACAATTGTCTCTGCCCATTGAAGATGCAAAGGCTGAAATAGTCATTGATGGCAACAACTGCAAACTCAATGTGGATTACTCCTTAATGCTTCAGGTATTCCAAAACCTCATTACCAATAGCATCAAATTTAAGCACCCTGAGCGTCCGCCCCAAATAGCGATAGGCTGCTATACTGATCAAAATAGCTTAGTTATTACGTATAAAGACAATGGTATTGGTATCCAGCCCGAATTTCGCACGCAAATATTTGAGCCATTTCAAAGAGTATTTGCCAATCAATATGAAGGCAGTGGTATAGGTTTATCTTTAGTCAAAAAAATTGTTGAATTACACGATGGATATATCGAGTGTATTGATAGTACCGAAGAAGGGGCTACCTTCTTAATACACTTGCCGATGGAGGGTTAATGATGAATGAAATAGTGCTCGTTGAAGATGATCCCGATGATATTTACCTTTTCCGCCAAGCATGTGCGAAATCGGTAAACTCTCCAAAAGTAAAAGTATTAAATAGCGGTAAAGCACTCCTAGAAGAGGCCTGTACGGCATCAAATAAAAATAGAGTTTACTTGCTCGACCTCAATATGCCAGAAATGTCGGGGCTAGAGGCGCTTGGTCATTTAAATAAATGTGAACAGCTTAATGAAATGATAGTGGTCTGCTATAGCACTTCTGACAGCCCATCTGATATTCACCAAGCCTACCAACTCGGTGCCAAATCATTTTTAAGTAAACCCAGCTCAATCAATGAATTGACTGAAATGATAAACACCATTTCACGCTATTGGTTTAAGTACAACAAAATAGGGAGTGTTGAAGTATGAGTACTTGGTTGATTTATCTACTCGAAGATAATGAAGATGATGTTTATTTTGTGAAAAAGCTGCTCAGTGAAGTGCAGACTAGACAGAAATACAAAATATGTGCATTTGCCGATTTAAGCTCATTGACTAGAGCCCTCACCCAAGCCCTACCTGATACCCTGTTAATAGATTTAAATGTGCCTGATAGCATGGGACTAGATACTCTGGTCAATGTAAAGCGTATTGCCAAAGGTATTCCCATCATAGTGCTAACAGGTGTTTCCGAAGAACTTTATGGTGAGCAAGCTATTCAGCTCGGCGCACAAGATTATATTCCTAAACACGAACTCTCTGGCACTCTACTCAACCGCACTATCATGTTTTCTAAAGAGCGACATGATATGCAAAAGAATTTAGAGGATCTAGTGTCGCTAGATAGGTTAACCATGCTGCATAACCGCGGGGCGTTTGATCAGCATTTACTAGAAACATTCAGTGAGGCTCAGCGACACAACCATACTTTTGGCATCTTATTTATTGATTTAGATAACTTTAAACCTGTTAACGACGAACTTGGCCACCAAGCAGGAGACAAACTACTTAAACTCATTGCATCTAAACTCAAGCTGTTCAAACGTACTGCCGATTTTGTTGCCCGCTACGGAGGTGATGAATTTGTGATTATAGCGCACCACATAGATAGCCTAGATAACTTGTTAAAGTTAGCAAACTACAAGTATCAGTTACTCGCAGACTCCTATTGTTTAGAAGACCAAAACGGGGCATTAAAAGCAGTTGATTTAGATGTCAGTATTGGCGCAGTCCTCTACCCCGCTCATGCGGATAGCACCCAAGAGTTGCTAAGTCGTGCTGACAAAGCCATGTATCATGCTAAAGAAAACAAACTACCCTTATATATTCCTGAAATAGATTAATGCCTTCCTTTGCAAATACTGCGCGCTCACGCATCGTGCAGTCATCACTTTTTTGCTGGTTTATTTGAGAACGATTTACCCTATTTAACTTGAGACTTAGCCCTTAATTAATCAATTTTTATTGTCGATAAAGTAAAAATTTTTAGTGGTTTTTACTTTAACTTTTGATTGTCGAAAAGAAAACTTACGCCTATTATCTGCGCCATCTTGATGATAGCCAATCCGAGTACATCACAGCTGTTTTTGTGGCAAGGCGATGAGTAACTATCCAAGTGTTATTTACTTTTTAACACTACACGTATCACACATTGAGCGTGCCTTTTTTAAGGGGATTTATAATGGCGCAAGCCCACACTGTTTTAGACTTTCACTCTTATTCTAGCGGCTTACTGTCTAGCGATGAAACACGCTTAATTAAAAGCTCTGTAGCACAATATGGCGTGCCATTATTGCTATTAGACTGCGAAGCTGTTCGCCGCCAATACCATGCTCTAAACGACGCATTGCCAAATGTGACCTTACACTTTGCGTTAAAACCATTACCTCATGAAGCAGTAGTGAGAACCTTACTGGCTGAGGGGGCATGCTTTGATTTGGCCACCAGCGGTGAAGTTGAGCTAGTCAAACAAATTGGTGTACCGGCAGAGCGCACCATTCACACCCATCCAATTAAGCGCGATAGCGATATTCGTGACGCGCTTGAGTATGGCTGTACCGTGTTTGTTGTCGATAACCTGAATGAGCTTGAGAAATTTAAGCCTTATAAAGATCAGGTTGAGCTATTAGTGCGCTTAAGCTTTCGAAACAAAGAGGCCTTTGCTGATTTATCAAAAAAATTCGGCTGCTCAGCAGAAGATGCATTAGAGATCATCGAAACGGCTAACCGTTGGCAAATTCGCATTAAAGGCTTGTCGTTCCATGTTGGTTCGCAAACCCTTAACCCACAAAAATATGTGGATGCCATTGAAGCCTGTAAAGTGTTAATGAACAAAGTCGTCGACTGTGGTTTACCAGCACTCAGTATGCTAGACATTGGCGGCGGTTTCCCGGTGAGCTACAACCGTCAGGTGATGCCTATTAAACTATTCTGCGTACCGATTAATGCTGCTTTAGCTGGGTTGCCAGACACAGTGCAGGTCATCGCAGAACCTGGCCGTTTTATTGTTGCTGAAGCCATGGTGAGTGTTGCCTCTATTATGGGCCAAGCAAAACGTGAAGGGCAAATGTGGTACTACCTAGACGATGGTATTTATGGCTCGTTCAGCGGCTTAATGTTTGATGACGCGCAGTACCCGTTAACGGCAATACGCTTGAATGACAATTGGCGTACCAGCGCATTACAAAGTAGCGTGTTAACAGGCCCGACGTGCGACAGTATCGATGTAGTTGCCGATAACATTATGCTACCCGCGTTAAGCAATGGCGATTTAATCGTTGGTAAAATGATGGGCGCTTACACCAGTGCCACAGCAACCGATTTCAACTTTTTTAAACGCGCACATACCGTGGTGTTAAACGATATGGCATTAGATAGTCCAAGATTAATTGTGTAGAGTGTGAACGCAAAGGGCCCTCATTTGAGGGCCCTTTTTTATTAATACCGTTTCACTCAGCATGCTGCAATTTATTTAAGACAACCCGACATAAAGTCGGTGCTACAGTATTCACGCTGATGACCGAAGTATTTCTCGGTAGCAGCGATTTCATATCGCGTTAAGTGTTAGAGAGACATCAAAACAACCCGACGTAAAGTCGGTGCTACCATATTCCTGCTGACGACCGAAATATTTCTCGGTAGCAGCGATTTCATATCGCGTTAAACGTTAAACATTAAATATTAGAGAGATATCAAAACAACCCGACATAAAGTCGGTGCTACCGTATTCCCGCTGACGACCGAAATATTCCTCGGTAGCAGCGATTTCATATCGCGTTAAACGTTAAACATTAGAGAGACATCAAAACAACCCGACATAAAGTCGGTGCTACCGTATTCCCGCTGACGACCGATGTATTTCGCGGTAGCAGCGATTTCATATCGCGTTAAACGTTAAACATTAGAGAGACATCAAAACAACCCGACATAAAGTCGGTGCTACCGTATTCACGCTGACGACCGAAATACTTCTCGGTAGCAGCGATTTCATATCGCGTTAAACGTTAAACATTAGAGAGATATCAAAACAACCCGACATAAAGTCGGTGCTACCGTATTCCCGCTGACGACCGAAATATTCCTCGGTAGCAGCGATTTCATATCGCGTTAAGTGTTAGAGAGATATCAAAACAACCCGACATAAAGTCGGTGCTACCGTATTCACGCTACGACCGAAGCACTTCTCGGTAGCAGCGATTTTATATCGCGTTAAAGTACAGATGAAACAAAAAACCAGAACCAACTAAAAATTCACAGTTAGGCATCAGTCATTTTAAATTTAAACCGTATATTCAAGGCCAAGCCCGGCGACATACGTTCAACGCTCACTTCACCTTGCTGGGCATTGATCAGTTCTTTAACCAAAGCCAAACCAATTCCCGTGCCTTGGGTAGCCCGTGTTAATTCATTGCCGCCTCGATAGAACAACTCAAATAGCTTTTCTTGCTGCTCTTCACTAATGCCAAAACCATAATCACGTATTTGCAACTGAATAAACTCTGCTTGCTGCTTAGAATAATGAAAATTGAAATCGATTTTCTGTCTCTCAACATCATTGATCTTGGCTTGATCAAAAAACTTCACTGCATTGTCGGTAATATTAATCACCACTTGCGCAAAGGCATCCATATCAACCCACAGTAAAGCACTATCTGGTTGTTCAAAAGGCTGATTGATAGTAAGTTTGAAATCATTTTTCACTAATAAAGATGAGACTTTTGATTGGATCACATCATTTAAAATGCTCAATTTAACCCAGTTTGGCTCAACATTATGGGCTGGCTGACTAAGCTTTGAAAGCTGAAGAATATTATCAATAAGGCGAGACAACCGCTCACTCTCACTAAAAATAAATTCATAGTAATCGCTGCGATGTTGCTCAGATAAAATTTGCCCTGACTTCAGCATTTCTGAATACATACGAATGGATGTCAGTGGGGTTTTTAATTCATGACTCACCGACGAGACAAAGTTCAGACGTTGCTCGGCTAACTTTAACTGACGTTTACCCAAAGCATAAAAACCATAACAGCCGATTGCAATAGTCAGCAATAAGACCCCCATTAACCCCAAGCCATACAAAGCAAGACTACTGGTACCAAACGCTTTAGTCGAAAATGAAATACAATAAGATGGAAACGGCCAGTGTAACTTGCTTTCTTTCAGGTGGACTTGCATCAACTTTGCCGGTAATGACTCTTGTAGCTGTACGTCCATATCCCCATTTTTTAGCATCTTAGAAACAATAAACGCATCCTCAGCATGACCTTTCTTATCACTGATAGTCAATCCGAGAAATGCATTGGGACGCTTATTGGTCATGACTTCCATGATAAGCCCGAGTAAATAACGCTGTTTATCTAGCACGTAGCCCTGCATTTTAACTTCATCACTTACAGTGACTACACGATAAAAAATGAAGTAATCTGGTACGTCTTCTATCACTTCATATTTTTCGGGTTGTACGATAAAGCCATTATTAATCAAAGTTTTTATCTGCCCTGAACGCATCACCACATCATATAAGCCGCGTGCCATTTTGAGACTGTCTTTTTGTGCTTCTTTTTCCGAGAAAACATTATCCGCTTCAATCACATCTGGCCACATAGGGCTATTAAAACGCCCTTGCGCATCTATCTGAAAGAAACCTACCAGACCTTCATAACGCTGAAAGCTTTGAGGATCAGCAAGCGGAGAAATGTGCCGCGTCACTTTTTTAGTTTCAGTGTTATAGGCGTATTGGTAATAATCAAACTCTGTCGAAGAAACTGAGTTAGTGATAATCGCCTGTTTAAATAGCCGTTTATTAATGATATCTGTCAGCTTAGTGGCATGCTTTTGATATTTAACAATTTGCTCTTGCTCGAATTGCTGAAACACAAACACACAAACCAATGACACCGGAATAAACAGCAGCAAAAAAAAGCTCAACGTAAAGATTCTCAGCCTTTTTAAACGCTGTTGATAATTAAGTAGTGGAGAAGGTTTTAAGAATGCTTTCATCAAGAAGCCTGCCCGAATAATTGATACCCTTCGCCACGCAGGGTCACTAGGTATTTAGGCGCCTTAGGATCTGGCTCTATTTTCTTACGTAACTTGGCTATATGAATATCAACCGTTCGAGTATCAATGTGATCGGTGGACTTATACCCCCACACTTCTCTTAACAGTTCACAGCGAGAAACTGGCGCTTTTTGTTGGCTTAGATAATTTAAGATTTCTACTTCACGGCGGGTGTAGCGCACCGTTTGGTTGAACGATTGGCCTGTTAAACTCTGAGTGCAGATCTCCACTTGATCGCAAATGGTCAGTTTACTGTCTTCGGGGCTCCACCCTGAACGACGCACTAAGGCTTTAACTCTTAATACCAGCTCAGATGTCGAAAATGGTTTAGCCAAATAATCATCAGCGCCCAAAGTCATGCCATTGATAATATCTTCTTCACTATTTTTAGCAGTCAGCATCAAAATCGCTTGGCTTTGCGAGTGTTGGCGTAGCGCATTACAGATCTCAAAACCATTCATACTCGGCAGCATCACATCTAAAATCACACAGTGATAATGGCCTTGCAACGCGGTTTCTAACCCTTGCTTACCATCCATTTCACTGTCGACCTCAAAACCGTGGAAAATAAATAAGTCTGTCAAGCCACGTAAAATACTGGCTTCGTCTTCCACGATTAACAATTTCGGTTTGATGCTCATAGTTTGATACTCCTTTTTACACACGCGTTACCCTACCCCAGCCCTTACATTTTCTTAAGTAAACTTTTGTAAAAAAATCCTACTCAGAGTTTTACTTTTTGTGCCTATTTTACCTTTGTTCGCTTTCCTAATATGAGTTCAAACGCCATTGAGGGAAATATCATGAAACGCCTTTTCACATCTCGTCTTTTAAAATTAAGTGTGGTTGCAACTGCACTGACTTTGTTTTTTAACAGCCAAGCAAGCTGTGCCAATGATGATGTAAGCAGCAACACAGCTGCTAATATTGATACCTATGACGAGAGCTTCTTC
Source organism: Pseudoalteromonas sp. NFXS53 (assembly GCF_056629255.1). NCBI lineage: Bacteria > Pseudomonadati > Pseudomonadota > Gammaproteobacteria > Alteromonadales > Pseudoalteromonadaceae > Pseudoalteromonas > Pseudoalteromonas sp. NFXS53. The sequence continues at coordinate 34,305 of NZ_JBWVBR010000011.1, read as the reverse complement.
ACGCCATTTTCACCGCAAAACTTGCGTGATATCTTAGAAAAAATTCCAGGGGCCAATAACCTACTATTGGCCATGAATAACAACAATGAAACCCGAGGCTTTGGCTCGTCAGGCGAGCAAATATTAATTAATCGACAACGCGTATCGGGTAAAGGCAATAGCATAAAAAGTGAGATTGATAACATTCAAGCCAAAGATGTTGATTACATTGAGCTGATCAGAGGATCGGTATCTGGTCTTGATGTACAAAGTAACGGTTTAATCATCAATGTCATGCTCAAAGACGACATCAGCACCGCTGTACTATGGAATATCGGGGTCACGAAAACAGACTCTATGCAAGGTAAACCACTAGGCTCTTTAGTATTAAGTGGGGGTGAAGGCGATTTAACGTATCGATTTGGTTTTGAGAGGCAACTTTACCCAACGAAAGTCAAAATCAATGAGCTGTTTAGCTCTTCTGACAATGACCCCACCAAACACTACAAGCGTGTGCGTAAAAATTGGTTTCGCGAAGATATATTCAGCAACAAGCTTAGCTACAAACACTCAAACAATACCTCAATGACGCTGAACAGCATGTATAAAAAAATCTATTTAGATAGTGACTTTGACTCGACCTACATACAACTTGCCGATAACACCACAACGGCGGATAACCTGACATTTGATTGGGGAATGAGAGAATGGGAAATTGGCGGAGACATCAGTCATAAAATTAACGACAAAAACAGCTTAAAGCTGCTATTTATCGAAAACCGCAGTAAAGCCAACGATCAACTTTGGCAAACCATTATCAATGACGATGGCAGCACCACTGCGGGATACCAACTCCCTCGACTTTACAGAGAGTCAGAAAGCGTAGTGAGAGGCAGTTGGAAATACACACTAAACAAACAACATAGCTTCGACTCAGGCGTTGAGCTTGCCATTAATAAACTCGATGAAAACCTGCAATTTATCGACAGCCAAGATGATGTTTATCATTCTGCTGAACTTAATGACATCAAAGAAACCCGCTATGAAGGCTTTAGTCACTATAACTATTCAATATCTCAAGCAACGAACCTGCAGGCATCAATGGTTTACGAGTATTCAAAACTGGATGTCACCACAGATTTTAGTCTGCAAACTGATACTTTTGAGCAAGCGACCAGTGGTTCAACACGTTCATTTAATTACTTAAAACCACGTATTAACTTACGCCATGATTTAAGTGACAATATTCAGTTACGTACCAATTTAGAGCGTACCGTGAGTCAATTAAGATTAAATGACTTTGTACCTCGCTTTAACCGAGAAGAACAGCGATTAGAAGAAACCAACCCAAACTTACGCCCAGAAGTCAGAGACGAGTTGTCTGTTAGTTTTGAGCGACAGTGGCAAGCAACCTCAGGTAGTCTGACTCTGACGCCGTATTACCATAAGATCACCGATCTCATTGTTGAGATCCCATTAGTGAGCTACTCAGGTGAAGGTAATATCGACAGTGCTAAAGAGTATGGTGTTGAGCTTGAAACTGATTTTGGTTTAGACGTCATTGGCCTACCAAATACTATGATCAGTGCCAGTTATACTTGGCGTGATACTAATATGCGTGACCCATTTACAGGTCAAGACAACAAAATAGCGAGACTGAGCGATAATGAATGGCAAGTTAAAATCAATCAAACAGGCCCTATCGAAAACCTTGATTGGAGCATGAAACTACAAGATAGAGGAACTTCGCCGTTTACTCGTTTCGACTATACAAGCACGTTAGAATACAAGTTGTGGGCGAGCATGGAGCTAAACTATAAATTGCCATCAAACCTAAAATTAACGCTTAAAGGCGACCGCTTGCTAAGCCGTAAAACCAGAAACATCAGAACTCGACACAACGGCTTATTTACTGAAAATGGCATTTCACAGTACGAAGATCGTCGTTTTGAACGCTCACCGCGTTTTACATTGATGCTAAGCGGTCAGTTCTAACTGACTCCTTTATCTCTCAAAAGGCACGTTTGTAGCTTCGTGCCTTTTGAAATCCGATAGGTATCTTTAAAAAAAGAAGAGCGTAAAGTTATTCTAAAATCCACTTTGAGTGCTGTTTATCTGCACTGCCTGTCGAAGTTAATTGTGGACGCTGCTTATCTTGGTTATACCAAAAATACTGTTGCCAATAGGTATTTTTAATATTCCAAACGCCTCCTTGATAAACAAACTCATACTCCGCTTGTTTTGGCGAGTTCCATAATTTGCCATACCCTGATGAAGACCCACTATAGCTAAAGAACAATGCAGGTGCTTGGCGACTTCGTAAATAGTAACGCCCCTCACTTGCTGGTACTTTTAACCACTCCACAGGGTTATTCAGTGCTGTGGTTAAACGCTCATTATTATTTAAAGCAGACACCGACAGCACCTTACCATCTACAGCAGACTTGATCACAACCGCTTTGCCACTGTCAGCTTGCTGCTTAGTAGGTTGCCAATCATTTGATGGTGTTTGCCAAGTAAGTGACTTCCAGCGCCAGTTATATGGCATTCCCATATAGTTATCGTACAGATCTGCGTATCCGGGTTCTGCTTCAATGTTATATAAGCACTGACGACGCTCAGCATCTAATTGCGCAACGCGCTCAGCTTGATTGGTTGTGCCTACATTTAATTCTCCCATACAGGCTTCAAGTGTTTTGCCTGTTCCGGTTTCACCCGGGGCGAGTATATAGGTATGATCTCTATGTTGCTGGTTGTCATACCACGCAAGCATCGCTTGTTCATCAAACGACAACCAATTGTCTACCAAGGTTTGTGCTTCTTGCCTTGCGTAAGCTTCACGTGCACTTTTGTCTACGGCCATTGTACGAATGAACGCCGCCCATAGGTCTTTACTTGCTTCTAAGGCCACCAGTGCAACAGGCTTCATATTACTTGCAGAATATGAATTCCACCCTGAATCAAGGCGAGTATTTTCTTGCCAGATCACATCGCCACTGCTGAAGTCGAGGACATCTTTGGTGTCATGTGTGTGCTGCTCTGCACCTTCTGAACATAAATAAGCTTTTACTTGCCATACTTTTTCGTAGTTATCCGCTGGTAAACGCACTGTATGCTCAGGGCTAAATGAGTCTTGGAATAAGTGCACCGCTCGACCAAACAAGAAATAGTTATGATCTACTTCGGCTTTAGCTGAATAGCCTCCACCATCCCACACTTGAATACGCTTTTGCTCTGCCATTGCGGCATTAACAAAGTGTTCAATAAAGCGCTTTTGACCTCGGTAAGCGGCATCCACACCACCTTGACCACCTATGTCATCATAACGACGCATAAAGTGATCTTGTTGCAGATCGGCAGGTTCTTGCGAAATCGCACTAAAGCAGTTTGGTCCAGTCGGATCCGTACTCGCATTCGTCACATTAAACCCAGCAATGTCCACCCAGCGCTCGCCCACAATGGCTGCATAGATATCATCATACTTAGGTTGGTAACTCGCATTGTTATTACTTTTAGCTTGTATGCGCTGTACTTCATTATACGCCGCAGTTAAGTCAGTGCGCTTCGCCAGGCCATGTTGCCAGTGATATCGAGGATCATTAGGATCGGTTTGAGTGATGTGCTCTTGGTCTAATAACTCTAGTGCCGAGGTACGTGTGAGCCATTCGTGACCCATTGGCATGATGCCACCGCCACCTAATTGCGTAAATGCACTTGCTGACGTCGCACCTAGCAGCGCAAGACCAATACTCAGTTTTTTGATATTCATAATTTTCCTTATAGAACGGGCTTAATAAGCTTTTTACAGCTCATTTCCTTAAGCCAATAAAAATCATCCGCATAGTAGAGTTAAAACTTTAAAGTTACAACTATGTTAATAAAAGTTTAAAAGGAATGAGTGAAATTTTTGATAACAGCCCTAAGCGGTTGGGAGACTCAGGGCTGGAGAGAGTAAATAAATTACTGGCAATTCGCGTTCGGGAAGTTACTGACGTGAGTCGCGATATGATCGGCGTAACTGTTATTTAAAATCGGCGTTGTGCCGTAATGACCCGCATCTTTACCTATGGTAAAGCTTTGAGATGCACTCAACCCAGATTTGATAAATGCTTCGGCATCCGTTTTTGCATTGCCGTAAGCACGCACAATTTTAATGCCATTCGCTTCAAGCTGATTAATCTGCTCTGTTTTGTACTCAGCAGTACGGAACAAGCTGGTTTCATTACTCAGCGATGTGCGCAGATAACCTTGAGGCAAGCCCATCCAAGATAACCATTTACGCGTACCTTTGGCATACCAATAAACACGCGCGGTCAGATAAATAGGCTGATAACCTAAATCCAAATAGCTGCGCGCTAAGGTATAAGCCTCATCCTTTGCATCAGTATAATCTATGCCCGTGTAATCACCAATTTGCTCGGCATCAGACTCTGTCAATGTGCCATCAATGTCGAATAATACCGCTTCGGTATTTAGCTCTACGACCGTTAAGAAACCTTCTGTGCCCGAGCCATCAGCTGGAACACCCGCATAAATACGGTATTGACCTGCAGACATACCTGGTAAAGATAAAGTCGCTTTGCCATCGCTGTTTGTGGTCGCTGTCGATAGATATTGCCACTGCGAGTCGTTCTGACCACGAATATAAAACTTCACTGTTTCAAACTCTAAGTCTTTATGCGCCACGCTGCCGTAATCAAACTTAGCAGTTACTGTAACAGGCTTACCTACCGCGACAATTTCATCGTGGATCATATGAAAGCTTGGCAGCCAAGTAATAAAACGATTTGACCAGTTTGTATATTTACCCGTTTCAAAGCTGGGCGCTTCAAAACGCTGCTCCATCAATTGTGGTTGCGGGCACTGTGGTAGTGCAAAAGCCGAGGCAGCGCTCAGCAGTAGCGGGGCAAAAAGCCATTTATTATTGTTCATATTCTTTCCTTAAGTAAAAACATCAATTACTTAGAATAGAATAAAAACTCAACGTTACAAAAATGTTAAATGTAAAATAAAAACTTAATTCATATAAAAAAGGCCGCGTACTTTCTTAAGTGCGCGACCTTTATGTATGCGTATGAAAATGAATTAGACGTTGCGCGATTTAGCCACGATTTCGACTTCTTCAGGTACTAAGAACACCCCTGAAATCGCTTTAAGATTGGCTTGCTTCCCTTCAGGCAGACTAAATTCAAACTTATGCGCTAACTGAGCAAACAAGGTATGAATGATGTATTTACCAAAATGTTCACCCAAGCAGCGGCGCTGTCCTAAACCAAATGGGAAAGCTTTACCCAATTGCTTTTTGCTCAACTCCCCATCTTCATCTAAAAAGCGCTCAGGCATAAATTCATGCGGGTTTTCCCACAGCGTTTCATCTCGGGTAATACTGTAATTATTAATCACCAATGGCGTGCCTTCGGCAAGAAAATATCCATCTAATAGCGTGTCTTTGCTGGTTGCATAATTGGCTGCAGGCATTGATGTAATTGAACAATGACGCAATACCTCACTAATAAATGCCTGTGTGTAAGGCAGATCCGCTTTGTGCTTATTCAATGGCACCGCGTTTTTACCCACCACTTCATCGAGTTCTTTTTGTACTCGCTGCTGCTGTTTTGGAAAAGCAGCCAGGTATAACAAGGCCCAGCGCATCGCAAATGCACCAACACCGCCACCAGCTCCCGCGACTTGAGTCAGTGAACCGATGACAATTTCTTTTTCATCAATGTTTAAGGCTGCTTTCGTTTGCTCATCAACACTGTCATTTGCAGCAAACAAATAATCACATAAATCACGATACTCGCCCGGTTTATAATCGGCTTTACGACGGTCAACATTGAATGACACATATTGATCAAGGGCGTTGAGGTTGCCGCTAAACTTTTCAATCGCATCACCATACTGAGCATAATATTTCTCTTGCAGCTCAGTAGGCATCAACTCGTAACGCGTGCTGTTAATAAAACCATTTGGTAACCAACTTAAGCTTTTCTCGTCAAACAGGCCTTTTTCAAATTCACCAAAACGATCATCAAACATGACCTTATGTAAAAAGCTAGCAAGCTTAATTGACACTTCGCGATTCGGGTCAAATGGCTTGCCCTCGTCTGCTTGCCATAGTGCTGCGATATCCTCAATTTCAGTGGTCATCCATTGCTCAATATTATCCCAGCGCGTAGCAAAATATTCGCGCATGGCATGGGCAAATACTTTACGGTGCACCTGCCAAGGCTCGCCAGCTTCTAATTCTAAAAAGTGCTTTTGTGGTGCCATTTGCAGAATTTTATAATCGGCTCGTACATTGAACACGTCATTTTGTGTAACCAATGCTTCTTTGATGTATTGATAGCCGTTTAATACCACCAAATTGCCCTTGGCTGTTTCAACCGAGTAGATATCTCCGTACTTCTTAGATAGAGACTCGATAATTAGATGGTAATCCTCACCCCAAAAAAACAGCTGCCCGTCTTCGCTGTTAAATGGGATGTGAGGAATACTCGGAGTCAGTTTATTAATGTCTAAATTGATTTGTGGTTGCGCCACGACGCTGTCTGTATTTTTCATTGCTCAAATTCCGCTGACTAAAGTTGGCGTTGCAGTGGTCGCTGCACTCGCTGTGAATTGCTCTGATTGCAGATACCAAACGAAAGGAAACTTTTCGGTGATCCGAAAGATCTTTTTGCCCTGAGAAAACACCAAATAGGTGCGATACAACACCAGATCATGGCTTGAAATCGCAAAGTGAGGTGCTAGTTCATTGGCATATTCAAATCCCCATGACAGTAAGGTTTTATAAGTTTCTACCTGAAACTTTTCCCAAGCTTTGCCGATGGGGATCTGAGAATGAGTCAGGGCGCGAGAAAAATTCACGTTCATGTTGCCGTGATAAACCAAGGAGTCGGCGTATAGGTAAGGCAAGCCTGAGGTCTCGCCTTGCAATAAAATAACCCGCCTTTGGCAATGTGTTTCAGCTTGTTGTTCACTCGAGGTTGTGGCGATCGTGTCGCTATCAACATCGGCTTCAAACAGTTTATTCACCACCAACTTTTCATCGACAATACTTTCGATTAATTGGGTTACTGTGCCATCGGTGCCTAAGATGATTTTTTGCAAATGGCTTAAACGACTTAAGTTAAAGCGGTGTGGTTGCAACGCATCATCTAAATTACACAAGCACTCATCGGTTAGTCGGATCATAACGTTTTCCCGTCCCTGAGCAGCTATTTACTAAGCTCACGTAAGCCATCGAGACGTAAACGTGAGAGTAGTTTTTGGGTGATCAAAGCCAATTCAAAATGAATGATGCGTGGCCAAGAACTGATATTTGGAAAGCCTAATAAAAACGAGCGCGCTGTATGCGTCATTTTATTTGGGCCATCTAAACGGTATTGCACTGCAAACTGTGGGTTATGCAATAGCTTTACGCGCAACAGTGGATCTTTAAACAAGCTAGGGATCTCAGGCATGCAGCCGACCAGCTTTGCCATAGAATCCATGTAATGGCAGTAGTTAACCAAAGACGCCACATGTGGGGTGATCTTATACTCCGTCTGCCAGTGCTCAGTGTCGTATTTAATGATATCTACCATTTCTGATAGCGGCGGTAATGATTTCTCGCCACTGGCCAGCTGTGATAAGTAACGACATTGCATTTCAGCAATAACCGGAATGCCTCCTTGTTGCGGACGAACAAAACCGATAAACGACAGTGAGTCACCCATTTCAGGAATAAACATTTGTTTATACAAGTCACGCATATTGCTGATGCTGACATCTAAAAATGGGAAGCTCAGTTGATAGCCTGTGCAAAATACTACGGCATCAATTTCTTCACGCGTGCCATCTTGAAACACCACGGCGTTTTTCTCAAAACGTACAATACCACCAATATTAGGCACTACTTTGCCATCGGCGATTGGCCTGAATAGTCGCTCATTTTTAGTGACGGCCTGATGGTGAGAAGGGCCAGATTTTTTCAGCCACTCACCTCTGATCCGCACATGATCGTTACGGCTATTCACATACTTATTGAAAATACCTTTCGTGATCCCACCATGATAACGATGTGGTAATTTGTTCACGATGCGTGATGTTAACCAGCTGGTATCTATGGTGAAATAAGGATCTTCTTGGAACGCCATATAGCGCGGTGCCACAGCTGGGTAACGGCGCAACGATAAGATACATTTACTCGCAACCTCTGAAATCTCAGAAGTAATGTCGGCACTACTTTCACCCAAACCGACACATAACACACGTTTACCCGCATATTTGTGCTTATCGCGGTAATCATTCGAGTGCTCAATTTCACCCTCGAACATATCTAAACCTGCAAGCTCAGGCAGTTTTGGCTTTTGGAAATGACCCGAGCAAACGGCAACCATGTCAAAGGTATCAGTCTGTTCAGCCATACCATGCTTCGTGGTGACCTGCCATTTACCCGCTTGCTTTTCTACCTTTCGTACTTCGTGATCGTAATGAATGTATTGACCTAATTCGAAGCGGGCAAGATATTCGCCTAAGTAGTTAACGTATTCTTTTTTAGACCAGAACTTCAGCTTTTGCTGACTCGGTACATAATCTGAATACGCCATAAAGTAATTAGAAATGGTTAGGTGCAAATCTTCATAGATTTTTTTATCGGCAAATACACCACCAAAGCTTTCAGCTTTTTCAAAACAGACAACCTCATGGCCTCCGTCCGTAAGCTGTTTGATGGCGGCAATGCCTGATAAACCAGCACCGATGACTGCGATTTTTTTTCTCATTTTTCATTCCTTGTTTAACTAGGAGGTGTTTGCCGGAGCAAACGTGTTACGCCTCGCTCATCGTGATCTGGGTGTTATTTTCAGATCACGATTAAGCAGACAACCCAGATAAGCATTGACGCGATAATTTTCCGTTGCGATTACGAGGCAGTGCATCGTGCACTATCACCTGCTCTGGCAACATGTATTTAGGTAAACGTTTGGCACAGTGAATTTTTAGGGTTAATAAAGACGGCGCATCGCCCTCTACGGCAATATGCGCATGGAGTGTTTTTTGGCTGCTGAGCTCAACTAAGCACTCTTTCACTGCTGGATGCTGGTAAATAGCGCGTTCAACTTCACCAAGATGAACTCGATAACCATTCACTTTCACCATATGATCTTGGCGACCGACGTACATCAACTCTCCCAGCTCATTGAAATAGCCGATATCACCTGTGTTATAAGCTTCTGATTGCAGATCTGCGCGCCCCCAATAACCGCTGAAAACAGTCGGGCCAATTACAGTAACAAACCCTTGCTCGCCCACAGGCAGTGCTTTACCTTGTTCATCACAAATTGATAGCAAAGCATTACTGGCTGGGTAACCTATAGGCAGCTTGTCTGGTACTACCCGAGGAACTTTGTAGTAACTACAAACATTGGTTTCGGTCGGGCCATAAAAGTTGTAAAGCTCGGCTTCGGGGAACGCTTCACGAAGTTGTTTAAGCGGTTTAATCGCAAAAGCTTCACCGGCAAAAATAATGGCTCTAAGTTGCTGGCAACGCTCTGCAAAGTCCGCCTCAGCTTCTAGCATCATCACCAATGCGGTCGGCACTGAATACCAAATACTGATCTGCTTTTGGGCCACAAATGACACTAATTTTTGTGCCACATAGCTGTCGATTTCAGATACCAAATGAACACTTGCGCCTGATAATAAAGCCACATAAATATCCAGCACTGATAAATCAAAATGCCAAGGGGCATGATTGGCAAAACGATCTTGCACTGTTGCATTGAGTTTAGTCGCCGACCATTCAATAAAGGCAAGGGCATTTTCATGACTGATTTTGACGCCTTTTGGCACGCCAGTTGAGCCAGATGTGTACAGCATATACGCCAAATCTGTACCTTTACCCTGTTTTGGTAAGTTGAGCTGGCTTGGTTGCTGAGCAGAAATATGCTGCCACGTGTGTACATGTAATACAGAGCTAATTAGCGCATCTTCGTCTAATACCACAAAGTCGCATAAAGCATTATCACCGCGCTGATATTGACTAAACTTAGCTTTATTGGTGATCAATACCTTCATGTCGCAGTCTTGACGAATAATATCCACACGCACTTTCGGATTCATTGGATCGATTGGTACATAAACGGCATTGAGTTTACTCACCGCCAACATACCAGCCAAAGCTCGACATGACTTATCACACCAAAGCCCCACTCTATCACCCGCTTTAACGCCAATTTTTTGCAGCAGCACAGCAATTTGAGTCGCCCTGAGTTGTAATTCACCATAACTATACGACTCTGTGCTATCGCTCACTGCCAGAGCTTGTTCACCTGCACACACTAAGCCTTGGGTTAATACTTGATTGAGCAATTTCATAGTAGGCCCAACCTGTTGCAGATGAGTTCTCGTTGAATATCAGATGTGCCTGAGAACAACACCGACCCTAGGGCATCACGAATACTGCTATCTATACCGCTTTCTTGTAAGTAACCGGCCGCGCCATGAATACGAATGGCGTCAATACCCGATTGAACAAAGGCTTCGCTGATGACTAACTTACTTGATGCCACTGCTTTGGTGTTATCAACATCTTGCGACTTTTGCCAAGCCGCGAAATACAACAATAGGCGCGCACTTTGTAAACGTACTTCCATATCAGCAATTCGATGTGACACCGCCTGAAATTTACTGATGGTTTTATCACCCTGCTTGCGAGTATTGGCAAACTCAATACAGCGCTCTAAATCGTTCTGCATCACACCAACGAACAAGGCAAATAGACAACAGCGTTCCCAATCCATGGAAGCAGCAAAAATACGCGCCCCCTGCCCTTCGCTGCCCAGTACATAGTCCTTATGCACTTTTACCTCATCAAAAAACACTTGGTTTAGCTGCGCCGAATCAAGCCCTAACTTTTTGTAGTTTTTTCCTACTTCAATGCCAGGTAAATCAGCAGGCACAACAAAGGCTGTTTGTCCTAAGTAGCCAAACTTTGGGTTAGTTGTCGCATAGAGAACAAAGTAGTCGGCCACACTGCCATTAGTCACATAAGACTTGGCACCATTGATGATGTAGTAATCACCCTCTCTGGTTGCCTTGGTCGTTAATTTGCCAATATCTGACCCTGCTTCAGCTTCAGAAATGGCATTCGCCGCAATTTTCTCACCACTGGTCAGTGCTGGTAATAATTCATGTTTAAGTGTTTCACTGCCATGTTCATAAATCGGCATAACGCAAGCAAAGGTGTGTGCAGCACCGGCAAATAAAATGCCGGTATCTGCACAACCTTGACCAAGACCCTCTAAAATTTTAACTGTGGTTAAAATGTCAAAACCACTGCCACAAGGTGAGTAGCGGCTATCTACGGGTAAACCGTAGTAGCCAAACTCACCCAGTGATTGCCAAGCTTCCATTGGAAACTCGCCTGCAGAGATCTTCGAAAAGTCGAGATCTCGTGCAAAGCTCAAGGCGTGCTCATGTAATGCGAGCTGATCCTCATTCCACGCAAAGTTCATGATCTATCCTCAACCAGCCATTTGTTTGCGGTCGTATTCTTCAATGGCATTTCTAAAGATGGTCGGTGCTTTCCATCCTTCACAATCAAAGCAACAGCCACCTAATAAGCGAATAACTTCATCGCGTAAATCAGGGTTTTGCATTTGATAGCCAAAGAAAATTGGGTAGATCCAGAAATAACGAATAAGATCTGCAGCAATTTGCTGACCGCCATTACTCCAATCGCGGTATTCGTAGAAAGGCGTTTTCCAATCGTTACCATCGATAGCACGTTTAATGGCATCGGCAGCTTTAATGCCCTCTTTCATGGCGAATGACACACCATAAGAGAAAATTGGATCTAAGAATCGATGCGCGTCACCGATACACAACCAACCATCACCTACAAACGGTTCAATACGGTAAGAAAAGTCTGCCATTGATTGCGACTCACCTACGCGCTCTGCATTTTTGAAACGGCGTCTGATCTCAGGGCTGATATGCTCCATACCCCATTCGATGGCATCATCTGGGTTTTTACATTCTTTGTAGTACAAGTCTTTCGGGATCACTATCCCTAGACTATCTGTGTCTGGCGAGATTGGAATGATCCACGACCAGTGATACTGCTTTGAATATAAAATGGTGGTATTCGTTGAGAAAGGCGGTAAGTCACGCTCAACATTTTTATAATGTGCAAAAGAAGCGATCTGCTGTGAAAAGAACTCAATTTCACGTTTACCGGCAATGCCCTTGCGCGATAAAAAGGTATTTTGACCACTGGCATCTACCAGCACCTTTGAACGAACTTGATGCTCAATGCCATCGGCTTTATAAATCGCGCCAACCACTTTTTCTTCATGTTTGATCACGTCTTTAACTAAGCCTTGCTGATATTCAACGCCATGCTCTAGGGCTTTACGCTTTAACATATTATCGAAGTCGCTACGGCGTACCTGCCAAGTCGGCGCTAAGATAGGGATAAAGAACTCATTTTTTGATAGTGAACCAATCACGTTCACACCGGGTTTGTCTGGGAAGCCTGCTGCATTCATTTCATCCGCCAAACCGAGATCGCGTATGATCTGCCCCGCGTTACCAGTTAGTGATTCGCCAATGTGAAAGCGCGGAAACTCATCTTTTTCAATACATAAAACCGATAAGCCTTTTTTGCGACACTCTATACCGCATAAGCTGCCTGCTGGGCCACTGCCAATAATAACGACGTCGTAACTTTTAAACTGATCCATTACATTGCTTCCCTATTTAAGAAATCTTCCACTACCCAAACAAACTCTTCTGGGCGTTCAGAAGCCGAGAAGTGACCACAGCGAGAAAGGCGAGTAACACTGGCGTTATCAAGTAGCTCAGCGGCTTTTTCACTCCATTCTGGTGGAATAATTTGGTCGTGATTACCTGCAACAAATAAAGTGGGTACCATCACCCCATCAAAGGTTTTCGCAATAGATTGACGCGCATAATCATCTAAGAAGCTGTGATAGGCAGGGCGAGACAGGACATCATCAAGTAATGACTCTAAGGCTGGCGTCATCTTTGGTGGGTGGTAATAAGCAGCTGCTAAAAATTGCTCTGGGTTTGACGACATTTTCTTTAAGTCGCCCCACCAGTTTTCGACGTCTTCAACCAAACCAAAGCCACTACAAACTAAGGCTTTTACTTTCTCAGGGAAGCGACGTGCAATCTCAGTTGCGATCATGCTTCCTGCAGAGTTCGCCACCAGCACCCACTCTTGCTCTTCAAGCGTTGCAAGGTATTGCAATGTAAACTCAACATGATCAACATAAGAGGGCGCTTCATTGGCACTTTGGCTCAACCCAAAACCCGCTAAATCAAGCGCCACGGCATTGTGACGACCTTGTACTGAACGCAGCGTTGAAGACCAAGATGTTGAAGGATTGCCAAGTGCAGGCAGTAAAACCCATAAAGGCCCATCGCCTTTCACTCGTAATACGTGCTGCTTAAAGCCTTCACCCGCATCCACCAGCTCACTCTGAATGCCATAGCTTTCTTGTAATTTCACAAGCCGCTCTAGCTCAGATACCGATTGCTCAGCCTGTACCTCATCTTTTGTACTTAAGGTGTTAATAAGCGCTGCAAGTGTTTCTATATTCTCAAAATGCACAGGGGTAATATCGTGCTCAGGGATCTTCGCACCGTAGCGCTGATCTACATGCGCCAGTAATCTCACCATCGATAGTGAATTTAAAATACCTAGCTCTAAAAGCGGTGTGTGCTGATCTAAATCAGGTGCCGCACCTTCAAGTAATTCATTGTTTATAAAGTCGATTAGTTCTTCAATCATGCTAGTTTCCTGTCTAGTCTTTGCAAATCCTTCAACCACGACTTATTTGCTTTGAATAGTAAGCGATGCCGCGAATGTTCGGGTTCAGTTTGAATCTATTAAAAACCTTACAGGGAATGTTGATATAGCCATATAGCCCCTGTGGACTATGGCCTTGGTCCGTTGGGACTATAGGAATGTTCTACGCTTAGCTATACCTTGATGGCTCGCTATCACAGTTAGGAAGACTGCAATGCAGCAAACTAAAAACCACTTAGTCAGCCCGGTTAGTCGCGCTGATATTCCTGAGTTAGAGCCCATTTTTCAGGGCATTGAGAACAATCTAGGGTTTATACCAAACGGCATTTTGACCATGGCTAAAAACCCTATGCTCGCTAAAGCTTTTGGCCAGTTGTTTGGCTGTTTAAGCCAATTTGAACACATCAGCACAGAACTAAAATGGGCGATTGCCACCATTAGTTCTAATGCTGCGGGGTGCCAATATTGTCAGGGGCATTTCTCGCATATCGCCAGTCGCGTGAATGTGAATCGTGCCAAGGTCTTGGCCGCATTTGAATTTGAAACCAGCATTTTATATGACGATGCTGAACGCGCAGCACTTCGCTTTGCATTTGCTGCAAGCACCTCGCCTGCTCACCTAGAAAAACACCATTATGACGACTTAGGTAAACACTTTAGTGAAGCGGCGGTCATTGAGATCTCAGCGGTCATCGCCATTTGTGGCTTTTTAAACCGCTGGAATACCACCATGGACAGTCAACTAGAAGCCGATCCGGCGGCTATCTTGGCTGAAATTAATCAACTTAGTCGTTTTTCTGTGTAGGAGTCGTTATGCCTGATATTACTTTTATTGATTTTAGCGGCAATGAAACCACCATAGATGTACCAGCAGGGACTTCTTTAATGCAAGCCGCGATGGAAAACATGATCGATGGCATTGAAGCTGAGTGTGGAGGTTCAGGCAGTTGCGCAACCTGTCATTGTTACTTAACAGACGACTGGCAAGGCAAAGTAAATGAACCAAATAGCAGTGAAGCAGATATGCTAGAAATGGTCTCTGAGCCGACTGAGTTAAGTCGTCTAAGTTGCCAGGTTTTAGTGTCTGATGAGCACCATGGCTTGCAAGTAAGATTACCAGAATCTCAATACTAGCCCTGGATAGTCTGAGCTTTAGCCACAAAATTAAGGGATAACATCATGGCAAGATGCATCATCATTGGCGGCGGACATGCTGGCGCGCAAGCTTGTACTAGCTTAAGGAAAGAAGGCTGGACTGACGAAATTGTTTTGATCAGTGATGAACACAGCTTGCCCTATCATCGCCCTCCGCTTTCTAAAAATTATTTGCTGGGTCAGGTAGATGAAAAAGGCTTATTAATAAGACCTGAGCAAGCCTACCAAAAAGATAACATCACCCTAAAATTACGCACTCGAGTGACAAGAATAGAGCCCGCTTTACAAAGTGTGGTACTGCAAAATGGTGAGCGCCTAAGCTATGAACACTTGCTACTGTGCACGGGCAGTCGGGCGCGTAAAATCACTTGTTCAGGCAGTGAATTAAATAATGTTTTTTATATAAAAACCCTGAAAGACATTGAACAATTAGCTGCACAATTAAACACAGATAAACAGCGTATTGTGATGGTTGGAGGCGGCTACATTGGTTTAGAAACCGCTGCTGTACTCAATAAAATGGGCCATCAAATAACACTACTAGAGCAAGCGCCGAGATTGCTTGCTCGCGTTACTGCGCCCTTTATTTCTGAGTTTTATCAGCAGCTCCACCAACAACAGGGCGTAGAAATACATACCAACACACAAGTTTTAGCATTCACCGGTGAGCAAACCGTGACTGGGGTGCGTTGTAAAACACTTACCCAATTAGACGCGCCTGAGCAGTATTTTAATGCCGATTTAGTCATTGTTGGTATTGGCGCCGAAATTAACACTGAGCTTGCTGAACAAGCTGGATTACTGGTGGAGCAAAATGGCATTGTGGTCAATGAACTATGCCAAACCACAGATAAAAATATTTATGCTGCAGGCGATTGCACCATAGGTATTGAGCATCACAGTGGTATCGCAACACGTATTGAATCTGTGCCAAATGCGTTAGCACAAGCAAAAACCGCTGCCGCGACGATTTGTGGTAAACATCAAGCGGTGACGTCAGTACCCTGGTTTTGGTCTGATCAATACGACTGCAAAATTCAGATCGCAGGCTTAAATAATGGCTATGACAACACCGTATTACGCCAACATTCATCAAGCAGCTTTTCATTGTGGTATTTAAAGCAAGGCCGCATCATCGCAGCTGACTGTATTAACACGGCAAAAGATTTTATGGCCGCAAAAAAGATCATAGATCAAAAAATCTCTCTGCCTATCGAACTGATAGGCGATACCAATATTGATTTGATAAAACAGCTATCAGGTCGCTCCCAAGCTATTTAATTTCCACAGCTTTTAAAGCTGCATTTTACCAAGCTAATTAAGCCTAGTGTTTGAGCCCGTCAGGGCTCTTTTTTTCAGCCTCAAAATAGACCGCTTAATTAAGAGGACTGGTATAAAAACAAAAAAGCCACAGCGGTTTGCCCCGCTGTGGCCTTTAAATTTTGTGACTCGGTTTAAATTGATTTTACTACTGCTGTAACTTTTACATTACCACCTAACTCGCGCTCGTTAACCGCATCGCCTGAGTCTATACCATGATGACTGTGATAAGGTTTTGCCACTCCAAAGTCTTCTAAAATGCTGTACAAGCAAGGTAACACCAGCAGTACCAAACAGGTTGAGGCTAAAATACCAAACACAATACTGGTCGCCAGCGGAATTAAGATCTGCGCCTGCAAACTGGTTTCGAATAACAGCGGCGTCATACCTGCTATTGTGGTCACTGATGTTAACACCACTGCACGAAAACGGTCGTGACTGGCTTGAGCGGCAGCATCATGTACTGACAAACCTTCTTTGACACGACGCTTCACAAATTGCACTAACAAAATAGAATCATTAACAACAATACCTGCCAACGAAATAAAACCCATTAGCGAGGGCATCGAGAAGTTAATACCCATAATAAAGTGACCTAAAATAACGCCTATCATGGCAAACGGAATAGACACCATGACGATTAAAGGCTCGATATAACTTTGGAATTGCAAAGCCAACAGCAAGAAAATACCTATCATGCCGAGTAACATGGCGCGGCGCATAGACGACTGAGTGATCCCCGCATTTTTAACTTCACCTTCAATACTATAAGCCATGTCGGGAAAGCGTGAATTGAGCTCAGACAACCAGCGTTTTTCGACATCTTTCACCACCACAGAGGCGGTATTAAGCTCACTGTCAATATCAGCGAATACAGAAACCGTCGGCATATTATTCACGCGGTTGATCACCGCAAGCCCTCGGGTTTGCTCGATATTAACTAACGCAGCTAATGGAATGGCAACTTGGCTTTTTGGATGAATAATCAGAAAGTTATCAAAATCACTGTATTCGTCCATACTTTGCTCTGCCAGTTTTACCGTCACTTCGTAGTTTTCGAGCCCAACATGAATGTCAGATAATTTGCTGCCTTGAAATGCAGGCCTAAGTTGCTGGGCAATGTCAGCAGAGGTAATGCCCGTAACTAATGCATCCGGTTTAAGCGTCAAGGTAAACTCAGGTTTGCCCGGCCTCAAATCGTCGGTGATATTCTGCACTCCAGGATAACCCTTTAACCAGTTTTTTAGCTCGTAGGCTGCCTGACTCAGCTGTTCTATATCGTCAGACTGCAAACGAATATCGACGGCTCTGCCCTGCGGTCCCAATTTAGGCTCTTTGAACGATAAACTCAGCGCCTCTGGCACATCACCTAATTCTTTGCGCCATAGATCCGAAAAAGCCTGTAAGTGGGTATTGCGCTGCTCGGCACTGAGTAAATCCACTGAAATATAAGCCAAGTTGGCCCCTTGATCTTGGTAGTCTGGGTTTTGCCCATACACCACAGTGCTGGCAATCACCAACTCACCAACTTCTTGCTCACTGAGTTTTGCATTGGTGCGCGCCAAAGCTTGCTCAATCTTTTGCATGGTTTGCTGAGTTTTAACCAACGGCGTGCCGTTTGGCATTAACAGGCGTGCTTGCAATACATCGCCATCAATATCAGGGAATGCAGTAAATTTCAGCACGCCAGAAATCAACATACTCAAAGACAATAAAAAGGTGGCGATCACCGTACCAAACACCAAGTAGCGATAGCGGATCAACACATGGTTCAAATGCAATATTTGCTGATTCCAATGGGTAAACTTAGCTTCAAAACGAGCGCGAATTTCACCAACACGTTGTGCCCATTTTCCATCTTTGCTTTTACTTTGTAAGGCATGACTTAAGTGGTTCGGCAAAATGAAGAAGGCTTCAATCAAAGAAACGGTGATAACAGAAATAAGCACAATGGGGATCACTTTTAAGATCTGCCCTAAATTACCCTCAATAAAGATCAAACCAACAAAAATACATAACGTAGTGACAAACGAAGAACACACCCCTGGCAAGACGACTTTCGTGCCTTGAAGTACTGCATCTTGCACTTTTAAGCCTTTTTCAATGTGCGATCCAATAGACTCGGCGATCACGATGGCATCGTCCATTAAGATCCCAAGCGCCAATAACAGCGCCACCATAGAGAGCATATTGATTGAGATCCCTAAGTGCGTCATTAGAAAGAAACTCGCTAAAAATGACACAGGTAGACCCATCACCACCCAAAACGCATATTTAAAAGAGAAAAATAGCCACATCACAAAAAATACCAACAACAAACCTTGCCACGCATTGGTGATCAACAGATTGATCCTGTCTTTCACTAAACTGGTGTTGTCGTTGGTCAAGGTTAAATGCACCCCACTTGGCAAACTGGTTTGTAACTTTGCCAGCACCGCTTCGGTGGCATGTAACACCCTAAGACTATCTTCGTTGGTGTTCTTTTTAATGGTGATAATGGCTGCAGGCGCACCGTTAAAAAAGATCTGCTTTTCACCGCGTTCAAACGTATCGCTCACTTGCCCTAAATCGGCGATGCGCACGTGATTACCTTGTGTGCCTGTGCTCACTACTACATCTGCCAACTGCTCCGCAGAGCGACGTTCGTCTTTAATACGAATTTGCGTGTCGGCTTCTGATGTTTCGAGCACACCAAGCGGCAGTTCAATATTCTGTGCAATTAAACGCTGGCTCAAGGTTTGCAAGCTCATGCCGTATTGTTGCAGCGCGTCTTGCGATGCTGTCACACGCAGCTGGTGTTTCGAAAAATCGTTGATTTCAACAATTGGAATGTCAGGATGGCGCAGTAAAGTCACTTTAACTTGCTCTGCTAAGGCTTTTAACTCAACGCGCGATAAACCGCTGTCTGCGCCATTTTGTGCCGTATGAGTGGTCACTGCGACACTCACCACATCTTGTGTACGCCCTCGCTCATTAATGGTCCATTGCTCAACCTGAACAGGAAAATCATCTATGGTATCGATGGCATTTCTAACGTCAGTACTGAACTGTTCAAAGTCACCTTGTTCAAACATTTTGACCGTCATCTGGCCAACATTTTGTCGTGCCACACAATGTTTTTCTTCTAAAAAGCTGATCCCATCTAGCGCACTTTCTAGACTTAAACAGATCTTTTGTTCGACGTTTTCTGCACTGGCTCCGGGGTAAGGCACCACGATATCGAGCTGGTACTGGTTGATTTTAGGTAAAGTTTCACGGTGAATTTGCGGTAAGCTGACTAAGCCAATCACGATAAACAGCAGCATTAAAATATTGGCTGCTGTGGGGTGCGCTGCAAAAAAGCGGATCATTATTACAGCTCCTTCACTGATGTCACCGCCAATACGGCATTTTCTGGCACTAACTGTAATTTACTGCCTGCGATCACAGGAAAAAGATCTGTGGTGATCAGTTTCGCACCGACTAACTTTTCATCTTGAAATAAAAAATAATTTTGCTGCTTCAGCGCACCACGCGTATCAAGCTTTTGTAATGTGTTTTGAGCATCGGCTAGAAGCGCATAGCGACCTTTTACCACCGCCCTCGGCACTGCAATGAAGTTTTGTTCTGTGGCTACTAATGTTACTTTTGCGCGCATACCTGCCAATAGCGGCGGCTTGTTTGCTAACTCGATATTTTTATAACTATCGTCAATGGTGACAACCACCCCAACAGTTTGGCTTTGTGGGTCTATTTCATCACTCATACGAGCAATTTTAGCCTGCCAGCGCATACCTTCATGACCCAATAACTCTACCTGAGCTTGCAAACCTTGTTCGTCAAAATAGGCGGCCATACCTTGGCCTGATAACGTTGTAATATTAGGTGGTCGTTGAAAAAAACCAGTAAATTGATGAAAACTGTTAAAGGTGAATTGGGCATTTATTTGTACTTGCGCCACATCGCTGGCGCTGAATAATGGCATGCCCATAGTGACCCATTGCGATTGCTCAATATTCACTTTATGAATACGCCCCGTAAATGGCAGACGAACTTGTGTACGCTCAATCGCAAGCTGTGCTTGTTTCACATCGGCTTGGGCTTTATTAACTCCCGCCTGTAGAGCTTTGATCTCTAACGGCAACAAGCTTTTGGTATTTTCATTACGTTGCAAGTCTTGCTGTTGCAATAACACTTGTTGCTGGGCTCTATCTAGCTCATTTTGAGATATGCTTTTTTGCTTAAATAAACGCGCTAAGCGCTCGTATTCGCTTTGCGCTATTTTGAGCTTGTTGTGGCTAAGTTTAATGTCGAGCGCATTATTTAATTGTGCGGTCTTCTTGGCTGCAAGTTCAACCTCTGCTGCAGCTAAGTTGGCATTGGCTTTTGCCAGTTGGAGTTGGTAATCACTGTCATCTATTGATAGTAATAAAGAGCCTTGCTCAAATAGCTCGCCTTTTTTTAGTGCTGGATGTACATAGATAATTTTACCCGACACCTCAGCAATACTATTAAATTGAATATTTGGCTCTACGCGCCCAAAGCCCACTATTTCTGGCTTTATTGCTCGCTGATTGAGCAACTGATAATGCGCTAATTGACCGTCATCAGTCGTAGGCTGATGCTGCATTGACGCATTTAATTTAACAATGATGACAACTAATAGAACGCCAATCGCCACTGCGATAGGCAAGTTCCTTCTTGCACTAAAATTCCACCTCATGAGTTTGTTGCTCCTTTAAGCCAAAAATAAACTGTAGATATAATTCCTTTACACGCTGTTCGCTTTGTATGTCGGCATCTTCAATTTGCCAAGCTTGCTGACGTAATGTTTTAAAAATGTAAGGTGACACCAATTGTGTCATCAGTGAAAAAGCCGCCAACTTGGCTTTTTTATGATCTTCAATGCCAGTTTCTTGTTTGATTAACTCAGGTAAAAATTGCGACACTCGTTCTGGAAACGCACTCATAAAAGCCTTCGCTAAAGGCGTGGTTTTGTTTAGAATTTCTTCCGCTAACAAATGCACAAATCCGGGGTTCGTTTGCAAGATTTGATTAAACTGACACATAAAGTGATAAACAGGGCGAGCCTGTGCATGCAAATCACCAAATTGGGAAAAGTGTTCATCAGCTAAGGCTTGGATCAGTTCAACGAATAAGCCCTCTTTACTCTCAAAGTAATATTTAATCATCGCTGAGTTTACTTTTGCCTCGGCAGCTATCTCTCGAATAGTGATCTGGCTATACGATTTTACGTTGAGTAAATGCTGTGCAGCGATAATCAGCTTAGCCTTTTGCTCCGCTTTTTTAGTTTCGCAAACAGGCCTTCCTCGAGTAACTTTTGTTGTCATTTTATTCTCTTTATATTTAATTAACCAACCGGTTAATTAAATATAAAGTTCATTATTTAGTCAACTAAAGTTTATTTTTTATTTATGGAATAGATACTTATGCTAATTCTCTTGATTGCGAGTGCCAGGTGAAGATTGCATTTACTGCTGCCATAGTTCATAACCTGTAAAGAATACTTCTAGGCTGATTAACAACAGTAAAAAACTCACTAATTGGCCAACTTTCACTTTTGAACACACATAAGCCCCGAGCGGTGCGCCAACAACAACAATGGGAATTGCAGCCAATAGATATTGTTCAATTTCAGGGGTAATCGCATTGAGATGCCAAGCATTAATGGCGCTGCCCACCAATGAAGTAAATGCCATCACCACTACAGAAGTTGCGGTCGCTTTTTTGATGTCGGCTTGGTAGGCAATGATCAGCAAAGCAAATAATGCGATATCTGAACCAGACCCCACTAAACCGCTAGCAATACCGCCAACAAACCCAACGAATAAAAACCGTCCTAGGCTAGGCTTTATATGCTCAGCACTCGGTTGATGATGTGCTTTTCTCCACCAGCGCAGCACCATGGTAATGGCGAAACACAAAAGTAGAAAACTGAAAATCGATTTAACCAATAATCTCGGCGCGAATGGGGCCACATACAACAAACTGATTGCCACGCCTAAAGCCGACATAGGCAATGCCATGAAAACGATGTTGTTATAAATAGGAATGCGACGACAAAAAATGGTGATTGCTGCCGCAGTCATACCAAAGCTCTGTATAGCCAGAGAAAACACTTTAGCAGTAGCGGGATCTATAGCTAAAACCTTGGTCATCACAGGAAATGCAACCGCTCCCCCACCTAAAGCTGTACCACCAGCCACAAAAGAGCCTAATGCCATCGTTAACGCGATCTCAAATTCATGAACTATTTGCAACAATGAGTTCGAGAGGCCTTGTAACCAAATCAATGCAGCATAAATCAGCACGGTAAAATAAAATGGCCATGACGATGGTCGCCGTAATCTTTCAATCATATTACACCTTGATCCCTTTCAATCGCCTGTTAAGTCTAACCATATGCGTTGACACTTCGTATAGTCTGATAGGACCATCTATCACTCATGTCGCAAAAACAGAGAGCTTGAATTATCTGTTATCACCTCACTCAACTTCATTATTAGATTACATAAAAATTACTTGTATCCGTCTATACGGCCCAATTTTGCTTGTTTAACACCCAGTTTTATGACAATTACTCGAGATCAGCGATTTATTTTTTTTCATTCACAATTTCTTCACTTTTAATTGCTATCAATTCCGCATCCATGCTTTAATTAATCACGCGATTAATTAAATATGAATTTAGTTACTGCACCGTCTGCAGAATTAATATGAATAAATTCATTACCTTGACATCGTATTTTAAGGAGAATGCACATGTTTTTGGGTTGTACTGAAGAGCTATCAAGTATTTTAAAGGCCATAGAGCTGTTAAAAACATCTATAAAGGACCGTTCTTTTGATCTCACTATTTTTGAAGAGGTTATGTTTTTTGCTGAAAAAGAAGCGCTATACATCGCATTAATAGATAAGTCGAACCTATCAGTTAAAACTGATTATTCAATCGAATACTCACCTAACCAACAACAACAACTGCTAAAAACCATTAATTGCACTAAATTAAACAATATTAATTTATTGAAAAGCTACGCAAAAGCGAGAAACCCATTATCTGATATCGCGACATATGATTTAGATAACCAAGACTCTGGATTTGTTACTTTGGTGGCCTTTAATAACAAACGCTCAAACACATCGGCCCCAGCGTCTTATCTAATCGAGCTCATTTTACCTTATCTACATAAAGCACAGCTGTTTAGGTACGAGTCTATGAGAGCTTATAACTCACCTATCCACTTACTTACAGGGCGTGAGAAAGAAGTGTTAGATTGGATATCATCAGGCAAAACCAATGGAGAGATTGGTATGATCCTAGGGATCAGCCAATATACGGTAAAGAACCATGTCGCGAAGATTTTAGAAAAATTAAATGCGCCTAATCGTTCTGCAGCAATGGCATTGAATAATGAGGTAAATATATTAGTTTAAGCTTCACTTTTGAGTGCGGTATTAAATCAATAATATTGTTGCGCTAAAGCACAACCTACAGGTAATTGTTTTGTTATCTGTAGGTCGTCACTTATGGCTACATTATCGTGCAAAATACACATTGCGAAGCAAGGTTATTTTTGTGCAATGAGCAAATTTAGCAACTGCAATGGAGTACTCAATCAACAGAACGCGATATAAAATCGCTGCTACCGAACTGTTTTAATCTTGTGTCGGTCGTCATTTATGGCGACATTATCGTGCAAAATACACATTGCAAAGCAAGGTTATTTTTGTGCAATGAGCAAATTTAGCAACTGCAATGGAGTACTCAACCAACAGAACGCGATATAAAATCGCTGCTACCGAAGTGTTTTAGTCTTGTGTAGGTCGTCATTTATGCTGAAAAACTAACAAGCTTGCCCGCATGCCCAACCACAACTCCACGCATACTGGAAGTTGTAACCCCCTAGCCAACCAGTCACATCGGTTACTTCACCGATAAAGTACAAACCTTTTTGCTTTTTCGATTCAAATGTCTTTGAGCTTAACTCATCGGTGTCTACACCACCCAAGGTCACCTCAGCGGTTCTGTAACCTTCTGTGCCATTAGGTTTGATCTGCCACTGGTGAATGTATTTTGCAACTTTATCAATTTCAGTGTGTGTTAATTGATTCAATGCTTTATCTGGAATAGCTTGTTCGTTGATCAGCACTTCAATGAAGCGCTTTGGCAAGATATTAGACAAGGTGTTCTTTAAAGACTTACTGCCTTGCTCTTTGCGCCATTGGTGAATAGCTTCATCTAATTGAAGGTCTGGCAATAAGTTTATGGTTACCGCTTGCCCTGCTCGCCAAAATGATGAGATTTGCAAGATAGCGGGCCCTGATAAACCACGGTGCGTAAATAAAATATTTTCTCTAAATTCAGTGCCGCATTCACTCGAGACCAAACATGGAATACTCACCCCTGATAAACCATCAAAACGCGTTTTATCATGATCATGAAGAGTAAATGGCACAAGCGCCGCCATTGTCGGCAACACCTTTAAATTAAATTGCTCTGCGATTTTATAACCAATCGGCGTAGCACCAAGTTTCGGCATAGTTAAGCCACCTGCGGCTACAACCAGCGACTCACAGGTAAAGACACTATCTGAGGTAGTTACCTGATAACCGCCTTCTGCTAACTCAGAGACGCTTAATACTTCATTTCTGAGGTGTAATTCAACGCCCGCCCATTCACATTCTGTCATGAGAATATCAACGATATCTTGTGCGCTATTGTCGCAAAATAACTGACCTAAGGTTTTATGATGGTAAGCAAGCCCATGACGGTCAACAAATTCTATAAAATCATGTTGTGTATAGCGGCTTAAACAAGATTTAACGAAATGCGGATTACCACACAAGTAATTTGCTGGGCTTGCGCCCTCGTTGGTAAAGTTGCAACGCCCACCGCCACTGATCAAGATTTTACGACCTGGCTTTTTGCCCATATCAACAACTGCAACACGTCTGCCTCGATAGCCAGCCTGAGCTGCACACATTAAACCCGCAGCACCTGCACCAATAATCACCACATCGTATTGCAACATATTTTTCTCTGTTTAGCCGAAATCGGGGAGGATTATACCTTGATGGTGGGTCTTTTGTGCAAACAAGCATAAAATTAACACAAAATTACTAGCTATTTACATATGTTTACATTACTAGTTAAAACTCTAAACTTTCATTTAAATTTAAAAAAACCTTAATAATCAATACCCTTTTAAATTTAAAAGACGTTTATCCATCCATATATAACCATTGCACATACACTAATAACCAAACTTCCTCTTTCAAAAAATTAACTTTTATTTTACTTTTCTTTCTCGCCGCAGTTTGGCGAAGAAAAACAACAAGTGACTATTGGGAAACTATTATGACAATTAAAACACCATTTAAATTAGGCGCACTTAGCCTAGCAATGGCCTCTGCGATGGTAGCAGGTTCAGTTTCAGCTTTACCTTTTCAAGACCAAGTAAACACACCTTCTGTTAACCAAACAGCGGCAAAACTAAAAAGCCAGTCAACGCTTGGCACTCAGTTCATCATCAAATATAAAGACAACATGCAACAGCAAATGATGATGTCAGCTGAGTTCGGAGATCTTTCTCCAGCAATGATGAATCAACGCGCTCAGTCTTTTGTTAAGAACTTTAAAAGTAAAAAAGCAAAAGTAACACCTCAGTACGTACGTGCAATGGCGTTAAGCAACCACCACGTAATGCGTGTTAACAAAAAACTATCAGCGCTTGAAGCAAACGAATTAATGCAAGAAATTGCAGCATCTGGCAATGTTGAGTACATCGAAATTGACCAAATGCTAAAACCAACTGCGACTCCAAATGATCCACAGTACTCTGATCAGTGGCACTATTTTGAAAATACAGCGGGCATTAACGCACCTGCGGCATGGGATAGCGCAACCGGTGCTGGCGTTGTAGTTGCTGTGCTTGATACAGGTTACCGCCCTCACGCAGATCTAAACGCTAACCTACTACCTGGTTATGACATGATCTCAAACACACTAGTTGCCAATGATGGTGGTGGTCGTGATTCAGACGCGAGCGATCCAGGTGATGCGATTTCTGCAAACGAGTGTGGATACACACACGGTGCACAAGGTTCAAGCTGGCACGGTACACACGTTGCGGGTACGGTTGCGGCGGTAGCAAACAACGGCGAAGGGGTTGTTGGTGTTGCTTATGACTCAAAAGTTGTGCCTGTACGTGTACTTGGTAAATGTGGTGGTTTAACATCTGATATCGCTGACGGTATTATCTGGGCTGCAGGTGGTTCAGTGTCTGGCGTTCCTGCAAACCCTAACCCAGCTGACGTAATCAATATGAGTTTAGGTGGCAGTGGTGCTTGTAGTTCAACAACGCAAAACGCAATTAACCAAGCACGTGCAAATGGTGCGGTAGTTGTTATTGCTGCAGGTAACGACAACGATAACTCAGCAAACTACAACCCAGGTAACTGTTCTGGCGTAGTGAACGTTGCTGCGGTAGGTCGTAACGGTGGTCGTGCTTACTACTCAAACTATGGCTCAAACATTGACGTAGCAGCACCGGGTGGCGCACAAAGCTTTGCAAATGACCCTGAGGGTGTTTTATCTACTTACAACTCAGGTTCAACAACACCAAGCTCTGACAGCTATGCTTACTCTCAAGGTACATCAATGGCAGCACCTCATGTTGCAGGTGTAGCGGCACTAATCAAACAAGCTAAGCCTTCAGCGACGCCTGATGAGATTGAAACGATTCTTAAGAATACAACAAAGAGCTTCGGTGCGACTTGTAACAACTGTGGTACGGGTATTATCGATGCAGCTGCAGCAGTTGCTGAAGCATCTGGCGGTGTAGTTGAGCCTCCAGTAGGTGACAATGTACTAGCTGATGGCGTTGCTAAAACAGGCCTTAGCGGTTCGCAAGGCGGCCAAGACTTCTACACAATGGAAGTACCAGCAAACACAAGCAAAGTAACATTCACGATGAGCGGTGGCACAGGTGATGCTGACCTTTATGTTAAAGCAGGTAGCAAGCCGACTACATCGTCATACGACTGTCGCCCTTATAAAGGCGGTAACAACGAAGTATGTACCATCGATAACCCAGCAGCAGGCACGTATCACGTAATGCTTCAAGGTTACTCTGCATACACAGGCGTAAGCTTACAAGGTGATTTAACTGCGGGTGCAACAGGCCCACAACCTGGTGGTATCACTGAAACGAACCTTTCTGCAAGCCGTGGCAATTGGGTTTACAAAACAGTTGATATCCCTGCGGGCATGACAAGCTTTACAGTGACTATGTCTGGTGGTTCTGGTGATGCTGACCTATATGTAAGACAAGGTAGCCAACCAACTACTTCAACTTACGATTGTCGTCCGTACAAAAACGGTAATGCTGAAACTTGTACATTCACAAACCCACAAGCTGGTACTTGGCACATCGGTTTACGTGCTTACAGCAGCTTCTCTGGTGTGACACTAGACGCACAATATAAGTAATTTCTACCCTACTTATTAGGTCTCTTATAACAAAGCCGAGTTCAGCTCGGCTTTTTTGTGTTTGCATTTTTGTCGCCATAAATGACGACCTACATAAGATTAAAACACTTCGGTAGCAGCGATTTTATATCGCGTTCTGTTGATTGGGTACTTCATTGCAGTTGCTAAATTTGCTCATTTCACCTTGCGCAAAAATAACTTTGCTTCGCAACGTGTATTTTGCACGATAATGACGATAAAACCACAGATTGAGTACTCCATTGCAGCAGTTAAAATTGCTTATTTCACCTTGCGCGAAAATAACCCTGCTTCGCAACATGTATTTTGCACGAAAATGACGGCCTAAATAAGATTAAAATACTTCGGTAGCAGCGATTTTATATCGCGTTCTGTTTTGAAAAAGGTTGCGCTTAAGTGCAACAAGCTAACTAAACCTGCCCTCATAAATGACGACCTACATATGATTAAAACACTTCGGTAGCAGCGATTTTATATCGCGTTCTGTTTTGGAAAAAGTTGTGCTTTAGTGCAACAAGGCTTTTTAATTGATGCTATGAATTGAATTACCCGACATAAAGTCGGTGCTACCGAAACATAAAACACCTTGTCGCCATGAACGATGATAAAACCACAGGTTGAGTACTCCGTAGTTGCTGATAAGATTGCTCACTTAACCTTGCTTCGCGCACTGTAAATGAAAAGCTCTGGTCGCTGTGTTGTTTTACATCCATGTAGCTACGCCCATCGAGTATCCTTACCCTCACCTCCTCGTACTGCGAAACTTCGTTTCGGTCTTTATAATAGTGAGTTGTAATACTTCCATGTAGCATGGGTCCGGTTCGGCCATCCAAGGCCTCACGCTCAACGCTAGTCTTGCTGTGCGCACTATAAATGGAAAGTTCTGGATGAAGTGTTGTTTTACATCCATGTAGCTTCGCCCATCGGGTATCCATACCCTCACCTCCTCGTGCTGCGAAACTTCGTTTCGGTCTTTATAAGAGTTGAGTTGTAATACTTCCATGTAGCATAGGTCCGGTTCGGCCATCCTAGGCCTCACGCTAAACGCTAGTCTTGCTGCGCGCACTCGCAAGCCTCAAGACGCGTTTCGCCCTTGCGCAAAAGTAACCTTGCTTCG
This sequence comes from Pseudoalteromonas sp. NFXS53, assembly GCF_056629255.1. NCBI lineage: Bacteria > Pseudomonadati > Pseudomonadota > Gammaproteobacteria > Alteromonadales > Pseudoalteromonadaceae > Pseudoalteromonas > Pseudoalteromonas sp. NFXS53. The sequence goes on along the minus strand of NZ_JBWVBR010000011.1, from coordinate 5,403 downwards.
CAACGTGTATTTTGCACGATAAGTCGGTGCTACCGAGAATTCAGAAATCACTATATAAATTGACTTTACATCACACTCATTTACATAAAGCGCCTGATAAACCGTCACCTACAAACTAACTCATAACTTTCATCTCGTAACTCACTAACTAAAAGTGCCCCGGTATCGAACTTAGAAATTACATTTAGGAATGGAATGGACAGGTCAACCATCATCTGAAGTTTGAAATGCGGCCAGATCACTATTCGGTGATCCAGCCTGAGAAACATTTATAATTAGCGGTACTCAAATAATAATTCATACAGATAAAAATTAGCTGTATGTGACATTTTTTCATTAAAATGGTTGCTATCCCTCATAATAAACTCACCTTCAACCATAGTTATGCAAGTATCCAAATTACACATTTTATTATGAGTATCAATTAACCTGATTTTATTGCTTGAATTATTAAAGACAATCTTCCAAATAGAACTGTCACGATTCATAACTTCACTAACAGGTATTCCATGCTTAATATCAAACCCACATCCCTTGAAAAGCAGGTCTGACTCATTTGCAAAAAGACAAGATATTGGGTCGCCGTCAAATGAAGGGATATCTCTTATAATTGATACTTCATATTTATTCGTAAAGTTCGGAAAGCTAATTTTTTCAACCAATAACTCTACTTCTTTTTCATTTTTCTTATCAAACCTGTATGCAAAAATTATTTTATCTGCCCCCAGACTTTCAAGAATAGTATTAACTTCTCTCCAATTTTCTATCAGTTCACTGGGTTGAAGAGAAATACGAAAAATATCAGATTTATACCCTGACTTATATATTGGCAGCATATGTCGAGAGTGACTATCACCTATCAATACCGTAGTGCCTTTTACTTCCCCGTTAGCAACCTTAAATACATCAATACCCTGTACTTTCTCCACAGAGAGGTAATATTTATTATCAGTCATTCTCTCTACAGATGAATAATTACTCAACGACTCTGGTGTCCTATAAGATGCTCCATTTGTAATGTATATTCCTATAGAAAAAATCAAAGAAAGAACTAAACCTATAATTCCAATATGCTTTCTTCGCTCAATAAAATAATAAGAAAAAACACCAACAACAACACTTACAACAAACAGGAATAATACTTCCTTATTACTTATATAAGCGTTTCTAAGATAAATCCTCTCAAAAGCAATCACGGGCCAATGCCATATATATATAGAGTAACTCCAATCACCAAACTTTTTAAGTGTCTTATTTAAAACAAAAAATGGTGTTATATTTTTATCCATCAACATCAAAGGAAGGATTAAACTTGGAAAAAACAAAATAGAATAGTTAGGCCAGGATTTAAGTAAAATTTGTTCGCCAAAAAAAACACAGATTAAAAGCAGAGAAATAAAAGAAACTACAGCCAACTTTTTATCAGAAATCTTTATGTCAGCTCTGTTGTAAGATACATAAAAAGCGATAAAGAACAAAAATATTCTTGGTATTGGGTCTAAATAGTTTATTGATGAAAAAGTCATCATATAAAATGTATATATACCCGATAAAAAAACCATAACCAGCGAGAAGCTTTTTAATTTTTCTTTAGGTAGAAGTAATAATGAAATAAAAACAGCAATATAAGCTAAAAACTCATTTCCAAGTGACCAAGTATGTAGAAGTGGTTGAAATATTGATTCTTGATCGAAGTATCCCGTGTTGAACATAAAATAGAATTGGCTAAGGAAAGCAAAAGAGCTCAATGATGAGTTTGCCAAACTCAAGTACTCTCCAGGTAATTGTAAGAAATAGCCTAAAACTAATGTTGTAAATACTACAGCAGAGAGAGCGGGTAGAAGTCTACGAATACGAGCTTTAATAAACCCCCATGCATCATACTTCGGAAGAATTATGGGCATTAAAAATCCGGATATCAAAAAGAAAATATCAACCCCTATATATCCAAACTTAAAAACATCCACATCCAGATGAAAAAGCAGTACTAGAAGTACTGAAACACCTCTAAGTAACTGTATATTGACATTAATCATATGTACAACTCTAATTCTACAAAGGGATAAATTGTACAGTAATCTGGTCACCAAAAAAAAAAGAATGTAAGAATTTTTCAATTCACAGCGCAATAGAAAAGCTAGTAAGTGCGAGTTTTGAATTAACAGAAAAGAATTTAGCTCAAATTAAAGTGTAACTTCCCCCAAGAATGGGGCAATCCAAAGTGTCACGGCCTATCAAGTCTATAAAGAGAAGCCGACATACATGTTAGCGGCGTTCGAAATATCTGGCTAATGGGAAATATGGATACTACAGCGTTATGATTAGCAAAACTTGAATAACTCGGTAATATTAATAGTGTGACTACGCCAAGGTCGCTTGGCACTTATACCGTCAGCACCTCTTGGTAATCACACAACTAGAAATTAAAGACTCTTCACAAATTTTGTGAACTCAGGACCTAACGCTTCGTCACGCATTGCATATTCAACAATGGCTTTTAGGTAACCCATTTTATCACCGCAATCGTGTACTCGACCGCTCATATGGAATGCTTCTACAGTCTCTTGCTCCATTAGCATATCGATAGCATCAGTTAGTTGAATTTCACCGCCAGCACCAATTGGTGTTTTCTTAAGGAGTGGCCAAATGTTTTTAGACAACACATAGCGCCCTACTACAGCAAGGTTTGAAGGTGCATCTGCAACTGCAGGCTTTTCAACCATAGTTTTGATTGGCGCACTTTCACCCGCATTCAGTTCAGCACCGTTGATATCAGCAATACCGTACTTACTGACATCTTCTTGTGCTACAGGCTCAAGCATGATTTGGCTAGCACTTGACTCTCTAAAACGAGCAATCATCGCAGCTAAATTTTCAGAGCTTTGATCTGCCGTGTACTCATCTAGAATTACATCAGGTAGTACCACAACAAAATCGTCTTCACCAACGATTGGACGCGCGCACATAATTGCATGACCTAATCCTTTAGCTTCACCCTGACGTACATGCATAATGGTTACGTCTTCTGGGCAAATACCGCGAACTTCATCTAAAAGCTTACGCTTTACACGCTTTTCTAGGGTAGCTTCAAGTTCAAAACTCGTATCGAAGTGGTTTTCAATGGCATTTTTAGAAGAGTGTGTGACTAACACTATCTCTTTAATACCAGCAGCAACACACTCTTTCACAATGTATTGAATAAGAGGCTTATCAACTAAAGGTAGCATTTCTTTAGGAATGGCTTTCGTCATAGGGAGCATACGAGTACCAAGGCCCGCTACTGGGATAACTGCTTTCATAATTCGTCCAATTTATTATTTATCGCCATATTCTTTGGCATTTTCGTTATTTTAACGGCCTTTCGAGTCGAATAACAACCCGTAAAGTACTATTAAAAGCTTTACTCTGGGATTTGTATTTCTGTTTTTGGTAATAAAGGAGCTAACTTATTCTTAAGTACTTGTTTTGCAGATTTATCACCATGTACAAGCTTGATCACGCTTGGCGGACTTTTCATCTTAGTGGCAAACCGAATTAGACCTGCTTGATCGGCATGGGCAGAGTAACCGCTGATAGTGTAAATCGCAGCATTGATATTTACACGCTGGTTATTAATAAACACATAACCACCTCTAGTACCATATTTTTGGATGTTTCTCCCTAAAGTGCCTTTAGCTTGATAACCCACAAATAAAACGTCCGCCTTAGAGTCAGGTAGAAATGCTTCAAGGTAATTTACGATACGACCGCCATTACACATACCGCCAGCAGCGATAACAATCGCGGGCTTATTTCGCGTTCTTAGATAATTCACCACTGCAACATGCTCTTTGTGATCGCCTATTGTGACAACACTAGAAAAGTCCAAAGGGTGTCGCCCTTGTTTTACACGGCGCTTGGCTTCGGCATCCCACAGTTCTTTAAATTCTAGATAAAATTCAGTGAAATTGGCCGCCATAGGTGAGTCGATAATGACCTCTATACTCTGCCAGACTGACTTTTGAGATGCGCTATGAATAATTTGCTCTAACTCATAGAGTAGCTCTTGAGTTCGACCAATACTGAAAGCAGGGATAAGCACAACACCATTATCACTAACAGCCTTCTCAATCACTTGTTTTAGCTTTTTAGTACGCTGCTTTCTACCATCATGGTTTTTATCACCATAAGTCGATTCAAGTACGAGTACATCGGCTTTATAAGGTGGTTTTGGCGTAGGTAAAAGAGGCGTGTAAGGCGCACCCAAGTCACCAGAAAAAACTATGCGCTTACTTTTTTTGGATTGTTCATGACATTGCCCTATATCAATTTCAGCATATGCAGAACCCAATATATGACCTGCACGCTGAAATCGTATTTTTGCCTCAGACTCGCAGCTTAAATTAACTTTATGCCATTGATTAAACTCTAAAGGTACAATCAGTTTATGTAACAACTTGAGGCAGGTATTAATTAATGCTTGTTCTCGTGTAACGCCAACTTTAAGTGCATCTTCTATCACAAGCGGTAATAATTTGGCTGTTGCGGGGGTACAATAAATAGGCTTGGAAAAACCTGCGGCCAACAAATAAGGAATACGCCCAACATGATCAATATGACAATGGGTGATGATAAGCGCTGAGACGGTTTGAATATCAAATTCGATACTTAGAGGTTGCCGAGATTCTTCTCCTTGGAACAAGCCGCAATCAATGAGCAAGCTAGATTGCTCGCTGATAACCAGCTCATGACAAGAACCGGTTACCCCTTGGGTTGCACCATGGTGTTTTATAATTATTTCGCCATCTCCACTTGGCATAGTGTGCTCCTTTTTTAAACAAGAGCAACAATATCTAAGTTACCGGTTTGGGTAAAGTGAAGAAAACGATGGTTGGTGAAGAGATAAGTTGGATAATTGAGTACTCCATAGTGACTGTTAAATTTTCCCTTTTCACCTGTCGAAAAAGTAACCTTGCTTAGCAACGTGTATTTTGCACGATAATGTCGCAATAAATGACGACCTACACAAAATTAAAACACTTCGGTAGCAGCGATTTCATATCGCGTTCTGTTGATTGAGCACTCCATTGCAACTGCCAAAATTGCTCATTCCACCTGGCGCAAAAATAACCTTGCTTCGCAACGTATATTTTGCACAATAAGTCGGTGCTACCTAATAAAATACATTGGCGCAATAAATGACGACCCACACAAAATTAAAACACTTCGGTAGCAGCGATTTCATATCGCGTTCTGTTGATTGAGCACTCCATTGCAACTGCTAAAATTGCTCATTTCACCTTGCGCAAAAATAACCTTGCTTCGCAACGTATATTTTGCACAATATGTCGGTGCTACCTAATAAAATACATTGGCGCAATAAATGACGACCCACACAAAATTAAAACACTTCGGTAGCAGCGA
>NZ_JBWVBR010000010.1:0-163597 GCF_056629255.1 Pseudoalteromonas sp. NFXS53 | reverse complement strand
AAATGGTGCCGACTATCCGAGTCGAACGGATGACCTACTGATTACAAGTCAGTTGCTCTACCAACTGAGCTAAGTCGGCAACACCGAAAATAAGTGGTGCCCAGAGGCGGAATCGAACCACCGACACGAGGATTTTCAATCCTCTGCTCTACCGACTGAGCTATCTGGGCAAACACATCACCTAAACGATTAAACTTGGTAACCGTCTGGGCGTGCGGCGTATTAAACGAGTTTTGCCCCTTCAAGTCAACCCTTTTTTTAAAAGCAACGTTTGCTTGCTTAGTTTTCAACCATCAATAGCAAAGTTTGTACAAACAGTGTCTTAATTGCTCAAAAGTACGTCACTAAAAAGAGATAACCATGCTTAAAGGTTGAATGGAAAATGCTTAAAAACGGCGAGCTTTAATAACAAGACAATGTTACGATTGGGTACTTAATAAACCAATAATAATCAAATTCTAGAGCAGTTAAATCGGACCTTATCAATGCCAAACTCTGAGAATATAAAACTATCAGGCTTTTTACCTCTGGTGCTAACAAGTATATTAACTGTTGGCTCTATTTGTGCTGCAGCCGCGTACTTTCTTCCTAAATCACAACAAGCACCACAAATTGATTTTGCCAATCAAGCACAGCAGCTTTCTGAACCACTTGCAAATACTATGATGAAACAAGGGTTCAGTCAGGTTAAGAAGTTACTGGCTGGTATTTCAGAGGCCGATCCCAACACCCAATATTATCTATATAGTATGACGGGTATGGCAGAGCCCGCTCTCATATTCCAAAGTAACGAAACTGCAATTGCACCAATTTCACAAGTGAAGCAATTTAAAGTTGGCAACACGCTAACTGTTCATCAACCTTTAAAGCTTGATGGACAATATGTTGGCGAATTGGTTATACAGCACAAAGTAAAAACCAGCAGCAACACAAGCAATATCGCATATGGTTTATTTGCACTGGCTTTATTGATGGCATTTGGTTTTGCACTTCTTGCACAACGCCGTCTCGCTCAACAGCTTGCGACTGACAAGCAAAAGCTAAAATCAGAACTTAAAAAGGTGACAGAAGAGCAAGATTATAAAAGGTTCATTGATAGCAACTTAGGATTTGGTTTTGACGAAGTAGCTCAATCTATTAATGATGTACTACAACAAGTGCAGACTTCGATAGACAATAATCAAACTTCTGAAAAAGAGCTCAAGCAGCTTCAAACTAGCTTAGAAACAGAAGTACAAGCTAGAACACTGGCGCTTGAAAAGGCGACTATGAACGCCGAACGTGCCAATGAAGCCAAAACGACCTTCTTAGCGACTATGAGTCATGAGATCAGAACACCGATGAATGGTGTTATTGGTACAATTGATTTATTACGCCAAACAGACTTAGATGGTGCACAACACCGCCTCAGTACCATCATTCGTGATTCAGCTTTCTCTTTGCTGGGTATTTTGGACGATATTCTAGACTTCTCTAAAATTGAAGCCGGCAAGCTACAAATAGATAACACCGCTTTTTCTGTTACCGATACCATTGAAGAAGTGGCACGCGTTTTATCTTCTGTGGCTAAAAAACGTAAACTCGACTTACAACTGGCAATCGCCCCAGATATTCCTAAAAACCTAATTGGCGACAATATTCGTGTTCGTCAGGTTTTATATAACCTGTGTAGTAATGCCATAAAGTTCACAACCACAGACGAAAACCGACAAGGCTTTGTAAAAGTCGCAGTAGAAGTTGCACAAAATACGTCTGAGCATTACACGTTAAGGTTCTCTGTGACAGATAACGGTAAGGGCATGACGCAACTGCAGTTGCGTGAGATCTTTAATCCGTTTATTCAAGCTGAAAACTCGATCACCCGTGAATATGGTGGTACCGGATTAGGCCTTTCGATTTGTAAGAGCCTAATTGAGCTCATGCTGGGCTCAATTAATGTCACCAGTGATTTGGGGATGGGCAGTGAGTTTGTGGTCGAATTACCATTTAGTACCGACGGCAAAGTTGAATATGCTAACAAAGCAGTGCTAGCACAGAAACCTGTTGTTGTGCTCACTGATAACCCCGCTCGTAAAGCAATTCTGTGTCGTTACCTTTCATTTATGGGCGCGAATACTTACGCCATTGACTCAATTGATGAAGCTGAAGAATTCCAGCACACACCAAATTTAATTTGGGTGCTTGATGGCTTAGACGGCATGGCACCAGTGAATGACCAGTTACGCTCTCTGCTTTATTCTCTAGAACAAAATAAACAGCAAGTTATTGTATTAAGCACCATGGACGAGTCTGCGCTTAATCACGCTAATATTTTCTATTTGAATGCGGCACCATTATGTAAGAGCAGCTTTATGACATCGGTAATGGTTGCTGCTGGTTTACATAAACCGAAGCAATTAAAGAAAGCGACCTCTTTCAATAACTTCTTAAATGTCGATAAAGCACGCGCAGAGAATAAGCTTGTACTATTGGCCGAAGATAATGTGCTGAACCAGCAGGTACTCACAGACCAACTTCATTTACTAGGCTATGGCGTTGAAGTCGCTGAAAATGGGGAAGAAGGGTTAGCAATGTGGAAGAAAAACCACTATCCGATCATTCTGACCGATTTACATATGCCTAAAATGTCAGGTTATGACATGGTTAAAGCCATTCGTGATGAAGCAGAAAAAAGCAATGATATCAAAGCTCAGCCTTACATTATCGCTGTCACAGCCAATGCCTTAAAAGGTGAAAAAGAGCGTTGTATTGCAACAGGCATGAATGACTACATTACCAAACCGATTGAATTAAATGTACTAGAAGCGACACTTGCAAAATGGCAGCCTGAAAAACATGTTCAAATGTCGGCTTCGCAAGAAAGTAGCGATGATGACTCTTCTCTGTCTATTGATAACAAAGAAACATCAAACGAGCTTTCTGTTTCTAGCACTCAACAAGCAAAGGATGAAACCACGCATGTTGAAAACGTAGCTGATGATGAGCCACAAAAAGACATACCTGATGCGGATACAGTTTTTGACTCTGATTTAAGCTGGTCTGAAGAGCGACCTAGACAACTAAAAGCTGCAATAGAAGAAGATGTTCATACTTTAGATATAGATGCTTTAACCGAAACAGATAATGATCATTTGTCGTGGCAAGAGCCTGAGGTAGAAGAGATAAAATCGACAACCACTCATGAAGCTAACTATGATCTTGATTTATCATTACAGTCTAACCAAGCTAATAACCTAGAATGGCAAGAAGAAACATCATCTACACCTTCTTCATACACGCCACCTGAAGAGACTTTAGACCTGAGCCAATTTGGCGAGACTGACAGTGATTTAGAATGGAAAGACGATGCCAGCAACGCACAAGCAGATGAGTTTGAGCATGAGATCAATATCGATAATATTGAAGTAGACAGCCAAGACAATATTGATTGGCAAAACCTTAATGATATTGATGAAACTGATTCAGCCTCTTCTGAAGATAAAACAGAAATTGCGATAACAGATACTTTAACTGAAGAAACTGAACAGGTTGGATCTGCAACTCCTTCACAGGCAAACGCTTTAACCGGCTCTTTAAGTAGCATTTCATTAGAATCAAGTTGGGAAGCTAAACCTACAACCCAGGCTTCTGATAATACTATTCCAACACCAAGCTTTGGTTTAGCACCAGAAGGGACTTCGCAAGATGCACTTAACCCTGCAAGCACTCAAGAAAATGTTACGCCTGAAATAAAAGTGCTAATTGAAGATCCTATTGAAGTTGATACTCCTAATGAAGTAAAAGCTATAGAGCCAGAATCAAGCGAGGTTGAGCCAGATATTCAGGCTACTACCGAAGATGATTTACCTGCTGAAGAAAGTATTGAAGAGCCGCAAGTCGATATATCAACACTCGCTGTAGTCGATATTGATATGTTTGATAAATACGTCAATCACGATGAAGCGAAAAAACTGCGTTTCTTCAGAATGTACCTTGAACAAAGTAGTGAGTTGATCCGCGATATATTTGCCAATGTCATGACGCGCGAACAAGACAAGATCATCTCAGACTGCCACCAGCTTAAATCGATTTCAAAGACCGTGGGGGCAATGCAAGTGGCTGAAATCGCGATTCAATTCGAACAGGCATGTAAAGACCGCGAATTAAACATTGATGAGCTAATTAGCTTCAGAGACAAATTAGACGATTACTACACCGATGCGATGATGTTCATGCAAGACTTCATCAAGCAACGTTCAGAGTAAGTCGCCAGATATAAAAAGCCCGCTAGTTTTAAACTGCGGGCTTTTTTCTATAGCTGTTTTATTGTGATTAGCTTTAATACCAACCCTCAATAATACTCAATCATTTTGAGGGACTAAAACTGACGCTAACTTCGTTGGGAATTTCTCAATTAGAACAACTAAATAGCAAAATTTCCGCCTCGTTATCGACAAGTTTTCCTTGCCTCAAAATAGATCACTTAATTAAGAGGATTGGTATAACTAAGAAAAGTTTAGGTTAACTTCCATGCCAAAGCATATAAATCAGTTTGATCACCAAAGACACCATCACTAAAGGCAAAATATACTTACTATATTTTTGCATCTTGTGTAGCCCTAAACTCTCCTGATAACGCTCTAACAGTGGGATCAAAATTAATAAGCTGATAACTAAACTGCCAATTATAATCAGTACATTCATAAAAACTCCTGTTTTACTAAGCCAGAAAGCTAGGCTATCTTCTTCTGCGTTGGCGCTGCCCAAGTACACGTTTTTTATCTCTGTCTTTACGTGCTTTATTAGTATTCTTACGGTTATCTTTGACCTCTCGGGTCAAATCAGGTTCAAAACCACTTAGCCATTGTGGGGTTAGTCGCTCATCTAATAACACTTCAAGCTCTTCAAGTAGCCACTGCTCATCTTGACTGACTAAGCTAATAGCTTTACCAGAGCGCCCAGCTCGACCTGTACGACCAATTCGGTGAATATAATCTTCAGCCACATAAGGTAGCTGAGCGTTAATTACATAATCTAATGTGCTGATGTCTATACCACGCGCCGCAACGTCAGTGGCAACAAGCACACGTACTTTGCCTTCTTTAAACTGCGTTAAGCCTTTATCTCGAGCGCCTTGTGATTTATCGCCATGAATTGCACTGCTCGGCAAACCATCTTTGATTAGTTCTTTCACAAGGCTATCAGCTTGCGCTTTAGTGCGAGTAAACACCAACACTTGCTGCCAATTATTCTTACCAATTAAATAGGCAATGACAGCAGCTTTCTTCTCTTCGTCTATTGCATAAAAGGTTTGTTCAATCGCCTCAACGGTGGTGTTTTGCTGCTCTATGCCTACACGCTTAGGATCGGATAACCAACGACTAGCCAGCTTCTCAACACTTTCATCTAAAGTTGCTGAAAACAGCATGGTTTGTCGTGAGTCAGGTACATGACGCATAATGCGTTTTATCTCACCAATAAAGCCCATATCTAACATTCTATCTGCTTCATCAAAAACCAAATGTTCAAGTTGACTGAGTGACAAAGTGCCTTTAATTAAATGATCGAGTAAACGCCCTGGCGTTGCGATGACAATATCAACGCCTGCCTTCAAACGCTTCTCTTGAGGGCTAATATTGGCACCACCATACAGACATACCACTTTCAATTCAGTATTAGCTGCATATTGCTGAGTATTCTCAGCAACTTGTTGCGCTAGCTCTCGCGTTGGCGCAAGTACTAGCGCCCTAACTTGGCCTTGTTTTGTTTCATCCATTAATAGGTTATTCAGGATCGGCAACATAAACGCCGCAGTTTTACCCGTACCAGTCTGCGCAGTCGCGATGATGTCTTTGCCTGTGAGTGCAAGTGGAATAGTCTGCGATTGAATATCCGTTGGTTTTTCGAACCCGAGTGTTTCAAGAGCAGAATGAATGGCCGGTGCCAAAGAAAAGGAGGAGAAAGACATAAGTATCACTGCGAATAAATAAACTGTGTGCAGTATAACAAAAACGCGCCTGAGGCGCGCTTTATGGTGATATTGTTTATTATAATCTTAAAGAGTTGCTTTGCGCTCATTGTAATAAGCAATCAAGTCGTCGATTGCCTGTTGGTCATAGGCTTTAATACCAGACACTAGCATATGCTTTTCACCACGACCGACTTTTTTACCTTCACTGATGAAGTTAAATTTAAGAATAATTTTGCCGCGTTTACCTTCGTATTCGAACTCAGGTGTATCTGTTTCTAGTTCCACCGACTTTACATTGATATCATCAAAGTGAATAGCCATTGATTCGTAAATAACCATAGGGCGTGCAGGGTTGATCATCACCTCTTTTTCACCCATTACTGGCACTATCATATGCGGGAAAGTTGTGCCTGAGAAAGCCACGTAATTCTTTGTTAAGCTCTCAATTAAAGTTGGGCATTGGCTTGTTTCGCCATCTCGCTTCACCGATAACATTACTTTATCGTTTGATGTTACAGCAAACTCATCTGCCGCTTCAGGAAACTGAAGTTGTGACGTTTCGTCAACCATGCCTTCAAATTTGAAGTACATGTTTTCACTTACACCATAGCGCGATAATACCAGTGAAAATAATAAATCACCTGGCACACAAAACTTCTTCGCATCAGCATCATGCAATGGGTTAAAGTCATCTGCTACTTTTTTAGCGAATTGGCTACCCTGCTCACGTGTGATCGTGACAAACTCAGCATCTTGTTGGTAGTAAGGCGTTAACATACATCTAGTTCCACAACTTTAAGGACGGGCTATATTAGCAGAATAAATTGTTAGAGAGGTCGTATCTGTTGTGAAATTGGCAAAAATGCACCAATAAAAAAGCCACTTTGAAATAAAGTGGCCTTTAAGTCGATATGAATCAAAGTTTTAGTTTAAGCTTTTGGGTAGTCGCGATATGCTTTTTCTAATTTTTTAGCTTGCTTCTTAGACACACCAATGTGCTCTAGTGCCACACGTAAACGTGCGCGAGATAAGTCTGACCCTAAGATTTCCATTGCATCTACAACCGACGTTGAAGACGTTTTACCTGTGATGGCAACAAAGATTGGCTCTAAGAAATCTTTGATCTTCAACTCGTGATGCGTTGCTACTGCTTTCGCAATCGCGAAGATCTCATCTTTTGTCCAGCTACGAAGCGTTTCTAATTCCCAAATAAAGAATTGAAGTGCCTGACGAACAACTTCTTCATCTGCTTTGCCCGCAGTTAATAGTGCAGGGTCGTATTCTGGAATACCACCCACAAAGTGACCTGCTAGGTCCACTAAGTCTGACAGCTTGTTAATACGCGTTTTAGCTTGAGGTAAAATGCGAGATAACGTCTCACCGTTGAACTTCCAATCAACAAAGCGCTGAATCAGTTCTTCATCAGATAGGTTTTCGCGGATCCAAAGACCGTTTAACCAGTTTAGTTTATCGATGTCGAAAATTGGGCCACCAAGCGATACGCGCTTCATGTCAAAGTGCTCTATCATTTCAGCCAGGGTGAACTTTTCACGCTCATCAGGCATTGACCAACCCATACGACCTAAATAGTTAAGCAGTGCTTCTGGCAAGAAGCCCATTTCTTTGTAGTAGTTAATCGACGTCGGGTTCTTACGCTTTGACAACTTAGATTTGTCAGGATTGCGAAGTAATGGAAGGTGACCAAGTACAGGCGCTTCCCAACCAAAATCTTCATACAGCTTTAATAGCTTAGGTGCTGAGTTGATCCACTCTTCGCCACGGAAGATATGACTGATCTGCATGTGGTGATCATCAACAACGTTCGCTAAGAAGTACGTTGGGAAACCATCTGCTTTTAAAAGCACTTGCATGTCTACGTTTTCCCACGGGATCTCAATCTCACCACGTAGGTAATCATTAAACTTGAAGCTACCTTCAGATGGGATCTTCATACGAATAACGTAAGGTTTACCCGCTTCAAGGTTTGCTTTGATTTCGTCTTCGCTTAACAACAGACCACGACCGTCGTACTTAGGACGAAGACCTTCAGCCATTTGCTGTTCGCGCATCTCGTCTAGCTCTTCGGCTGTTGCGAAACAATAGAACGCTTTGCCTTCGTCAACTAGCTGATGCGCAAATTGCTTGTATAAATCGCTGCGCTCTGACTGGCGGTATGGACCGAACTCACCGCCCACATCTGGACCATGATCCCAGTTAAGGCCTAACCAACGCAGGCTATCCATGATCGCTTGCTCTGATTCAGGCGTGCTACGCACTTGGTCTGTATCTTCAATACGAAGAACAAACTCACCGCCTTGTTGCTTAGCAAAACAGTAATTGAAAAGGGCAATATAAGCTGTGCCTAAGTGCGGATCACCTGTTGGTGATGGAGCTACACGAGTACGGATAGTCATGTGATTTCTCTTAATTGATCAGACAATAAAATAATGGCGGGTATGCTAGCACACCCGCCATTATTCGACAAAAAATTACCTAGTATTTTGAGTTTTTTAAGCGGCTTTATCTAAGCCTTGCAAAAACGCAACGATGTCACTTGATTCATACATCCAAGTCACCTTGCCCTGCTCTTCGATACGCAAACATGGCACTTTAACTTTACCACCCTGCTCAGCAAGCTCTTGACGATAAGTTTCGTTATTTTTTGCATCGCGAGTTTCAACTTTTAAACCTTCTCGTTTGATAGTACGGCGTACTTTTACGCAGAAAGGACATGCTTCAAATTGATAAAGCTTAAAGTTCTGCGTTTTTGCATCAAGCTGTTGCTGCGCCTGTGCTTCACGTTTTTTACTTCTAGGCGTGAAAATAAAGTTTAAAAGAAGAATGATACGGCCTAAAAACCAACGAACAAATTTCATAATAACTCCAACGCTTAAAAATCCCGCGGAGTGTATCACAAATTAAAATAATTCAATATCACTGCCCGACACGGCTTGCTGTACAATATTGAGTTGCTGGTAATCACTGACTTGGTTACGGCCGTTATCTTTTGAATGATATAGCGCCATATCAGCCTTATTCACTAATTCAGACAATTGATAGTCATCACCCACTTGAATAAAACCAATACTCATAGTCACATTTGCTACTTGTGGAAAACGCGTGTTTGCAATTAACTCTCTCGCTCTATCTAAAACTTTCCATGCTTGATCAGCATTTTCTGTCATAAATAAGATGGCAAACTCTTCACCACCATAGCGGAACAATAAGTCATCAAATCGAAAATGCGATTTCAAAAGTTGCGATACGAGTACAATCACTTCATCGCCGATTACATGACCAAAAGTATCATTGACCTGTTTGAAGTGATCAATATCAAGAATGGCCAAAAACCAATGCTGTTCTTGGTCTATTTTTTTTTGCTGAAAACGACTTTCATTGTGCATTATTTCTGTGAGCTTTTGCTCGAAGCTTTGTCTATTTAGGAGCTGAGATAAGGGATCAATGGCGCTATTGTGCAGTAACTGCATCTGTAAGAAATAGACATCAAGCAAATGTAAAATAAGCCCTTCTTCTTTATCAGTCAGTAGTACTTTCCCCTCTTTATGTGCTTTGTTGGTGATGATTAAACCACCTAGAGGATGAATATCTGTTTTTGCAAAAAATAGTGTGCGGGTCGGCTGTTTTAATAACTTAATATGTTCAGGTAGTTCATGGATGGCATTTTTAAACAGTTTTAAATATGCATCATATTCTTCTTGGTGCATTACCCCTGAGGCATGGACGGTAAATTGAAACTCTATTTGCGCCTTTATGTGGCAGCATTTTTTACTGAAGAAATAAGCATCAAAGCGGTCACTTAGAAGGTCTTGTAAAATTAAACTAAAGCACTGTTTGAGGTCATTCTCTTTTTTTTGAGAAACCAGCTGTTTAACTAACCCGTAACCACAGTTTGATGTTTGCATAGATACTTGGACTAAAGTGACTTTACTAAAGTGTAGATGGCATCACACTAAATACCCAAACTTTCAAAATAGCTTAATAAATAAACTTATTAAAAATGAGCTTGATAAGAAATTAACAAGCTCACAAGTATATAAAGACAGCTTTGCTTTAGTACCTGCTCTATTAATTAAGTCTGCTAAGTGGAGACTTAATAAAAGACGCTAGTTTAAGAAGTGAGTAGCACTAAATCATCACGATGAATAACGACGTTAGAAAGCCCAAAGCCAAGCTGTTTAGCTATATCTTGACTGTGTAGCCCTTTAATTTGCTCCAACTCTTGACTATTAAACGCACATAAGCCTTTTGCAAACGCCTTGCCCTGGCTATCAATTAAAGTGACTAAATCACCTCGGGTAAACACACCATTTAACCCAACAATTCCTTTTGCTAATAAACTCGCCCCTTGGCAAGTTAAAGCCTCTACCGCCCCTAAATCACAAATAATCGTACCTGTGGATTTTGGACCACTGAGTAGCCATTTTTTGCGACCTTCAAGTGGTGCATCAAACTTTAACACGCGAGTGCTTGGCGCTTCACCATTTAGTACTTCGACTAAAATATTCGGCTCAGAACCTTTTGCAATAATGGTTTCAATGCCGGCACGTTGCGCGATTTGTGCGGCTTGTAATTTGGTCGCCATGCCGCCGGTGCCGAGCGATGTCCCTGAATCACCCGCTAAAGATTTTACGCTGTCATCGATTTCACTAATTTGCGTGATCAACTCTGCATCAGGGTTAGAGCGTGGATCGGCGGTAAACAAACCGACTTGGTCAGTGAGCAAAATAAGCTTTTCAGCATTGGCTAATATTGCCACCAACGCCGATAAATTATCGTTATCTCCCACTTTGATTTCGGCCGTTGCCACTGCATCATTTTCATTAAAAATAGGAATAACATCATGCTTTAAAATCTGCGTTAAAGTGTCTTTCGCCGTCAGGTAGCGCTCTCTGTGTTCTACATCGGCGCGCGTCAATAGCATTTGTGCAACGGGCACATCATAAAGGGCAAACAGCGACTGCCACTGATGGATAAGTTGGCCTTGCCCAATTGCAGCGAGCATTTGCTTTTCACTGACTGAGTTACCTATGGGTGTGGGAAGTTGGCTGCGCCCAGCCGCAACGGCTCCGCTCGAGACGATAACTACTTTATAGCCGCTTTCTCTTAGCTCAACACACTGACGCACAATATCAACCATTCTTGGTTTATTTAGATGCAACTTCCCTGCTGTTAACACACTCGTTCCCAGCTTTACCACAACCAATTTTTTGTTCATAACTCCCCCAATGAATACACTTTGGTTATATCAGAGCCAGTTTTTTGCACAAGTTAAATTTATTCATTTCACAGTCAATGCTAATATGCGCACAGCTTAAATACTGCGGGTAATTACCGCTTTTTATTTAACCTGAGCTTTGGTTAAGAGATTTACTAACGCATTGATATTAAGATGATAATTGATTTTTCAAATCTGCAGCCGGAGACTTTTATCGATAACTAGGCGAATTTACGCGTCAATTGCTGGCCTATTGCAAGTAAATTCAACGCGGTTAACGTTGAAAGTAGCCGCTGGAGATAGATTTATTATCCAGAGCTAAGGTTATTTAACTTTTATGTTTAAGATCAAAGCGGCTTTTTCAAGTACTTGCACAATAGCCAAACAGCACAAAGCAATAGAACAGAAATTAAAGAGTAGATATGAAGAAACATTCAAAGAAAAAAGAACTAATGATGCTGCCACTGCTTTTTATCAGCATTTTGCTTTGTGTTGGCGGTCATTTTATTTTGCAACCCAACTATCAAGATAGCCACATCATTGAATACAGTTTAGCGGCACTGCCCTTTGTAATGTTTGCGGTTGTGATCATAGCCATCAAAATGGCCTTTAAAGCAGAAGAAAAAGAGCAAGACGACTAACTTGGAATTGCTTGTTCGTATTTCGTTATTTATAAAACGTGATAGCCAAACCAATCTGGTACGAGTTGTTGAGTTTTCTCGCTTGGCGTTAGGCGAATATTGTAACCCGTATCGAATAAGTCGACCGCAAAGCAATCATCCACATCGTACAAGTCGTCTTTATGTCGGTGCGACATACCCTGCAATAACTTAGATTTCGCTTTTTGTTTTGCCTCTTCAGGACTTAATGCCACACACAGCATAAACTCATGTTGCTCGGCTAAACTATCAGCCCGATAAGCCCCCATATTTACAAAGAATAACTTTTCTCTTTGCAATGAAGGCGTTTCACTGAGCGTAATTTCATAGCCATCGACATATTTTACAGCCACATAACTGTCCATATGCACTTTGCTTTTGTCACCAACCCATTGTGCTTTTAACTTATCAAAACACGCTTCTATATTTTCACCTATCACAAAGCGTATATCGTGCATTTCAATATGACAGCCCGCTATTCGGCCACCCAAATAAACCATAAATAGATGCATTACGTTCCTTAAAAACTAGAGCTTAAAAACTATGTATATATAGGTATAGTGACAAGAGAAACCGCTCGCCGCAATAATCACGCAAGACTTTAATACACTTGATATAAATAATACGATGGAATTAAATATTCTTTGATATTACTCAAAAACTGAAATCAACAGATAAGAAGAAAGATAATGATAAAACCTCTCACGCTCATAATAGGTATGTGCTTCAGTGCAATAAGCACAGCACATACAACCTTAATTCATAACGTTAACGGCTACACACCGACACTAGATGGCAAAATTGAACGCTTTTCTACCCTCGTTTTTAAAGATGGCAAAGTCGTTAAATATGGTGACAAAGACACAATCAAGCAATTTCCTCAAGCTGAGGCTATTGATGGAGAAGGCAAAACATTACTACCAGGTTTGATTGACGCTCATGGTCATATAATAGGTCTAGGTAACAATCTGCAAAGGCTAGATTTACGGGGCGTTCCTTCAGCAGAAGCTGCAGGTAAAAAGCTGCAAGTATATACTAAAAACAATCCAGATAAGTGGTTGGTTGGCCGAGGCTGGGATCAAACCTTATGGGAAAACAAAGCCTTTCCAACCGCTGCCGATTTAGACAAGTTCGTAAGCGACAGACCGGTTGTGCTCACTCGCGTTGATGGCCATGCTATTTGGGTCAACAGTAAAGCCATGCAACTAGCAGGCATTACCCAAGCAACGCAATCACCAGATGGCGGTGAAATAATTCAAGTGGCAGGCAAGCCTTCAGGTATTTTCATCGATAAAGCAGAAAACTTAGTTTTAAAACATATCCCAAAACAATCGATTGAGCAAAAGCAGCGCGCACTATTTGCAGCATCAAAGCACCTGCTTGGCTTAGGTATTACTTCAGCGCACGATGCAGGTATTGATTACGATACCTGGCGCTTATATCAAGATTTAGCAGAGCAAAACAAACTACCATTTCGTATTTATGCCATGCTTTCAGCAAGCAGCCCTAAGCTTGATCACATGCTAGATGCGGGCGTGATTAAAAAGCAAAATGATTTTTTAAGTATTCGCAGCGTAAAAATTTATGCCGATGGCGCTCTTGGTAGTCGCGGTGCAGCACTCATCAAAGACTATAAAGATAGAAAAAACCATAAAGGCCTTATGCTTGAAAATAAACCTGCACTCGAGACCTTAATGAGCAAAACCTTTAAACATGGTTATAGCGCGCACACCCATGCCATTGGGGACCGAGCAAACCGCATTGTTTTAGACAGCTATGAAAGCCAGTTTAAAACTGTTGGCGGCAAGTTACTTCGTAACCGTATTGAACATGCGCAAATTGTGCACCCTGATGACATTCCTCGCTTTAAGCAACTCGATATTATTCCATCTATGCAACCTGTGCATGCCACCTCTGATATGCATATGGCAGACAAGCGTCTGAGCGACGAGCAATTACAAGGTGCTTATGCGTGGCAAACTTTTCTAAAACAAGGCAGTAAAGTTGCGTCTGGCTCAGACTTCCCAGTTGAACTGGCAAACCCGTTCGACGGGCTTTATTCAGCTGTAACGCGGATGTCGAAGCAACAAACACCAGAAAATGGCTGGCGTAAAAATGAAAAGCTATCACGAGAGCAAGCATTAACTTCATTCACGCTGGATGCCGCTTATGCCGCATTTCAAGAATACAAGCTTGGCAGTTTAGAAAAAGGCAAATGGGCAGACTTTATTTTAATCGACAGAGATTATTTTACAGTGCCTGAAAATGAAATATTCAAGATTGGCGTAGAGCAGACTTGGATAGCGGGTGAAAAGCGTTTTGAGAAGAAGTAATTAGCGCAGTGTTTTAATAATGGCCTTAGCATACTTTGCTGATGTTAAGGCTACTCTGTATTACATTATGAGTTATTGCTTACTCTCTCTAAAAAGCTTAATTAAATGGTAAATATTCACTAATGCTAATAAAGCATTGGTAAATGCCACTGGCCAGGCTTGGATCATCACACCATAAATGGTGAAGCAAATACACCCAGTTAAATTTAACCAACGTAATTTCGTTACATTAGTCATCATTAAAGATAAGACTAAAAAAACAGACGCCAAATACCCTAAATATTCCCAACTCATCGTTCACTCCAACAAATTTCTTTCTTAATCAAAAAGTGCCACATCAAATTTTATTGAAATGCCTCGGCTGCAAAAATTAAGGTAAAAACTCAATAACCACTTAGCATAAGGCATAAGTCATGCTATCTTCGCAACATGTGATTAACTAGGACAATTGTCCTAAGAGCCTTTTAGATGTTCCAATACCACTTTTCTGCCAATCTCGTTGAACAATTACTTCAATTTGCGGGTAATACTTTTGTACACACAAAGAAAGATGTACTGATTCACCAAGATGAACCATTAAGCAAATTAATACTGGTCAGAAGCGGCACTGTCTCTTTTAGTTACGATGTAGGTAATGGTAGACGATTATTACTCGGTCAGCTTGACTGTAATAACACCTTAATTGGCGAAATTGAAGCGCTCAATAATCACCCTTGTACATATACAGTTACCTGTTTAAATGAAGTGCAGTACAACCTCATTGAGCTTAAGCATTGGCGACAACTATTGCTCGACCAGCCAGAGCTTAGCTTATATACCGCACAAACCATCGCGGCAAAGTTCATCGAAAACCAAAAAGTGAACTTAGATAAGCTATTATTGCCGCTTAGCTACAACATTGCTAAAGACTGTTTAATGCGCGCAGAAAACAGCAACCCAACCCTCCTAAGGGCGTATAGCACAGTAAACGCCGAAGCAGAACGATTCGCAACCACAGAGCGAGCTTATCGCCGAGTTGTTACCGAGTTAGTAGATAAGGGCTTAATTGTCAGAACCCCGGATGGCTTAAAGCCAGTAGACATTGATGCATTAGACGACTTTGTTGACAGTTTTGCCTGCTAAAGAACGCTTAAGAGCGTCAAATTTACTTAGTAAATTAATTGTTATATCGCTTTATGCTAGCCCTAAAAAAAGGGACTGATTTTAATAAAAAAATTAAGCTTCTAAATTTGTATATGAACTTTTAATAAAGTATCATTCAGCAGCTTGACGAATAAATAATGAGCTATTATTCTCTAGTTACTAATTTGCATTGCGGGGCAAGGTGATCTTATATCTGCAACATAATTAGTGCACTCTCAGTTTACTTGAAATTAAAGGAAAAGGTAAAAATCATGGGAAACAAAAAGTTTAATTTAACCAAACTTGCCCTAGCAATGGGTGTTACTCTAGGCCTAGCAGGCTGTTTCAGTGACAATGACAACAACATTGACATCAAGCCACCAGTACCAGAAGAGCCAGATACGGTTGTTGTTGGTGAACTTCCAGACGGCGCGGTTGCTCAAAAACAAGCTGCCGCTTTCACTGTATCAGTAGAAGATTTAAGCGGTGCTGCACTTGGTACGGCTGATGCGCCTGTAACGGTAAGAATCACCAAAGGTGCTGATAAAGTTGTATCTTTAGACGGTAGCGAGCTTGCTGCTGAAGAGCTAACACTTAATGCCGGTACTGGTATTTTCTCTGCAGCAGTTGCTGACGTTTCAGAAGAAGTTACAGTTACTGTTAATTTCACTGCGGATGGCTTCATCAATAACAGTACAACGTTTACTCTTTCATCAGACAATACTGACGAATCTGCAACAGTAAGATTAGTTCCTAGAACTTCTTCTGCAGATACTCCAGTAAAAGTAGCAGCTGAATCAAAAGCAGTTGCTGAGCTAGTAAAAGAAGGTGAAACTCTAGCGTTTGATGAAGAAACTGGTGCAATAACAGTAACAGATGAAAACGGTGACCCTCAACCAATTACACTGGCAAAAGAAATCGAACCTGCTACGGAAAAAGACGATAAAGGCGGTGTTGAAGTTGTAATTCCTAGCGGTCGTCAAATGCTTTACCGTGACTCAGAAGGTGAACTGAAGCCACTAACTAGTGCGCCTGAGTTAACAGTTGCTTACTTTAACAATGAAGCAAGTACAGCAACAGAAGCAAACAACAATGGTGATGCAGGTTCTCAAGCTCGCGAAAGCTCAACGCTTGACGTTTTCCCAGGTGGTTTAGACCTAGAAGTACCAGTACCTGCTAGCGATGCAGCTGACGCAGCTGATTCTCCTCAAGCAGGTGCATTCACTACAGCAGGCTTCGTTGCTATCGAATTAACAGATGCTGAAGGTAACAAAGTAAAAGAGTTTGGTGAGACTGACGGTAAGAAAAACAGCATTGAAGTGAAAATGACTGTAGATGCAAACACTGCGAATGCATGTCCTTTTAATTACACTGTTAAAAATGATGATGGTTCATTCAACCTAGATCAAACTACAGTTATGAAAACTGCTACAGACCCTTCGAAAGCGACTAACTCAGCTTACTTCAGAAAAGGTGCCTGTGTAACTGTTGAAGGCGGAACGATTACTTCTCGTCCAGTTGAAGAAGGTGACATCATTCCAGTTTGGAGTTATGACGCAGATGAAGCGCAATGGAGCTTTGAGAGCTACGGTGTTGCACAAAAAGTTGAAGGAAATGACAGTATTTTCAACGTTGCAGTACAAGTAACTCACTTATCTTACTGGAACCTTGATTTCTTCAACTGGCGTGAGCCTAACCGTGGTCAATGTGGTACTAACGGCCGCGTTGAATTTGATATCGTATACGGTGGCGAAAATGAAGTACAAAACAGCACACCATTCTCTCTACTAGTTGAGTCTCAAACTAACGGTTATCGTAAGCTAAAACGTGCTCGTGACTCGTTCTTCTTCGACAAATCAACAATTCTTAGCCCACCTGCATTCCCTGTTTTCTTACAGTTCTTAGAAAATGGTGCAAACATCATCGATGGTGTTAAAGGTGATGAAAATAACCCAGTTGACGGCACTGCGACACGCTTAAAACTTGATGATGTATGTGAGCTAGATGGCAAGACAGTTGTTCTTGTTAATGAAGAGCCTGTAGAAACATTTGCACAACCATTCAAAACTGAACTTGTTTGTAATGTGGAAGGCGCAGATCAACAAGGTCGCGCAGCATCTGCTACAACTGTTTATTTATTCCAAGACGGTTCTCGTGTAGGTTCAATTCGTACAGGTAATGACGGTACAGCTGTATACAATAACCTAGTTGCTGGCGATTACACTGCTCGCGCTGCAAACACGACTGCAAACAACGCACTAACAGAAGCGGTTTCATTCACTGCAAGCGCTAATGAAGTTGCATTAGAGATCCCTGTAGCTAACTGTGTACCTACAGAGAAACCAGTAACAGGTACTGGTGGTTCTTAATTTATAAAGTAAACTGAACTTAAAGCCGTGCATTGCACGGCTTTTTTATTTGTCGAGTAAGCGAGTAAGCGAGTAAGCGAGTAAGCGAGTAAGCGAGTAAGCGAGTAAGCGAGTGAAAGCTTATAGATACATGAATGCATTACAAGCTTTTAATAAATTAAACCGAGTAAAGACACTCCTTACCTTACAGTACCCCTACCCCTAAATCAGGTTTTACATGCTCAATTACCATATAGGTATGGTTAGTACCAACACCTGGTATCTCAACTATCTGCCCTAGCACTTCACGATAAACCGTCATATCGGGTACTCGAATTTTCACTAAATAATCAAACCCACCGGCCACCATGTCACAACTCACCACATGGGGGATCCGAATAATATGCTGTTTGAAAGTTTCAAATACCGATTCTGTTGAGCTTTTTAGACGTATTTCTACGTGAGCCACTAGATGTTGTCCTAATTTTTCAGGGTTTAATCGAGCGCTGTACCCCTCTATATAACCTTCACTTTCGAGTTTTTTCACCCTGTCTAAGCACGGGCTAGGGCTTAAATTTACTGCCTTGGCGAGGTTTACGTTCGAAATTCTGCCGTTTTTGTGTAAAGCGTCTAAAATAGCTAAATCAATGCGATCAAGCACACGTGTTTTGATTGAAGTTGTCATACAGAATTTTATGCTGAATTATTTGAGATTTAAGCCGTAAATTATCGTAAAACGCCAAATTAAACCAGCATATTCCGCTGGTATTTGTATACAATGCACGAAAATTCTATCACCTTATAATTTTAGAGGGTTCACATTATGCTATTTAAAGGCGACTTAACGACCCAGTGTCCGATCCGTCAAAAGATCAGAGACTTCTATCGAATCGATGAAGAGCAAGTCATCGATCAGATTTTGCCTTTAGCAGAAGTTGGTGTTTCTGCTCGAAGCCGTGCTTGGGAGCGCGCGCGTCAAATGGTATTAAACATTCGTAAAGACCAAAAAGGTAAAGGCGGTGTTGATGCGCTTTTAGAAGAGTATTCTTTATCTTCTGAAGAAGGCATCGTGTTAATGTGTTTAGCTGAAGCTTTGCTTCGTGTGCCAGACAAAGAAACACAAGACGAACTAATTCGTGACAAGCTAAGTCAAGGTGACTGGAGCTCGCACTTAGGTAACAGTGACTCTCTATTTGTTAATGCATCAAGCTGGGGCTTATTGCTAACTGGCAAGATGGTTGACTATGCAGACAAATCAAAAGAAGAACAGTTTGGTCTACTAAAGCGCACTATGGGCCGCATTGGCGAGCCAGCAATCCGTAAATCTGTGCAATATGCAATGAAGATTATGGGTCAGCAGTTCGTAATGGGCACCACCATTGAAGCCGCTCTTGAACGTGCAAAAGAAAAAGAAGCACAAGGCTACGCCTACTCTTATGATATGCTAGGTGAAGGTGCGCGCACCATGGCCGATGCTGAGCGTTACTTCAACAGCTACATGACAGCAATTCATGTCATTGGTAAAGCAGCAAATGGCCGTGGTCCAATTAAGAGCCCTGGTATTTCTGTAAAACTTTCTGCAATTCATCCACGTTACGAGTTTTCACACCGTGATCGTGTAATGGCTGAAATCGTGCCTAAACTAAAAGAACTAGCACTTGCAGCTAAACAGTATGACATCAACTTCACTGTGGATGCAGAAGAAGCTGACCGTTTAGATATTTCTTTAGACATCATCGAAGCTGTATTCTCTGATGAAGCATTAGGTGACTGGAACGGTTTCGGTCTAGCAATGCAAGCATACCAAAAGCGCGCAATCTGGGTTGTTGACTGGTTAGAAGCCCTATGTCGTCGCGTTGGCCGTAAGATGATGGTTCGTCTAGTTAAAGGCGCTTACTGGGATACTGAAGTAAAACTTACACAAGCTGATGGCCTTGAAGGCTTCCCGGTATTCACACGTAAAGCAAGCACTGACGTATCTTACAAAGCCTGTGCAATTAAACTAATGAACGCGCGTGATGTGATCTTCCCTCAGTTCGCAACGCACAACGCATACTCTGCTGCGACAATCCTTGAACTAGCAAACGGCGAATACAACAACTTCGAATTCCAGTGTCTACATGGCATGGGTGACTCGCTATACAACCAAGTTGTAACCGAAGACAAAGTACAGTGCCGTGTATACGCGCCAGTTGGTCAGCACGAAGACCTACTAGCTTACCTAGTTCGTCGTCTATTAGAAAACGGTGCAAACTCTTCATTCGTTAATGCGATTGTTGATGAGAGTAAGCCGGTTGAAAGCCTATTAGAAGATCCGGTAGAAAAAATTCAGCGTCTTCGCAACAAGCGCAATACGCAAATTACTATGCCTATCGATATGTTCGGTGCAGAGCGTAACAACTCTAAAGGTTTAGACTTAACCAACATTAACCACATCACGCCAATGCGTGAAAATTTAAATGCTTGGGTAGAGAAAAACTTAATTACGCACAACGATGTACCTGAAGGTCATGAAGCGGTAATTAACCCTGCAAACCACGATGAAGTGCTTGGTTCAATTCGTCATCAAGACGAAGCTGAAATGAAACAGCTAGTTACCAACGCAGAACAAGCATTCGAAGCTTGGTCAAAGGTACCAATCAACGAGCGCGCCGATATTCTTCGTCGTACAGGTGATATTCTTGAAGAACATACTGATGAACTAATCGCTCTATGTATTAAAGAAGCAGGTAAAGTTGCCCAAGATGGAATCGATGAAGTACGTGAAGCGGTTGATTTCTGTCGTTATTACGCAGCAAAAGCAGAAGAACTTTCTTTAGACGAGCGTTTCTCTCCTCGTGGCGTGATTTTATGTATCAGCCCTTGGAACTTCCCACTGGCGATTTTCTTAGGCCAAGTGGCAGCGGCAATCGTGACAGGTAACACAGTTATTGCAAAACCAGCTGAGCAAACATCATTAGTTGCACTTCGCACTATAGACCTAATGAAGCAAGTTGGTTTGCCAGAAAACGTAGTTCAGCCTGTTATCGCACGCGGTAGCAAAGTTGGCCAGGTGATTGTACCTGACGAGCGTATTCAAGCTGTGATGTTCACAGGTTCAACTGAGACAGGTACACGTATTTCACAAACGCTTGCTGAGCGTGGTGGCGACCAAGTACCTCTAATTGCCGAAACCGGTGGTCAAAACTGTATGATCGTTGACTCAACAGCACTACCTGAGCAAGTTGTTGACGATGTGATCTCTTCTGGTTTCCAATCTGCTGGTCAGCGTTGTTCTGCGCTACGCGTACTATTTGTACAAGAAGAAATCGCAGACAAAGTGATCAACATGATCAAAGGTGCAATGAAAGAATTGCACGTTGGTGACCCGGCTTACCTTTCAACCGATGTTGGCCCGGTAATCGACCAAAAAGCGCATAGCGCACTTACTGAACACGTAGAGTACTTAAAAGGCAATGCAACACTGCATTTTGAGTGTCCGCTTCCTGATATGGGTGATACAGGTCACTTCTTCTTTGCGCCTCGTTTATATGAGATCAAAGACCTATCTGTGCTTAAGAAAGAAGTATTTGGTCCATGTGTACACGTGATCCGCTTCAAAGGCACTGAAATCGATAAAGTAATCGACCAAGTAAACAGCACTGGCTTTGGCTTAACCATGGGTATTCACTCTCGTATTGAAGAGCGTGCAAACTACCTAGCTAAGCAATCTCGAGCGGGTAACATTTACATCAACCGTAACATGATCGGCGCAGTTGTTGGTGTTCAGCCGTTCGGTGGTCGTGGTCTTTCTGGTACTGGCCCTAAAGCAGGTGGTCCTAACTACCTGTTCCGTCTAGTTAAAGAAAATAAGACGCCGGATAACCGTCAAGTTACTAACATTGCTGTTGATACCGAAGAACTTAAAGCGTTCCAGGGTGCGCAAGAGCAAGTTAGCCAGCTAATGCAAAACTCAATGCGTGATGAAAAAGCCTGGCGTGCAATGCCACTAAATAACCGCGTATCTGTGGTACGCCAGTTATTAGCAAAACTTGCCAATGTTGAGATTATGGATCAGCTTGCTGATGACCTATCACATACTTTAGCTGATGCACGTGAGCAGATCATCCGTGTTGAAAAGCGCTTAAGCAAAGTTGTACAGTTGCCTGGTCCTACAGGTGAGTCAAATACAATTCGTTACGAGTCTCGTGGCTGTGTTGTGTGTTTTGCAGATAAAGACACCTCATTCAACTTCTGGGTTATGTCTATCATTACTTCACTCGCTGCTGGTAATACAGTGATCACTGTAGTGTCTGACTTATTCCACGAAGAAGCACTTGCCTTTAGAGACAAGTTAATCAGCTGTGGTGTAGCTGAAGGCGTTATGCAGGTTGCTAAGCTTAATCAGCTTCCAGCAGTATTGGCTCATGATCACCTAGCAGCAGCAGTGGTTGGAAGTGGCTGTGCGCGTAAAGGTTACTTCAGCATGCAACTAGCTGCACGTAAGGGTGCAATCCTGCCTGTGATCAGTGCTGAGTACTACGATACGCTACTTAACCGTCTAGTGACAGAAAAGACTATCAGTATCGATACTACGGCGTCAGGTGGTAATACATCGCTTATGACATTAGTTGAAGACGACGAATAATCTATTTTACTCTTTAATTTTAAAAAGCCTGTACTTTTAATTAAGTACAGGCTTTTTTATTTTCATGATCTTACCCTGCTGTCTTTTTAACTATCTTTTGCTAGGCTTAAATAACTGGCACTAAATAAGAAAGTACTGTGAAGAGCATAAGCATTGAAGAGTTACAGCCCGGTATGTATGTCGTGAGTGTGTTAGAGCAAACTGGCAGTGTACAAGTCAAAACACAAGGCTGGGTCAAAACACAAACTAGTATCGACAAACTCGCCTCTGCGGGTATTTTAAGAGTTGAAGTTGACCCTGATAAAATGCTCGACTTGAGCAATAACAAACACGGTATTACTGCGTCTGACTCTGATATTCAAAATGCGCCTGAGCAAAAAAAAGACCCTTGGCATAAATCTACTGCCATCAGCGCTGAAATAAATCAGGCAATGAAACTCGTTGAAGAAGCCAAGTCACTTCAAGCCAAAGCCTTTGCAGATTTAAAAGCGGGTAACCCCATTGATGTCGAGGCGTTTAAAGAGGTAGCAACGAGCTTTATAGATTCAATTTTCCGTAATCAAGATGCCCTATCTTGCATTGCAATGATCAAACAAAAAGACGCTTATCTACTCGAACACTCTATTAATGTTGCCACACTCATTACTATTTTTGCTAAACATTTACGTTTAGACAGAGAGATTATTGAAGAGCTCGCCACTGGCGCTTTACTCCATGATATCGGTAAAATAAAAGTCGATGATGCGGTCCTCAATAAGCCCGGTAAACTAAGTGACAGCGAATTCGAGCAAATGAAGCAACATGCTCAATTCAGTTATGAGATTGTCACTGAAGCTGGCTTATCTAAAATAAGCTGTGAAGTAGCAGGTTTTCATCATGAACGACTTGATGGCTCTGGTTACCCGCAAGGTTTAAGTAATGGTGAAATATCAGACTATGTCAGAATGGCCTCTATTGTTGATGTATTTGATGCATTAACGGCTGAACGAGTCTATAAAAAAGCGCTTACACCAATTCAAGCTTTTAAAATGCTCAGAGAAAGCAGTCCACATCACTTTGACGAAAAACTCCTGAATGAATTCATAAACTGTATTGGAGTATACCCTGTTGGCTCTTTGGTAAAGTTGAAGTCTCAAAGAATAGGCATGGTTGCAAGCTCAAATCCAGAGCAGCCCTTAAAGCCCATTGTTAAAATATTTTACAGTGCTAAATCAATGTACCACATCGCTGTCGAAGACATAGATTTGGCAGAAAAACGCTGTACGGATGAATTAGAAGCGGCAATAAAACCTGAAGAGTTTGGTTTAGACCTGATTAAGTTTTTCAAGCACTCAGTTTTACCATAAGGTGCTTTCATAAATCCGGCTCTGCACGCCTTAATAGGCGCTTACATAAAAAAGCCTAAACAACATAAGTGATTTAGGCCTTCATTTACATCTAAATTACGTTCAAGAGTTGTTAATAAGGTTGCCAATCTTGCATGGCTTTCACTGCAAAGTCGTACCCTTGAAATCTAAAAATACTCGCCTCTGGTGCGATTTCCAGTAAGCGCATATCATTAATCTTGTCACCCTCGTACAGTTCAACGCCATTGATTTTTATCCAACGCTTATGCTCTGAGGTGGCATAAATATGAGCTTGATACGTCAATTTTCCTATTGCAGCTTGTGTTTTTACAGGTAGAAATTCAATAGATAAGCGCTCTTTTTCTGGCGTAGTTTCAGCGGGCTCTGCCTCAGTAAAATCTTTATCTTCGGTTTCTGCAACCGCAAGCTCAAATGCCGCTTTTAGCCTTGCCGCGGCTTCATCAGCTGTATTTTCTGGTAATTGATTTTCTGTATTGCTCTGAGAGGCCGAGATATTTAACGGCTCTGTTTGTGTCTTAGGCTCGGACTCTAATGGTTTTCCTAATACTCGATACTGACTAATATCTTCTTGCGATGGTGTCGATTGTGAAGAAACATCTGCTTGGCTATTCAACTGCGTATCATCCAGTGGTTTACCTAATACACGATACTGGCTTAAGTCTTCTTCAGGTTGTTCTAGTAAAGCGCTATTGCTAACAACAGAAGACTCAGCTGGCACAGTACTGACCTGAGCAACAGCCGAAAGCGGTACCAATTGCTGTTTAAAAATAGGTGCCCCTTGCTCGTTTACTCCCACTTGCACTGACATCCATTGATATTGTTCACCGGATTGTACTGCACCTTGGTTATTTGGATTTTCAGCAGTCGGCTTCGCCTGAGTTGGTTGCAAGCGCGACACATTGTCTTGTTGCTTTGTTTCTTGCTGCGCTACTGTTTCGACTGTTTCTTCAACTTGCTCTTTCGGATTTTGTAAGGTAGCAATTGATTGAGATTGACTCTGAAGGTATTGGCCGCTATAAAAACCAGCCAATGCAAAAGTAACACTCAAACCAACACCCGCAAGACCAATCGAGAGCTTTCTATAAAAAGCCAATTGTTTTGTTTGTTGATATGCTAAGTGAGCTTGCTCAGTACTGTTTGCAGTTTGTGATTGTTTAAATGCGGCATCAATAATAGACATAATTGAACTTCTCAAAAAATATAAGCAGCAGCAAAGCCAACAACATAGCTTGCTACAATAAGAGACAAGACAGGCGTAAACTGCTTCAGCTTACTTTCAGAAGCTGGTTCACTATTCACACTGACCATAGGTAGGGCTTCTTTTGCAGCCTGTTCAACCACAGCTTTATCTATGACTCTTTTCTGCGCAGAAAAAGCACCCAGTAAACATCTGTCTGCCAACAGATTGATTAAACGCGGTATACCTTGAGTTCGTTTATAAATATGGGCAACTGCCTCATGACTGAATAAAGCTGCATCACAGCCTGCTGTTTGCAAGCGATGCTGAATATACGCAAACACTTGAGACTCAGTCAGTGCCAATAAGTGATATCTAGAGGTAATGCGCTGAGCTAATTGTCTGAGCTCATTGCGCTGCAGTAGCGTCTGCAACTCTGGCTGACCAATCAGAGCAATTTGTACCAACTTTTTATCGTCTGTTTCAAGGTTGGTTAATAAACGCAGTTGCTCTAGCACACTTGGTGATAAATGCTGTGCCTCATCAATCACAAGTAAAGTGTGGCCACCCGCTTTATAGTTCTCTGTAAATCGTGCTTTTAAGGCGTCGGTTAAGCTTTTAAGTGTCGCAGTTTCAGGATCATATGATATTGATAATTCATCACAGATACTTGCGAGTAGTTCTAGTTCAGAAAGCGCAGGGTTTAATACAAAAGCCACTTCGGTATTTTCAGGCAATGATTTCAGCATTGAGCGCGTTATGGTGGTTTTACCAGTTCCAACTTCACCCGTCAGTAATACAAACCCACCCGTGTCACCCAGTCCATAATTTAAGTGTAACAACGCCTCTTTATGGCGCTCACTCATATATAAATACTCAGGATTAGGCGCAATTGAGAACGGCTTCTCTTTCAACCCAAAATAGCTTAAATACACGATAAAACTCTTTATTGTTATGATAGGCCCTATAATGGCAAAAAAGTGCGCAAGATAAAACCTTGAAACCAAGTGCACCCGTTGAAACATTGGAATACACATGAAAGTTTATTTAGTTGGAGGCGCTGTTCGTGATGCGCTTTTAAATTACCCAGTTGTAGAACACGATTATGTCGTCGTCGGTAGTACTCCTGAAGAAATGCAGTCTTTGGGCTATAAACAGGTTGGGAAAGACTTCCCTGTATTTTTACATCCACAAAGTAAAGACGAATATGCCCTAGCGCGCAAAGAGCGTAAAAACGGACAAGGTTATACCGGCTTTATATGTGACTTCGACCCATCTGTTACTTTAGAAGAAGACTTATATCGCCGTGATTTAACTATCAACGCCATTGCACAAGATGAAAATGGACAACTGATTGACCCATATCATGGCCAAGCTGATATAAATAACCGCTTGCTTAGGCATGTCAGCCCTGCCTTTAGTGAAGACCCGCTTCGAGTTTTACGTGTTGCGAGATTTGCTGCACGCTATCACCATTTAGGCTTTACCATTGCGCCAGAAACGCTTTTGCTTATGAAAGATATAGTTGCCAGCGGTGAGCTTAAAACATTAACCAAAGAGCGGATCTGGTTAGAGATAGAAAAATGTCTAAAAACCAACACTCTTCACTTATTCTTAGAAGTAATAAATAGCATTAATGCTTTAATTTATGTCCTTCCTATTTTGCCAAGCTGGTCCAGCGTAGAAAGCCAAATAGTTACAGGTGCTAATCAATGTCTGGCAACAAAAGAAATAGCAATTGATTCTGACACACTGCAAGTTTGTCACTTTTGTTTATGTCTAGAAGCCTGCTCACCAGATGACCTTAAACATATAGAACAAACGCTTAAAGTCCCCAGTACCTATGCAAACAGCTTGCGAGACTTTAAGTTATTAAATAACTTTTTAAATGAAAAAAACTTTAGCCCTGAAAGTATTTTAGCGTTCTTTAACCTCATAGATCTTTGGCGTCGCCCTGAACGCTTAAACTTGTTACTAGAGATACTAAAATATACACAGTGTCAGCAAGATATTACACAAACGCTACAAAATTGTGCGATGGCATCTCAAGCGGTTACTGCACAACAGGTCATCGCATTAGGATATCAAGGTCCAGCGATTAAACTTGGATTACAAACAGCTCGAATTGCTGCAATAGAAAAAACACTCAGTTAACAGCTCGCTCTTTTTGCATACATTTAGAGGTGACTTTTTATTCAGCACCTCTAAAGTTCCCACTATTTTTTATTTTCTTTTTTAAATGCTCACTATTAAAGCAGCCTGATTAACAATATCAGGAACAACAAAGTTACATTTTAGAGCGCTAAAAATACAATATCTTTAATAAAAGTTTGCACACACTAACAAAGGGTTAAAACCAATATTGACAAACCTACCAACGGGATTACCCTGTAAATTTATGATTACAAAAAATACCACTGCAACCACCTGTAATTGAAGAAAAAAAACAATTAAAACTCAAAATAAAAACACAATTCACAAAAAGGGAACATTTAACACAAACAGGGCAAATAATTAAGTAACAATTACTTATGCTAAAAACAGTACCTGACCTATGGCACATGCAACGCATGTGAGATTCAAAACAAATAGAGAAAGGTTATATGTTGAAGAAGTTAAACCTATTAACAGCAAGCATTCAGGCTGCTGTACTAGCAGGTACTGCAGCAGGTACTGTTGCGGTAGCAAATACAGATACTGAAGCGCAAAAAGTAGAGCGCATTCAGGTTACTGGTTCTAAAATTAAGCGTTTTAACCTAACGTCTCCAACTCCGGTTACTGTGATCGGCGGTGTTGAACTAGAAAACCAAGGTATTACTAACGTAAACGACCTACTTGAAGAAATGCCTCAAGCGACAGTTGGCCTTTCTCCTGAAACAACGACTAACTACATTTACGCTTCAGGCCTTAACACAACTGACCTTCGTGGTTTAGGTTCTGAGCGTACTTTGGTGCTTGTTAATGGTCGTCGTTTCGTACCAGGCTCTGTAGGTGACACTGCTGTTGACTTAAACAACATCCCTACATCAATGATCGAGCGTATTGAAATTGCAACTGGTGGTGCTGCAGCTGTTTATGGTGCGGATGCTGTTGCAGGTGTTGTAAACATCATTACTAAAAAGTCTATGGACGGTATCGAAGTTGATGTTTCAACAGTTCGTCCAGAGCAAAGCGGTGGTGAGTCAAACTACTTCTCAATCACAGGTGGTATGGAAGCAGATAAGTTATCTTTCATCGCATCTGTAAATTACACAGAAAACGAAAGCTACACGAAACTAAGCCGTGATTTCTTCGCAAACCCAGTAAACTCATATGGCAACCCAGCAAATGCAAGCGGTGACGACAATGTTCCTGGTCGCGTTATTCTTGGTCAGCCAACTGCGCTTGCGTATTACTCTGAAGGTGGTGATTTCTTCACTAAAAACGCTTTCTCTACAGACGGTTACTTAAACCACCATTACACGTTTGATGAGAACGGTAACATCCGTGCATTCGACAACGGCCTAGGTATGATCCCAAATCCGGGTGTTGGCCGTGATGCAAACCGTTACTTCACTGATGCAAACAACATGGGTGATGGTATCTTTAGCGATGGTTATAAGTCTTACTTCCAAACTCCGCTTGAGCGTGTAATTGCATCAGCTTACGGTACTTATCAGCTAGATGACGAGCATGCATTAACGTTTGACTTCACTTACTCAAACACAGATGCAACAACTGAAAGCTCACCTGCTTTCTTCCGTCACACGATTCGTCGCGACAACGCATTCATCAAAGATGATATGGCGAAACTAATGGACGACAATGAGCTTACTTCTGTAACGCTTCGTCAAGCAAACGAGCACCTTTGGGGTGACCGTATGTACAACCAAGAGCGTGAAGTATTCCGTACTTCTTTTGGCGCTGAAGGTTACTTATCTGATGACTGGGGTTACAGCACATACGTTCAATATGGACGTATCGAGCAAGATACGCTTTGGACAGGTGAAGTATTAACACAGAACCTTGCAAACGCGATTGACGCTGTAGAGTATAACGGTCAAATCGTATGT
The DNA here is from genome assembly GCF_056629255.1 of Pseudoalteromonas sp. NFXS53. Classification (NCBI taxonomy): domain Bacteria; kingdom Pseudomonadati; phylum Pseudomonadota; class Gammaproteobacteria; order Alteromonadales; family Pseudoalteromonadaceae; genus Pseudoalteromonas; species Pseudoalteromonas sp. NFXS53. The sequence continues at coordinate 134,726 of NZ_JBWVBR010000010.1, read as the reverse complement.
GCTGATCGCGATGCGAAAGGCAATGTGGTTGGTGCAATTGAAGGTTGTACACCTTTCAACCCAATGGGTGCTACATCTGCAACAGCAGCTCAGCAAGATTATATCGCAACGACAGCAACTCGTTTTGCTAAGCACGACCAAGTTGTATTTGCACTAACTGTTGATGGTTCTTTATATGAACTACCGGCTGGTTATGTAGCAGCAGCATTCACTGCGGAGCACCGTCGTGAATCAGCAACAACTGCTCCATCTGAAAACATGGAAAAAGGCTTAATCTTTGGTAACTCTAGCCTTCCGATGGACGGTGAAATTGAAGTTGATGAACTATCAGCTGAAATCTCAATTCCACTTCTTGAAGATGCTTTCCTAGCGACAGATCTAACACTAGAAACTGCATTCCGTTACATGGATTACTCTGTAACTGGTTCTGATAACGCGTGGAAACTGGCGCTTAACTGGGGTGTAACTGACGACCTACGTGTACGTTTAAACCGCTCTAAATCAGTACGTGCGCCAAACCTAGGTGATTTATTCACACCAAACTCAAAAACGTTTAGCTCAGGTCGTGCGGACGTATGTCGTGCCGACTCAATTGCAAGTTCTGGTAGCAAATACAAAGACAATGTCATCAAGAACTGTCAAGCAGATGGCCTAGCTGCAGGTTGGATGCCAACTGATGACTGGATCGGTGGCGGTAGTCTACCTGGTTACATTCAGGGTAACCAAAACCTTGAAAATGAAGTATCAAATGACTACACAGTTGGTGTGATTTACACGCCTTCATTCGTAGACGGTTTAGACTTCACAGTGGACTACTGGTCATTTGAAGTTGATGGCGCGATTGAATACTTCGGTCGTAACAGTGTTGCCCTATGTTATGAGTCATCTTCTTTAGATAACCCATTCTGTGGTAACTTTGAGCGTGACGAGAAGACGGGCAATATCACTCACTTCTACACTCGTCCAATCAATGCTGCACAAATCACTAAGAAAGGTATGGACTTCGAGTCAGCTTACCGTACAGACGTATTCAACGGTAGCCTATCTCTTAAGCTAACTGCAACGTACCTAATTGATGACAACCAAAACTCAACTGGTCGTGAAGAAGACTTCCGTAACTACGTTGGTGAAACTGCGTCTCCACGCTGGAAAGGTCGTTTAAGTGCTGTTTACTCTCAAGATGATTCATCTTATGTATTAACAGCAAACTACCGTCATGCAACAGTAAATGACAACGACTGGACTGCAGAAGACAACAACTATAACGATATCCCGTCTTACACGACATTTGATTTCATGTACAAGACATACCTAATGGATGAGTTACAGTTACGTGTAGGTATTAACAACCTATTAGACCGTGAACCACCACGTAACCCGTTCACTTATGATGATGGTGAATTCTTTGACGTTAAAGGCCGCCGTCTATCAATCGGTGCTAAATACACTTTCTAATCTAATTAGAAGTTAGTATTTCAAAACGCCTCTTCGGAGGCGTTTTTTATTGCCTCAAACTGACTGACAACTAATACTTGTATTTCTGAATCAAGCTATTCTATTGTTACTATCGCTTATGAAAATGGGTTTAGCTATCTCTCGTCTCTCAAGAGATTATTTACTATTTTGTTTTAGACATAAAAAAACAGCGCCGAAGCGCTGTCATTATAGTCATGCTAAAAAACTTAAATAACGTTTACCACATTAAGAAAGCAAATAGCCCTAGACCTAAAAGCAAACGGTAAACGACAAACGGGAACATGCCCATTTTCTCAATCACTTTTAAGAAAAAGTAAATACACGCGTAAGCCGCAATAAACGATAACACTGCACCTAAAATAATCGCGTTCCAATCAATCAGTTCATCGCCTGTCGATAGCTTATAGATATAGTATGAACCCGCTGCAGCAATAACGGGAATAGACATCAAGAAAGAGAAACGTGCTGCACTTTGCTTATTCAAGCCAAGTAATAGACCCGTTGTCATTGTTATACCTGAGCGCGATGTGCCCGGGAATAACATAGCAACCACTTGCGACAAACCAATCAAAAGCGCCATTACCCAGTTAATTTGATAAATGGTTTTGATTTGCTTCGCTTTTGCATCGGCATACCAAAGTAATAAACCAAATACGATGGTCGTTGTGGCTATGATCCACGCATTACGAGAATATACTTCAACAAAGTCTTTTAATAAGTAACCAATAATCAATGACGGTAAAGTTGCCAAAATAATCCACCAGCCAAGCTGGCTGTCATCCGTTTTTTTGCCTTGTGCACCAAATGAGTTAAACCACGCACTTAAAATATCTACGACTTCTTTTCTAAAATAGATAATCACCGCTAACAATGTACCAACGTGAACAGCGACATCAAATGCAGTGCCTTGATCTTGCCAGCCCAATACTTGTGACGGCAGGATTAAGTGTGCTGAACTCGAAATAGGTAAAAACTCTGTCAGGCCTTGTACTAGGGCCAACACAATAATTTCAATAATGCTCATGGGTTAGAACTCCACTTTCCATAGCTTTTGGTTTAAGTTGTTATAATTTTGCCAAAGTTCACCTATCGTTTGCTCTGCAACAGGATGATAAAAATCTGCGGCTAACTCAGCAAGCGGCTGCAGCACAAAGGCATTCTTGGTTATTTCATCACGAGGCAATTGTGCAGGTGAGTCGCAAATTACATCATCATAAAACAGTAGGTCGAGATCGAGCGTGCGTGGGCTAAACTTTTTATCTGACTTTGTTCGACCATTGTCTCTTTCGATCTGTTTGAGTAAAGCGCACACCTGCTCAAGCGACATATCTGTTTGTGCTGCAAAGACTGAATTAAAAAAGTTATTGCCATTAAAACCAACGGCTTCACTTTCAAAGACACTAGAATGCTGATACTCAGGAAATTGCGAAATCAAGGCATTTAAGCCCGCACGTAGATGTTTTTCTCTGTCTACGTTAGAGCCTAAGCTAATAAAAATCTGCGCCATACTAGATGTCTTTAACTCGAGTGATCTCAACGCCGACAGTCAGCGCAGCTGGCACTGCTGCAGGCTTGCTCACCTTAATCGTCACTTGTGTGACGTTGTACTTCTCTAAAATCAATGCTGCGAGTTGCTCAACTAAGGTTTCAAGTAATTCAACTGGTTTGGCTGTGGTATGCGTAATTATATCTTCGCTAACTTTTGCATAATCGACTGCTAAGTTAATGTCATCACTCTGCGCTGCAGCTCGAATATCAGTTAGCATCTCCACATCAAAGTACAAACTTTGTTTACTTTCTTTCTCAAAATCGTACACGCCAATAATGGTTTCAACATGTAGCTGAGAAATATAGACCTTATCCATTCACGCCCCACTTTGGTATTTTGTCTGTGACAAATAGATTAGTAACTTATATAGTTACATTCGAATCGGGAAATGATAGCCGAAATACGCTGAAGACAAAATAAGGAAACCTGTGTTAATTACGTTAATCTGCATATGTGCCTATTTAATTGGCTCTGTATCGTCTGCAGTGCTCGTGTGTCAGTTATTCAAGTTACCCGACCCTCGCTTTTCTGGCTCAAATAATCCAGGCGCAACCAATGTGCTTCGCTTAGGTGGAAAACTTCCCGCCGCTTTAGTTCTCGCCTTCGACATATTGAAAGGCACAATACCGGTTTGGGGCGCATACTTTTTAGGTGTAGAGCCAAATTGGTTGGGCGCAATTGCTGTCGCAGCTTGTCTTGGTCATATCTACCCGGTGTTCTTTCATTTTAATGGAGGAAAAGCCGTTGCGACGGCGTTTGGCGCTTTATTACCAATAGGGTTAAGTTTAGGTGGGCTATTGATTGCAACCTGGGCCATTGTAGTTTGGCTAACTCGATATTCATCGCTAGGCGCGATTGTTACTGTTGCTTTGGCTCCGCTTTATACTTGGTTGATTAAACCACTTTATACTGTGCCTGTGAGTTTTTTAACTGTGCTGATTATCTTTCGTCATCGCGCCAATATAAAAAGGCTCCTTCAAGGGAAGGAGCCAAAAATAGGTAAAAAAAAGACTTAGTTATAAAGTCTACAACGGTGGTAAACTTTCAATCGGCCAACGTGGCTGCGTTTTCATATCTAGTGTTGCATATTGCTTGGCTTTTAATCTCTGCATACCTGCAAAAGCAATCATAGCGCCATTATCAGTACAAAACTCAGTACGAGGATAAAATACTTGTCCTTTCATGCCTTGCATCATACGCTCAAGCTTTTGGCGCAGTTCAGTGTTTGCACTCACACCACCTGCAATGACTAAACGTTTAATACCCGTTTCTTTCAGAGCGCGTTTGCACTTAATCGCGAGTGTATCGATTACAGCAGTTTGGAATGCATGAGCAATATCAGCTTTAGTCTGTTCATCATCACCTTCTTTACGAATGGTGTTAGCTGCAGCTGTTTTTAAGCCACTAAAACTAAAATCCAAACCTGGTTTATCTGTCATAGGTCGCGGAAAAGTAAAACGCCCAGGCGTCCCCTGCTCGGCCATTTTTGCCAGTAACGGGCCGCCTGGATAGTCTAACCCTAATAATTTAGCTGTCTTATCAAATGCCTCACCTGCAGCATCATCAACTGACTCACCTAGCACTTCATATTGACCAATGCCTGCCACTTTCACCATCATGGTATGGCCACCAGAAACTAGTAGCGCAACAAAAGGGAATTCTGGTTGCTCGTCTTCAAGCATCGGCGCTAATAAATGCCCTTCCATATGATGCACCGCTACAGCAGGCTTATCCCATGCAAATGCTAAAGAGCGACCAATTGAAGTACCGACTAACAAAGCGCCAACCAAGCCTGGACCTGCAGTATAAGCAACACCATCAATGTCTTCTGGGCCACAATCTGCCTCTTTAAAAGCTTCATCTATCAGTGGAATGGTTTTGCGGACATGGTCACGAGAAGCAAGCTCTGGTACAACACCGCCATAGTCAGCATGCACTTTTACTTGGCTGTAAAGCTTATGAGCAAGTAAGCCTTGCTCATCATCGTAAATTGCAATTCCCGTCTCGTCACAAGATGATTCAATGCCTAAAATGCGCATCAATAATTCTCCAGTTTTAATCTTTACGCTAAATTGCAATGCCGATATTAGTTTGCCCATCAGCAACAGCCTGTTGTTTAAGCGCTTTCACACTGTCACTGCTGATACGGCCCATATTCTCTACGAATTCAATTAACTCACTTAACACGTCAATTTCATACTGCATGTAAGGGTGTTCACGAACCAGTTTGTTTTCAGGCTCTAGTCCTTCGCTTTCAATCAATAGCTCGACATAACGCGCAACTGTTGCTTGCGAAATTTTCGCAACGCTCACAAACTCATGCTCATCTTTGACCATAAGACCATGAATTAAGCCAAGTAAAGCGGTTGCGGCATCAATGGCTGGGTAAGTCCCGAACATCGGATAATCGTTTAGTTCTGGCACATTTGGTTCGATTTTCTCAACTTGTTTCTCTAAGCTGATCTTGCTTTTTGGTAATAGGATTTTTTCCCAACACACATTTAACGCACTGCGTAACGTACTGGCGTCGCCAAATTCTGTGGCCTCGCTGAACAATTCGTAGTTAGGTAGCATACGTTCTAACACTGCTGCAGCCAGCACTGCCTTTTGTAAATAATTTAACTCTCTAATTCGCTGAAAGTTATTCGCTTTACTCATAATCTTTTCCACATTGCCAGCATGCTTGAAATGCTGGCCCATTAAATTCGTCACACTGCGGACATTGCCATTCAGTGTCTTTTTCTTGTTGTTGGTAGTTTACCAATAATTCCTGCGCTTGGCGCAATTTTATCTTGTAAACCCATACAGAAACTTTTGCCTGATCTAGCGGAATTTCTCCAAGTGCCCCTTGTAAAGCCTCCCCTTTAAGTAATACATCTATATTTGCTTGCTCTAAGAACCCTTTTACCAAATGGGCTTCAATCACATTATCTGAGGTAAAAACTTCACACCACTGCCAAGAATTATCTGTCATAATAAACTTTGAAAAGACCTAAAACATTAAGAATGCAATGACACTTACAACACCTGCACTGTTATTTCCTGCCATCTCGTTATTACTATTAGCTTATACCAATCGGTTTTTAGTGCTAGCGCAATTAATTAGAGAGCTCAATGCAAGAGAAGGAAAGACAAATCGACCTGTCGTTTTGGCACAAATCGACAATTTAAAAAAGCGCATAAAGTTAATTCGTGCCATGCAGGTCTGGGGCGTTTTTTCTTTTTTACTCTGTACGCTCTCTATGTTTAGTCTTTTTATCGAACAACAGTTACCCGGCATTATCTTATTTGGTGTGAGTTTGTGTTGTTTGACTTTATCTTTGATTATTTCACTCTACGAGATACATATCTCTTGTGATGCCATTGAAATAGAATTGCAAAATATAGAAAAAAAGCCCACTGATTAAGCAAGCTCGACTTTTCCTGTCTATACTCACTCTGAGTGAGTGTGGCTAGGGTGAAGTGTGAATAATTTCCTATTTTCAGACGAAAATTTAAATCAAGAACACGAATCAACCAGTAATAATGAAGATTATTGGGACATACTTGTTGTTGATGATGAAGAAGATATTCATCAAGTAACAAAATTAGTGCTTTCAGGCTTTGAATTTGAAGATAAAGCACTCAGGTTTCATCACGCCTATTCTGCAAAAGAAGCGATGGATTTATTAAACCAACAAGAAAATATATCCGTTGGTTTGATTGACGTTGTTATGGAAAGCAATCATGCAGGCTTAGACCTGATAAAATACATCCGCCAAGATATCGGCAATCATGATATCCGCCTGATATTAAGAACTGGTCAGCCAGGTGAAGCACCTGAAGAAGCAGTGATCCGTGATTACGATATCAATGATTATAAAAACAAGACCGAGCTAACCGCGGTTAAACTAAAGACTCTGCTGTACTCTGCACTTCGTTCCCACCGTGACATTCAAACAATCGGTAAGCATAAAGCTGGACTTGAGCGCATTATTGATGCTTCAGGATCATTTTTAAGATGTAATAGTGTTCGAGAGTTTGCCTCAACAATTCTTTCCCATGTTTCAGACGTAATGGGGATCTCTTCAAGTGATATCTACTGCGCCGCGGCTGTAAACAGCCAAGATGCACACGCTGAACATTTCAGGCTACTCGCTGCATCGGGCGAAGGGGTTGAACCAAATACAGAAGCGATCCCACACAATGTGAAACAGCTGTTTATGGAAACCCATAACAAAAAGCACTCGCATCAAACTGAGTTTGAATATATTGGTTATTTCCCATCACAAGAAGGCAGCGAGACCATGCTGTATGTCAGCAAAGATTCAGCATTACAACAGACTGATAGGCAATTACTGGCTTTTTTTGCCAATAATATTGCGATGGCCTATGACAATATTAGATTACGAGAAACAGTCAGAGAATCTCAAAAAGAGCTGTCTTATATTCTTGGTGAAGCGGTAGAGAAACGCTCTAAAGAAACAGGTTCACACGTCAAACGCGTTGCCAATTACAGCCAACTACTTGCCAAGCTATATGGCTTAAATGAATACCAATCTGAAATCATCAAGCTCGCATCACCTTTACATGACATCGGAAAAATAAGTATTCCCGACAGTATTTTAAATAAACCCGGCAAACTCGATGACAATGAATGGGAGATTATGCAGACACATGCAAAAGTAGGGTACGAGATCCTCCATAATTCAAGTAATGAAATTCTCAAATGCGGTGCAATAATCGCCTACCATCATCATGAAAAATGGGATGGTAGTGGTTACCCACAAGGCTTAGAAGGTGAGCAAATAGACATTGTCGGTCGAATTACCGCACTGGCTGATGTATTTGATGCTTTAGGCAGCGATCGATGCTATAAACCAGCTTGGCCTTTAGAAAAAGTTATTTCACTGATACAATCGGAAAAAGGTAAACATTTTGACCCCAAACTCGTTGATTTATTTATAAATAACCTAGATGAGTTTATTTTTATTAGAGATAGCTACCCAGACTAGCTGTTTGTAATTTTAATGTAAAAAAGTATTTCACCCTTATTGCATTTTGTATTACTATTGGGTAAATACACAGTTCTAAAAGAACCGTTGAAATTAAAAGGAATTTCAAATGAGATTTGAACAACTTGAGCAATTTGTTGCTCTAGGCAATTTAAGACATTTTCGCCAAGCCGCTGAACAGACGAATATTAGTACTTCAGCCCTCACCCGTAGCATCCAAACTCTTGAAGATGAGATTGGTTGTGAGTTAGTTAAGCGCTCTACACGCTCTGTTCGTCTTACTGAACAAGGTGAGCTTTTCCTCACGTACTGTAAAGCAACTCTAAACGAGCTTGAAAATGCCAAAAAGAACATAAAACAGAGTTTATTTGGCAATGATCAAGATAAACTGGTTATTGGCTATACACAACAAATGAGCAGTGTTGTGCCTGTTGTTTGCGGGCAATTTTTAGCACACCACCCAAGCGTTAAAGTTGAAATGCAAATGCTTGACGAAACCGAGCTAACGAACAAGCTTCAGCTTGGAGAAATCGATATCAGTGTATGTATGCACTCCTCTGAATTAGCAAGCTCAGATATCTATATTCCTGATCAACTAATCATGTTTGTTGCGAGAAACCACCCCCTGCTTCAAAAAGACTCAGTCACTAGACAAGACCTAATGAATTACCCTATGTTTGGCTGCCTTTCTCAGTCAAGACAAGTACAGCACATGGTCAACGAAACAGCTGATAGCTTTAATAAAGTGACGTCGATGCGAGTTGGCAACATCAATGAAGTGCTTAGCAATATAAAAAATAGCGATTTATTTGCCATTGCTGGTATTGAACATTCTAAGCTAGTTGCTCAAGATCCTGAGGTTGTTTTGATCAAAACTAATAAAGATCTACCGACCGAGCAAGTTTTGGTTAGAACAAACCACACTCTCAGTGAAGACGCTAACATTAAAGAACTAGTTAGTTTGATTGAGAAGTTTGAACAAAGACAAACTATTAATGTTTAAACATTACTTAGACATAAAAAAACCTGCACTGAGCAGGTTTTTTATGTCTAGAGTCTTGTTCTACCAAAAAGAAAGTGCCAAACCCAGAAATATCAACAACCCCACATAGTGATTATTTAAAAACGCTCTAAAGCAGCTCTCTCTATTTCTGCCGTGGATCAGTTTTTGTTGATAAACGAGCAAACAAGCAGCAAATGCTAAACCCAGATAAGCCCAAAGCGTTGCTTCAATAGCTTGATAGATTAAGGTCATTATTACTAAAAATACGATGTTCAGTACCGCAATGATATGCCTGTCAAACTGACCAAATAACACAGCTGTCGACTTCACTCCTAGCTTTAAGTCATCGTCTCTATCGACCATGGCATACATAGTGTCATACGCCACAGTCCAAATTAGATTAGCTGCAAACAACCACCATGCAATCGCGGGGACTTGTTGTTGCGAGGCCATAAATGCCATTGGGATCGCCCAGCTAAAAGCGGCACCCAGCACCACCTGAGGTAAATGTGTATAACGTTTCATAAACGGATAGCAAGCAGCCAGTGCAAGTGCTCCAAACGACAACGCGATAGTTTGCCAATTCAGCGCCAATACCAAAGAAAACGCAACAACGATCAATAATGCAAACAGACTTAACGCTTCTCCCGCTAAAACTTTTCCGGTAGCTAGCGGACGGTTAGCTGTACGCTTTACCGAGCCATCAATCTTTCTATCAGCAAAGTCATTAATGACGCACCCAGCGCTGCGCATCACAAACACACCCAGTGAGAACACCAGTAAAAGATCCCAACTCGGCAGCCCATCATTTGCTAACCATAAAGCCCAGTAAGTAGGCCACAACAACAATAAGGTGCCAATTGGTTTGTCAGTGCGCATTAATTGCTTATAGGCATTAAAATTTTGCCATTTTAGGGCTTCAAGCTGCATCTAATACCTCAGGTAAAAATACTTCACACACCATCACATGGGCCTCTGATTGTGAAAAGATACGTCTTCTGGCAAAAATTGGCATACGGGTAATTTCGTTCCTATTCAACAGTTGAGCTAGCTCTTCACGAGACTCTACTTCAGCCATCTCTAATTCGGAACGCTGCCAGCGCTCATTTTGAAACAATACCTCGCCTAACGGGGTTTCTCCTAGCTGTTCTACACCTTTTTCACAGGCAGGAATGGAGATCCAGCTCTGAGCATAAACTTGAACAACCTCATCGCAATATAATAAAACCTCACGACAAATATAATCATGGACTGTATCTCCCCATAATTTTGCTGAAATTGGCTGTTCGTTCAAAACAACCACTTTGAAATCAGCACTTTTTTGCTTTAAACGTGCAGTGAGAGAGCCTGTATCACTTAACACAGGCTTTAAAGCAGCAGGTACAGAAAGTTCAGAGAGTGAACTTTGCCATGAAAAATCGATAGAAAGAGGATGCTTTAACAAAATAATATCTAACCCAGATTACAACCGAGACATCATAACATTGCTCAGTTCGCCAACAAAGTTCAGTCTTTGCTTTTTATTACTTGGTGGAAAAAGCGTAACCCTTGGCTAAAATAATCGGCAAATTTTTAGTCACTTTCTATACTTGTAACACACTCAACAGAGTATAATTTTTTTTAAAATACAGTTACAATCGCTTTCAAAGACAGTTATATAACAGGAACTTCACCCACTATGAAAATGCTCTCAAGCCTATTTGCATTATTACTACTGACATTTAGTAGTACATCAGTTCGAGCAGAAGCAAATGTGGGTTACTTTGGTTTTGAACCTGATATCATCACCAACTACATTGGCCAATCTAATAAAAAGCTCGGTTATATTCGCGTCACCGTAGATTTAATGCTCAATGATGTGAAGAATATTGCTATTGTAGAACACCATACGCCACTGCTTCGTGATGCAATAGTGCAAATCTTAAGTAAAGAGCCTGAAGAAACTATAAAGTCATTAACGGGTCGAGAAGAGATACGTCAGCGCTGTGCTGAGAAATTAAAGAAACTACTTAAAGATGAAACCGGTGAAGAGATTATTCGCGAAGTATTATTTACTAAATACCTTTACCACTAACCTCTTTTTGATTTGGGCAGTTGTAATGCAGCAATTGCCATTCCACTCAATAAGCCAAATAAATGCGCCCAGTTCGCCATACTAATAAACAACACATCAGCAAAGCCTAACACCATCCACACCAGCATAAAGCCGACGATTGGCTTAGTAATTAACTGCTTTTCTTCGGGCAATTTTGTGCTGTAGATCCATGCAAACCCAAGTAACGCATACACCACCCCACTTAATCCACCAAAGCGATTATCGACTAATAAATACTGCGCCCAATTGCTCACTAATGCAGAAATAAAAAACAGCAAAAATAAGCTCGAACTCCCGGCTTGCTTGATTATTTTATTCCCTAAATACAGCCACCAACTCAAATTAAAAATAAGGTGTAATGCGCCAAAATGAATGATGGCAGGCGTCAACCATGATACTGGCTCACTGGGATTAAACAGTAATTTATCTAGCCATGATTGTGGATTTTGTACCAAGAAGAAGCTGGCAAAAACCGAAATACAAACAATGAATGTGAGTTTTAAAAACCAATGCAACCCGACAAATCGCTTCGCAAGGTTTAAATCTTTGCCCATGTAGTTAAATTTTACTTGGGTATCACCTGTTTGCCATGAAGCCGCTAAATAACGTTCATGATAGGGGTTGGTTAGGAATTCTTGCCACAGCAGCGCTGCAAGCTCAGCATCTTGTTCAGACACCCACACTTGTGCAGTGCGGTTGTCTAAATAGGTCAACTTAACCTTGATACCCTGACTTTTAAAATAGTCAGCTGCGCCTTGCAAGGCTCTAGGCTCTGAGTGTTGACCTAATAAAATCATTGGCTCACAGATTCTGGTTGCTCAAGCGCCCACTGCGTAAACCCGCCGTCCATGCTATACACGTCTTCAAAGCCTTGCTCGATAAGATAATTAGCAGCACCTTGCGAACTCACCCCATGGTAACAAACCACAACGATTGGCTGCTCATAGTCTTTCTCAACCATAAATTGGCCGATGTTTGCATTTGATAAATGAATGGCGCCAGGCATGTGGCCAGCTGCGAAGGCATTTGGATCACGAATATCGGCAATAACGACATCATCGCGCTGCATAAGCGCTTTAGTTTGTGCAACTGAAATATGTTTAAACGGCATAAATTACTTCTCAAAAAAACAAAAAGGCGACATTTGCCGCCTTTAACACAAATGGAACTTTATTAGTCCCAGTTTAAGATCACTTTACCTGATTGACCAGAGATCATGGTATCGAAACCCGTTTGGAACTCATCAATATGGAACTGGTGCGTGATGATAGGATCAAGATTTAAACCTGATTGGATAAGGCTTGCCATCTTGTACCAAGTTTCAAACATTTCACGACCATAAATACCTTTGATCACTAAACCTTTGAAAATAACTTGGTTCCAATCAACCGCCATATCCGATGGTGGAATACCTAACATGGCAATCTTACCACCGTGGTTCATGTTGTTTAACATTGAGTTAAACGCCACTGGTACGCCTGACATTTCAAGACCAATGTCAAAGCCTTCAGTCATACCAAGCTCAGCCATCACATCTTCAAGCTTTTCTTCTGCCACGTTAACGGCACGTGTCGCACCCATCTTACGAGCAAGCTCTAGACGGTATTCGTTCACATCAGTGATCACCACGTGGCGTGCACCGACGTGCTTCGCTACAGCCGCAGCCATAATCCCAATTGGGCCTGCACCTGTGATCAATACATCTTCACCGACTAGGTCGAATGACAGAGCTGTGTGTACTGCATTACCAAATGGGTCAAAAATTGAAGCTAATTCGTCAGAAATATTATCTGGGATCTTAAATGCGTTATAAGCTGGAATAACTAGATACTCAGCAAATGAGCCTTCGCGGTTTACACCCACACCAATGGTGTTACGACATAAATGAACGCGGCCTGCACGGCAGTTACGACAATGACCACAAGTAATGTGGCCTTCACCAGATACACGGTCGCCAAGCTCGAAGCCACGAACTTCTTGGCCCATGCCAACCACTTCACCGACATATTCATGACCCACAACCATAGGCGTGGGGATGGTGTTTTGCGCCCACTCATCCCACTTATAGATATGAACGTCTGTGCCACAAATCGCGGTTTTACGAATTTTGATTAATAAGTCATTGTGCCCAACCTCTGGTTTTGGTGCATCTGTCATCCAAATCCCAGGTTCAGCTTTTAATTTCGATAATGCTTTCATTGTTACGTCCCAAGCAAAAAACAATTCGCCAGATCATACTTATGATTTGGCGAATTTCAGTATTAATAAGCGTATTGCTATTTAATAAATTTAGATGATACCTAGCTCTTTACCAATACGGGTAAAGGCATCAATTGCTTTATCTAGCTGCGCTCTTGTATGCGCCGCTGAAATTTGCGTACGAATACGTGCTTGGCCTTTTGGTACAACAGGGAATGAGAAGCCTGTTACATAAATACCTTCAGCTAGTAATTTATCAGCCATAGCCGCTGCTACTTTCGCATCACCTAACATTACAGGAATAATTGCGTGATCTTTACCTGCACAAGTGAAGCCAGCAGCTTCCATGTTTTCACGGAAGTAAGCCGCATTTTCCCAAAGCTGATCACGTAGTGCTTTACCGTCTTTTAGCATATCAAGTACAGCAATTGATGCTGTTACGATTGAAGGCGCTAAAGAGTTTGAGAATAAATAAGGACGTGAGCGCTGACGTAGCCAATCAATCACTTCTTTCTTACCAGACGTGTAACCACCTGACGCACCACCTAGTGCTTTACCTAAAGTACCTGTGATGATATCAACACGGTCAATCACGTTGCAGTATTCGTGTGTACCACGGCCGTTTTCACCCACGAAGCCAACAGCGTGAGAGTCATCAACCATCACAAGTGCATCGTACTTATCAGCTAAATCACATACAGCTTCCAAGTTACAAATAACGCCATCCATTGAGAACACGCCATCAGTCGCGATTAGTTTTGTTTTCGCGCCCGCTTCAGTTGCGGCAATGAGTTGCTCTTCAAGTGCAGCCATGTCGTTGTTTGCGTAGCGGAAACGCTTCGCTTTACATAAGCGCACGCCATCAATGATTGACGCGTGGTTTAATGAGTCAGAGATAATCGCATCTTCTGGGCCTAAAATTGTTTCGAATAAACCCGCATTTGCGTCAAAACAAGAAGAGTAAAGAATAGTATCTTCAGTTTGTAAGAACTCACTGACTTTTGCTTCTAGTGTTTTATGGATGTCTTGTGTACCACAAATGAAACGTACTGACGCTACACCAAAGCCATGGGCATCTAAGCCTGACTTAGCGGCTGCAATTAAGCTTGGGTGATTCGCTAAACCTAGGTAGTTGTTTGCACAGAAGTTAATTACTGAGTCACCACTTGCTACTGCAATTTCAGCCTGCTGAGAAGACGTGATAATACGCTCGCTTTTGTATAAGCCTTCTGCTTTTACCTGCTCTAGCTGCTCTTGTAGTTGACTATAAAATGCCGATGCTCTCATGTAGAGTCTCCAATAAATTGCACGGTGTGCCTGTTTTCACACAGTTTTTGTTGTCTGTTCATTGCGCTTTGAAATCGCAATAATTTTAAACAGGCGTATTGTAAGGGCTACGCACTATAAATGCACGGAGCCATTGTTCAAAAATTGAGGCGAATGTAAATGTTTATGAGATAAATGCAACCGTTTCTTTAATAGAAACACAGACTTGATCTGCTTCTGCTGCATCTTGCTCTGAAAAAGCTTGTCCTGAGTTGACTAAAATAGCCGTTTTAATACCCGCAGCACGAGCTGCTTGCACATCTGATACTTTATCGCCGATCATCACACTTTGCGACACATCAATGTCAAATGCATCAATACCTTGCTGCAACATACCCGGGTTTGGCTTACGACAATCACAGTCTTGCAAATATTCAGGTAACGCCTTTTTAGGGTGATGTGGACAAAAATACACCGCAGTTATTGGGCATTGCTGCTGCGCAAATTGTGCTTTCATCCACTCGGTCAGCCGATTAAATTGCGCTTCATCATAGTAACCACGGCCAATGCCCGATTGATTGGTCACTACAATTAAAATATAGCCTTTAGCGATAAAATCACGACAAGCGTCGAATACCCCATCGATAAATTCAAAATCTTCAATTTTATGCACATAGGCGTGATCGTGATTGATCACCCCATCTCTATCGAGAAAAACGGCTTTTTGTTTCGTTGTCATGATGATTATTAATTCGTTTAGTTTTAAGAATAAAAGGCTGTTAAATGAGGTTTTGCTCTTTGCAAACTCGGTCGAACATAGCTTGTACATCTGCCACGCTAATTTGCGACATCAAGGTTTTGCCTTTAACACGCGTCCCCCAAGGTAATTGTTCGGCACTTTTCTTAAACTGCGCTAGAAGGTTTTTATGATATACCTCAACCACATAGTCCTGATAAAGATAAGGGCCTGTGCGTGCAGGATTTGAATGAGCATATAAACCAATCACAGGCGTGCCCATGGTAACCGCCATATGCGCAGGACCAGTATCTGGTGCAATGACCAATTTAGCTTGCTCTAAAACACATACAAGTTGTTTCAAAGTGGTTTTACCAACCAGGTTTAATACTTCAAAATCTAAGTAAGAGATAATGTCTGCTGCCAGTTGGCGCTCCATATCTGTAGGGCCACCAGTGATCACCACATTAAAGCCTTTTTGTTTTGCATATTTGGCAATTTCAGCATAACGCTCTGGCAACCAATTACGCTCAGCTTTACTTGCAGCGGGGGAGATAACGAAGACATTTTCAAGCCCAGATAGTAACTCAGCGGCCACTTGCTTATCGTCATCACTTACTGGCATTTGCCAGGTTGGCTCGTAATGCGGCACACCAATGGCTTTAGCAAACCCCCTAAAACCTTCGAGTACGTGCGCTGATTTTTCAGCAGCAATACGCTTATTAGTAAATAAGAAGTGCCCTTCTTTGGCACGGTGCCAATCAAAGCCCACTTTGACTTTGGCAGGAATGCAACGAGCCGCAAGGTTTGCGCGAAGCGCCACTTGCATGTGCAGTAGCACATCAAACTGACGCCCTTTAAAGGTTTCTTTTAACTGTTTAAATGCCGCTTTACCTTGTTTTTTATCGAAAATAACAAACTCAATTCCTGGCATATCTTGTAATAACATGGCTTCGATTTTGCCCACCACCCAAGTGATTTTCGCCTCAGGGTAATGACGCTGAATAGCCTGTACGGCCGACACGGCATGACACACATCACCAATCGCCGACAAACGTAAAATACAAATATCTTTAGGAGTTGAAGATAAAACCACAACAGTCTCTTATGCTTGTAAAAATAGTTGGCAGCAGTTTAACGTAATTTATTATCTAGCCCAACTTGTTAAAGCAAACACCCTCACATCTCGAATCCTAAAGCCGTTTAGGTATATACTTAGCAAAAAACTGATTTAGAACTCTATGCGCGTCATTCATCCCTCTGCCAATACACATATTCTATTGCCCGATAACGTCCCTTTACCCGTTGAAGAAAACTGGTTCGAGCCTAGCTACTGGCAACAGCAAAACAAAGTCGTGGGTGAAAAAAAAGGCCGCGCTAAAACTTACTTTTTAAACTTAGGTGAGCAAATCGGTGTGTTACGCCATTATTGGCGTGGCGGCTTAGTGGGTAAGGTTTTATCAGATCAATATCTATTTGGCCGATTAGAAAACACCCGTACCTATCAAGAGTTTCAACTTCTGACACAATTAGAAGAATTAGGCTTGCCTGTATCAAAACCGATTGCTGCAAAAGTGCAGCGCAGCGGGCTTATTTACCGTGGCGATCTGATCACAGAAGCCGTTACTGGCGCGCAAAGTGTGCTCGACAAACTAAAACAAGCTCCTCTGACTGAGAGTGAGTGGCAAGCAACCGCAGAAACCTTAGCACGCTTTCATAACAAGGGCGTGTTTCACGCTGACTTAAATATCAATAACATCTTGTTTGACGAGCATGGCAAGGTTTTTCTAATCGACTTTGATAGAGGCGAAATCCGCAAGCCCTCTCAACAAACGGTTGAAAATAATATGACGCGTCTAAAACGTTCTTTTATAAAAGAATTAAACCGAAATACGGAGTTTTATTGGCAAGAAAGCGAGTGGGATGAGTTTTATGCGTTATATCGTTCATTTCTAACTATCTAGTAAAATTTCCTGAATCAAAAAAGAAAAACCCAAGCAAAAGCTTGGGTTTTTAATAAAAACTGTTCGTAGATTAATTACTTTGAATTTTCTTAATCACATTTGAGGTTGAGCAACCATTCACAAATTCTAGTACTTCAACAGTGCCGCCATTTGCTAGGACAAAATCAGCACCAGCGATTTCTTCAACTTTGTAATCACCGCCTTTGACTAATACATCAGGCTTTACTTGCTCGATAAGTTTTGCAGGTGTGTCGTTTTCTTCTACCGCACCGAATGGGATCACCCAATCAACTGACGCGAGTGCACCAATTACAGTCGCACGTTCATCTAATGGATTAATAGGGCGCTCAGGGCCTTTCAGACGACTGATTGAAGCATCGTTATTTAAACCGACAACCAGCTTGTCACCTCGCGCTTTAGCCTGCGCTAAATAACGTACGTGGCCAGCATGTAAAATATCAAAACAGCCGTTCGTGAAGACAATTTTCTCGCCGCGCTGACGAGCAAGCTCAATATGATGCAAGATTTCTTGCGTCGGTGCTTGATATTGCTCACCGGTTTCACGTAAGTATTGAGTCAGTTTTGCTGATAGCTCTTCTGGTGATACTGTTGCAGCACCCAATTTCGCAACCACTAACCCAGCCGCAATATTGGCAATTTCAACTGCTTGTTTGGCTGGCATGCCTGTACCAAGCATCACAGCAAGCGTTGCTATTACCGTATCGCCTGCACCGGTTACATCAGAGACTTCTAATACTTGCGCCGCAAAATCATGTTTTTCACTAGGTGTGATCAAAGACATGCCCTGCTCAGAGCGAGTCAGTAACATGGCGCCAATGCCACAATCGGCAATGATCTTACGCGCACAATCAGCAAGTACTTGCTCATCTCCTTTAATGCCACCCGCAGCTGTGTATTCATTAAGATTCGGAGTAATAAAATCTGCACCACGATAATCGGCAAGTTGTTTAGATTTAGGGTCTACTAAAACGGTTTTGCCAGCCACTTTTGCTACTTGGATCATCTCGCTGATTTTCGCCAATGATCCCTTGTTATAGTCTGAGAAAAGCACCACATCGAAGTCATCAACAATCTCAGTTAGTTTTTGCAACAATAGCTCAGAATGTGACTCAAGGAAGGTCTCTTCTAAATCGAGACGCACAACTTGCTGATGACGGCTAATCACACGCATTTTAGCGATAGTTGGCGCATCATCTTGGGTAATAAGCTGAGAGTTGATTTTCTCGTTTTTTAGTAATGTTTGCAATGAGCTGCCGTTGTCATCATTACCAATAATACCCAGTAAACTTACTTGGCCATCTAAGTACGCGATGTTCTTGGCAACGTTGGCCGCACCACCGGCCTTATCTTCAAGCTTGCTCACTTTAACAACGGGCACTGGTGCTTCTGGTGAAATACGGCCAGTGTCACCATGCCAGTATCTGTCGAGCATCACATCACCAACGACCAGAATTTTAGCTTGTGATAGCTTTTGAAAATAACTTAAATCCATTATTCGCCTTTCTCAATCGCTAAATCAATGGCTTCACATAACCAGTGACCGATAAACATATGTGCTTCTTGAATGCGCGCCGTTTCATCATTGGCAATGATAATTGGTAGGTTAGCAATATCTTTTACTAAACCACCTTCACGGCCTGTTAGTGCTACCGTGTATGCGCCAATCTCATTTGCAGCTTGAAGTGCTAAATTAATGTTTGGACTCGTGCCAGACGTCGTTAAACCAATCACCACATCTTCAGGTTTACATAAAGCTTGGATCTGACGTTCAAAAACCGTGTCGAAGTGATAGTCGTTTGAGTGCGCGGTTAAAATAGAGGTATCTGTTGTTAATGCAATTGACGCTAAAGGGCCACGCTCTAATTTATAACGCACAACAAATTCAGCCGCTAAATGCTGTGCATCAGCCGCGCTACCGCCATTACCACACCAAATTACTTTACCACCAGACTTTAGCGCTTTTTGACAAGCGACTAAAAGCTGCATCGCTTCACTTTGGTATTTATCTACTGTTGCAAACAGCGCTCTGTGGCGCTCAAGGCTTGCTAAAAAACTGTTTTCAAGCATGTTGTCTTTTTTAATATCTTGCGACATGTGCGTTCCTACTTTTCCCGCTGTTGTCATTAATTCATTTTCTTACTGCTGGTCTACCAGTATACATTGACCGCTAACCAAGTATAGTTTTCACCAAATACGTCTTTACCTAAGGTTAGTGTGGTTTCTAAGCGTTTGTCATCATAGGCTTGGTTATAACCAAGTTTCAGCTCTTTTGATGAATAATACTGGTCATTCTGAAAGCCATGGTTATTGATGTAACCACTTCGATTTTCAATTTTCATAAATTGAACTGTCCAAAGTGCATCATCATTACTCAAATAAGAGGCCTGTAGAGTGTCAATTTTACTTGGTACACTGTCTCCAAAATTTCTTCTATCAGCAGCAAAGTGGCCTACAACAGAGCCTTTGATAGAATTCCCCTGTTTCGGATAAATCCAATTTACATACCACTCACTATGCATGTTGGTATGTTCGTATCGTAACGTCATGCGCTCTGTTAATTGTGGTAGAAAAACGCCAAAACTGTTTACAACATTACCGAACTGGTAGTTTTTGTGCTCTCTTGTATCCTCGCCACCAGTTTCAATGTACCACTCAACAGGAAAGATCCAATTTGTACTAAACGAGCTTGTAATTGTCGCCCATTGATCACCCAATTCATTATCCGGCCCGCCAGCCAATGCTGAATTATCATTCCCCGCTGGGTCAAAATACGCCTTAAACACATCTTTCATCGATACTTTTCTAGGCCCACCGCCGAACTGCATCATGCGGTTCACGCCAATTTTCCAGCCATCAATTGGCTCAATCGATAAATGCGTACCGGCAAGTTTTGGCGTACCACTATGCAAAGTACCTTGATACAAGATGCCCTTTTCAACATGCTCTAATTTTGAATAAAAAAGCTCAAAATCAAAGTTCCACCAATTCTGTAATGGCGCGTTTAAACCCAATGATACAGATAAGGGCGCTTGAGCGTTATTCGAGTATACTTGGCCAAATGTTTTAAATGGCGAGAACCAATGCTCTTTATAACCTAAATTCAGCTGTAAGTTATCACCGCCTAACGCATAGAAGCTGTTATAAGCTACCAACTTACCTTGCTCAACACGATACTCGGCACCTAGTTGCATTAAACTATGTTCACCACCGCGCCAAATACCATCAAAAGACACTTCGGCATACTCGCTTGAGCTGTTACTGCGATCGTTAGCCAGTTTAACTTCAGCGCCAGAATCCGCTCTAAGCTTTACGCCCATGCGCGTGACTGCATCTCGGCTCATATAAGGCTGAATACCTGATAGAATCTGCGCATGCAGGTCTGGATTTGATTGTTTAATTTGTCTAAGGGCAATTTGCACATCATAAATGCGATACGGCTTCGCCATTGGCGTGCCTGTTGAGATGGCAAACATTCTGTCGATTTGATGCTCTAGTACTGGATGTTTACCTAATGGTAAATACGCGGTCGGCGCAGCCATCGCTTGACCTGCGATACCCAAAGCCGCAGCAAATAAGGTTGAAAATAGCTTTAACTTCATAATTCAATTCTTCTCTAATGAACTTGCCATAGTAACAAATTCAATAAACAGGAGCACGACCCTAAACTGTTTAAATTTGTTAATTCGTTTTCATAAGCGATTGAGCGGGTTAAAATGCCAGTTATTTACTTAATTCAATAATAACGGTTGGTTATGGCGCGCTTTTTATATTCGTTGTTTTTATACGCATTCAGCCCTCTCATTGTGTTTTACCTTTATATAATTCGAGGCAAGAGAAATGCGGGCTACCGTGAATTTTTTACTGAGCGATTTGCGTTTGGTTTAAAAAAATTGCCTAAGAAAGCAGTTGTGTTTCATTGTGCTTCTGTCGGTGAAGTCTTGGCAGCAGCTCCGCTCATAAAAGCGTTCAAAGCTGAAAACCCTACTCAAGCGATTATCGTTACCTGCAATACCCCTACAGGCCGTTCGCAAATAAAAAATAGCCTGCCCGATACACCGCTGTGCTATTTGCCTATCGACTTTTGGGGTGCCAGTAAACGCTTTATAAAAACATTAACTCCAATACAGCTTGTTGTGCTTGAAACTGAGCTTTGGCCAAATTTATTTGCCGCAGCTCATGCGAAAAATATTGCTGTCAATGTTGTTAATGCTCGCCTGTCAGAAAAGTCACTACAGGGTTATCAAAAAGTACTCCCCCTTGCCAATGACATCATGAACCACATTACTACATTAGCGAGTCACAACGAAGAAGATGCTAAACGCTTCTTACAGCTAGGGCTTAACAAAGAAAAAGTCACAGTAACTGGCTCAATTAAATTCGATATTAATATCGATGAAGCAGCCAAAACGACTGTCGCTGAATTCAAAAAGTGTTTCAATCGCAGCAAAATTTGGGTTGCCGGTTCGACCCACCCTGGTGAACATGAACAAGTTCTCGCGGCCCACCAACAAGTGCTTGAAACCCATCCTAATGCGCTACTGATTATTGCACCTCGACACCCTGAGCAATTTGCCAAAGTTTCAGAACTCCTCAAAGAATCAAACTTGTTGTTTTCTAAGCGCTCAGGTGAATTTAACCCGAACAGCCAAGTTTTATTGGCTGATACTTTAGGTGAACTAAAGTACTTGTTTGGTAGCGCAAACATTGCCTACATTGGCGGCAGCTTAATCGAACGCGGTGGTCACAACCCATTAGAAGCAGCGGCATTTTCAGTAGGCACATTAACAGGCCCTCATGTCTATAATTTTGCCCATATTTACCCTGATTTAGCGGCACACCAAGGCTGTATTACCGTACATTCTAGTAACGAATTAGCGGAGCATATAAATAGACTTTTCAGCAGCCCTAGTGATTGTGCAGAACTCGGTGCAAATGCCCTTGCCTGCTTGCAAAAAAATCAGGGCGCGATAGCCAAAACCGTTAACTTAATCAGCACACATCTTTCTTAATTTATCGAGCAATATTTTATGACAACTGAACACACCTTAATTACCCAAGCCATGCAAAATTGGGTTAAAAGCGTCATTGTAAAATTCAACTTTTGTCCGTTTGCTCGCAAAGAAGTCGAAGCAAATACCATCGCCTATATTGTCTCAGAAGACGAAAAACACGAAGACGCGGTGATGACCATGCTTGAACAACTGGCACATTTAGACGCGCATCCAGAAGTAGAAACTACCCTGCTTATTTTTGCTGAAGGGTTTAAAGATTTTGATAGTTACTTAGACTTAGTCGACCTTGCTAACGCACTTCTAGCTGCACAAGGCTATGAAGGTAAATATCAAATCGCTCACTTCCACCCAGACTATGAGTTTGCCGACAGCGAACCGGGCGATGCTGCCAATTACACCAATCGTGCGCCTTACCCAACACTGCACCTTATTCGTGAGGAAAGCATGGCCGAAGCACTGGCAAATTACGACGACCCAGAAAGCATCCCTGAAAACAATATTCGTCTTGCTCGACGCAAAGGTGAAGCATTCTGGCAGCAACTTTTGACTAACTGCCATAAATCTTAAACTGTAGATATCAGCTTCAAAATATTACTTTTGATTGGCTTTTAACAAAGGCATAAAAGTCAATCAAGCTCAGTAAAACTCAATACCATAGTATTTTTATATTGCTGTTCAGGCTGAACTAGAATGCTATCAAACTGCTCATGATTTAATGCATCAGGGTAATTATGTAGCTCTAAACACACGCCTGAGTAGGGCGCAAACGGGGCTGATAGAAATCCCCCCGTATAGCATTGCAGGCCATTTTGGTCGCTAAAAACACTCAGTCGCACGCCATTATTTTTTGATACCAGTTGTGCCACTAATCTCATACCTAGAGGCGCTTTGTGAAACACATAGTAATGATCTAGGTCTCTAGTCTGCTGCAACGATTTAGGCTCGCGAAAATCAAACCTTAATGCCGTTGATTCGCTCTCATCAACTTTAAGTAGTTTTCCGGTTGGAATATTGTCAGCATCTTTTTCAAGCACTGACTCAGCATCAATACACAGCTCAAGTGCTGAAACAGAACGCTCTGCTAAGTTAAAGTAGGCATGATTAGTAAAATTAAGCGGCGTGGTTTTATCGGTATTTGCACAAATATCAATTGTGAGTTTGTTGTCTTCAGAAAGGCTATAAGTGACTTGAATATTCACATTGCCAGCAAAGCCATTATCGCCATCCGGTGATGTAAGTGTCAGCGTCACTGATGATGGCGACTGTTCAGCGATGTGCCAAAACCGCTTATCAATGCTCTGCTCTCCGCCATGCAAACAATGCTCACCCTCATTTTGAGAATATTGATAGGTTTGCCCATCATAACTAAAACGGCCTCGACCAATCCGGTTTGCAACTCGCCCGCAAATAGCACCGACATAAAATGGGTCATCAAAAAACTGAGTTTCATCTTGATAGCGCATGAGCATTTCTTGGGGCCCATTAAAAGTGGGAAAGCTAATAGAACACAAGCGCGCACCAAAGTCAGATACCACAACCTGCATGCCATTGTTGTTTTTAAGGGTAATTAAAGTTTGTTTCATGAGTTAATGTATATAAAGAGAACAGCAGGAAATTCACTGAAAAGTGAAGAACCTGCTGCTTATAAAAGAAATGACGGTTACCACCAAGTAGCGTAGAGAGCGATTAAGATCACCACCACACCTAAAGCGGCCACATTGAATCCCGTTTTAGTTACAAAACTAACATCACTAAGTTGCACGCATTTTGATGAACCTTGAGAGCCACGCTCATGTGCATTAAACAGTTTCGAGACCACAAAACACAGCAGTAAACACAACACAAACACTAATCCAACACGGTCCATGAAAGGTAAGCTTGGCATAGCAAACTTCAAACTTAATGAGAACAGCGCAGAGCCAAACGCTGCAGCCAGTGCACCATTGGCGGTGGTGCCTTTGTAAAACATGCCCATCACAAAGATAACCACAATACCCGGGGTAAAGAACCCTGTGAATTCTTGAATGTACTGGAAAGCCTGCTCAAATTGACCCAACAGAGGCTTTGCAACTAACAGTGCCACCATTAAAGCCAACAAAGCCGTGACACGCCCAACATTCACATAATGAGATTGGCTTTTTTCAGCATGGAGCTTTTTATAAATATCCATGGTGAAAATTGTCGAAATACTATTGGTCATCGATGCCAAAGACGACACAATCGCCGCCACTAACGCGGCAAATACCAAGCCTTTTATTCCCACAGGCATAAGCGACATCATTGACGGATAAGCTTTATCTGGGGCGGTTAAATCAGGATATAACACCACAGCAGCAATGCCCGGCAGTACTACAATCAAGGGCATCAATAATTTTAAATACGCCGCAAAGGCAATGCCTTTTTGCGCTTCGTTTAAGTCTTTTGCCGCCAGAGCTCTTTGAATAATGTATTGATTAAACCCCCAATAACTAAAGTTCATCACCCACATGCCACCAATTAATACCGACAACCCAGGTAAACTCATATAATGTGCGTTATCAGGTGATAAGATCATGTCAAAGTGCGTTGGAACTTGTTCAGTTAGCACACCAAAACCAGCCAGCACCCCTTGCCCGTCAGATACCGCATCGAGCGCCAAATAACTTAAAAATAACCCGCCAAATACCAGCAGGGTGACTTGCAGAATGTCGGTAAAGGCCACGGCTTTTAACCCGCCATAAAGCGAATACGCCACAGAAAACACCACTAAAAATATCATGCCATATAAGGCATCAACCCCAGCGACAGTTTCAATCGCAAGACCGCCGAGCCATAGCACCGCGGTTAAATTCACAAACACATAAACGGCCAACCAAAACACCGCCATAGTGGTTTTTACGCGGTCATCGTAACGCTGCGCTAAATACTGCGGCATGGTATAAATTTGCTGTTTTAAGAATATCGGCAGCATATATTTACCGACTAAAATAAGTGTGATCGCCGCCATCCATTCATAAGATGCAATCGCCAACCCCATGGCATATCCAGAGCCAGACATACCTATGATCTGCTCGGCCGAAATATTTGACGCAATCAGTGACGCGCCTATCGCCCACCAAGGTAATGCCTTAGAAGCTAAAAAGTAATCTTCGGTATTGGCACCTTCTTTTTTCTCGCTGCGGGAGATCCATAGCGCAATCGCCAGCAAGCCGAGTACATAAGCGCTAAAAACAGCAATATCTGTGCTGTGTAAACTAATATTCATGATGTTCCTCGTTATTCTTTTTCTAATTTCTTGAGTTGTATTAATTAAACTCTAAAAGCCCCTTGCACGGCTGCGCACACATACACGTCGGCTTTTAACCCGGTCTGTTTTTGGTACTCAGCTTTAACAGTCTGAGTTACTGCTTCGACCAAGGTTTTTGGCATCACGGCTACCACGCAACCACCAAAGCCGCCGCCTGTCATCCGTGCGCCTCCTTGCTCAGCAATTTGTGATTGCATCAGCGCGACCAAGTAATCAATTTCGGCTGTGCTGGTGCCAAAATCATCTTTTAATGAACTATGTGATGCATTCATTAAACGCCCTAATTTGCTGATATCATTTGCTTTAAGTGCCTTTAATGCGTTTAAGGTTCGCTGATTTTCAGTGATCACATGCCTTGCTCTTTTATAGTCCAACTCAGGCAAGTTTGCCTGCTCTGACTCTAATTCAGCCAAAGTCACCACTCGTAGTGCTGGAGCATTAAAGTGCTTGGCCACTCGCTCGCATTGCTCGCGTCTTTGGTTATATTCACTCTCAACAAGGCCGCGTTTGACGTTTGAATTAACAATCACAATGGCTAAGTTTTCTGGAATGGGCGCGTCTTGAAAGGTTAAATCCTGGCAATCGAGTAACATGGCATGACTATACGCGCCCATTGCCGAAATACTCTGATCCATAATCCCGCAGTTACAGCCTACAAATTCATTTTCGGCTTGTTGCGCGAGCTTAGCCGCTGTAAAACCGTCTATCTGTAACTCAAATAAATCCGAAAACGCTTTGATCAAAGCGACTTGCAAACTGGCCGACGAGCTTAACCCCGCCCCTTGCGGCACGTTACCTGAGATGACGATGTCAGTGCCTTGTAGTGTAAAGCCGGCTTTTTGCAGGATATACACCACCCCAGCGACATAATTCACCCACATCAAATCAGGATTGAATAAAAGTTCTGTTAGCTCGAACTCGCATATTTGATTATCTAGGTCATGCGCTAACACCCGCATTGTGTTGTCATCACGCTTTGCAATGGCCACATCAGTGCCAAAGTTAATTGCAGCAGGCAGCACAAACCCCAAATTGTAATCGGTATGATCGCCAATTAAGTTTACTCGCCCGGGTGCGTGGCTCACTTGCTCGGCTTGATAACCAAACTGCTTGGCAAAAACCTGTTTAATCATTTCAGTACGGCACATTATTTTTCTCGCTGTAATGCGTTAGAGGCTGAGCGCGTAATCTTTCAGCCGCTTGTTCTGGGGTTAAATCGCGCTGTGGCTCTGCTAACATTTCATAGCCCACCATAAACTTACGAACACTGGCTGAGCGAAGTAAAGGCGGGAAAAAGCTCGCATGTAGTGTCCACTCTGGATGCTCTTGTCCATCAAATGGCGCACCATGCCAGCCCATTGAATAAGCGAACGCGCATTCAAACAAGTTGTCATATTTAATGGTCAATTCAGAAAGAATAGCCGCTAGACTAAGTCCTTGCGACTCAGTAAGTTGTGTCATACGCTGCACCGAAAAGCGCGGTAACAATAGGGTTTCAAACGGCCATGCCGCCCAAAATGGTACCACCACCAGCCAATCATCATTAATAGCGACGATGCGTGTTTGTTGCTGAATTTCTCTGGCCACATAATCGGCGAGTAAATTCCCGCCTCGCTCTGTAAAATACTGAGTTTGCGCTTGCTGCTTTTTTTCAACCAAGGTCGGTAAAGACTGCTGCGCCCAAACTTGTCCGTGAGGGTGCGGGTTTGAGCATCCCATCATCGCGCCTTTGTTTTCAAACACCTGTACCCAATGATAGATTTCACCAAGTTCACTATATTGCGCCTGCCAGGTTTGCACCACTTTATGAATTTGTTCAACCGAAAGCTGCGCCAATGTCTTACTGTGATCCGGTGAAAAACAAATAACACGACTTTCACCTTGTTCAGACTGCATGGAAAATAAAGGGTCGTCGCAGTGATTAACTGGCAGCTCACTGTGTAGTGCCGCAAAGTCATTGTTAAATACAAAGGTATGAGCGTAATGAGGGTTTTGCTCACCATTAATACGTGTATTACCAGCACACAAATAACAACTTTCATCGTACGATTCAGTTGCTAATACTTGCTGCTTTTCTGTTTGCCCCTGCCATGGTCTTTTGGCTCTATGGGGCGATACCAACACCCACTCATTGGTGAGCGGATTTAACCGCCTATGGGGGTGCTCTGTTGCATCAAATGTCATGCTTAAATCACAAAAGGATAATGTATACAAAAAATGTAAACGGTTACATTTTTTTTAGCAAGTAAATTTACTTAAAAAAATCACTCTGCTACCATCGCTCGAATTAAGCCTTTTTTAAGCGAATAAAACATGGCCACCATTAAAGACGTTGCCCGAGAAGCCAAGGTATCTATTGCCACCGTGTCTCGCGTGATAAACCAAGATGACAAAGTAAGAGACAAAACCCGCGAGCATGTACTGGCGGTGATGAAATCCTTAGGTTATCAGGTAAACGTCAATGCGCGCGCACTCTCCACACAAAAGACAGCCACACTCGGCTTAGTGGTGCCCGACATCAGCGATCCATTTTTTGCCTGCTTAGCAAAAGGCGTCGATAGCATAGCCCGTCAGCATCAAAGCCAAGTACTGCTGAGCACCGCCCAAAACAGTAGCGATTCAGAGCAACAAGCCATTGACTCATTATTACAACGCCGTTGTGATGGCATAATTTTGTACTGTACGCACTTAGCCGATAGTGTATTAATCGATATCGTAGAGCGCTATTCAAACGTGGTCGTAGTGGCACGAAATATTCCAGAAATAGCCGAGAACTGCATTTACCTCGACGATGAACTCGGAGGCCAATTGGCCGCTGAGCACCTACTCGCCTTAGGCCACAGCCGTTTTGCAAGCATTATGAGTGAACTGCCGATTGAAGATCCCAAACACAGGCTGTCGGGGTTCAAAACGGCTTTAGGTAAGCCAGCATTTGCATTAACTGCAGAGCAAGTTACTTATGGCACACCAGATCAGCTCGGTGGCGAGCTGGCAGTAAATACCTTACTCAAAAATCAGCAAACTTTTACGGCACTTTTCGCCTACAACGATGCCATGGCAATTGGTGCAATTTCGGCCCTAGAAGAAGCGGGCTTTAAAGTGCCTGACGATATTTCGGTGATTGGCTTTGATGATATTTACCTTGCTCATTACAGCAGACCTAAGCTCACCACCTTGCACTACCCTGTCGAAGCCATCGCCAAACATGCTGCACTGCTGGCCATTAATAAGCACTCTAATAAGCACTCTCAGTTGGATAAAACAGCACATTCGCATCGCTATCAGCCAACATTAGTCGAGCGACAATCAACCGCATTTGCGCCAACTTCGGTTAAAAGAAAACACCAAAATAAAAGCCAAATAGATCGGCAAAATTAAAGTTTAATCTAAGGTTAGCTAGCAAAAACAGAGCAACATAAAGCCTTAGGAAAAGAACTATACAAAACAATTGTATATTGTATTTAAAGCATAATTTTAAAAATAAACAACACAGCTAAGATGACAACAATGAAAAACAAACCTTTTGTAATATTTAGCCTAAGCATGCTCACCACTCTGCTATGTCAGAGCGTTTTCGCCAAAGCACCATGGCAAGACCATCAAGTGTTTGCCATCAATAAACAAGCACCGCGTGCCTCTGGGTTTAGCTATCAAAGCTTAGCGGGCGCCATGCAAGATGACCCTGCTCAAAGCGATAACTATTTGCCACTTAATGGCATGTGGCAATTTCACTGGCAACGCTCTGCGATTAATCCACCAAAAGGGTTTGAACAGCCTAATTTTGATGATTCTAGCTGGGGGCAAATTCCCGTACCGGGCAACTGGGAGGTTGAGGGCTATGGCTACCCGATTTACTTAGATGAGCGCTTTCCGTTCACCACCAAATGGCCTGATGTTCCGCTTGAGTACAACCCAACTGGCTCGTATCGAAAGCCCTTTACCTTGCCTGAGTCGTGGCAAAATAAACAAGTGTTTTTACATGTAGGCGCTGCAAAATCGTCGCTCGATGTGTGGCTAAATGGTGAAAAGGTCGGCTTTAGCCAAGGCGCAAAAACCCCAGCTGAGTTTGATATTACCGAGTTTGTGCAACAAGGCGATAACTTACTTGCGCTTAGGTTACGCCGTTGGAGTGACGCCAGTTATCTAGAAAGCCAAGATATGTTGAGAATTTCAGGCATTGAGCGCGACGTCTATTTATACGCCACGCCAAAACAGCATATTTTTGATTTTCATGCCAAACCACGTTTAAACAAACGCTTTGATAAAGGCACATTAGAACTTGAGTTAGACGTTAAAAACTATCAAAAAAATAACGCTCAACTCAGCGCAAAATTTGAGTTACTCGATCCTAAAGCAAACCATGCAGTTGTCGCCAAAGCCACAAAAAGCTTCACGGCAAACGCCATAGGCACACAACAAATCAGCTTTTCAGAGCACATAGCACACCCACAACTTTGGTCAGCAGAAACCCCAAACCTCTACACCCTAGTGATGAGTCTATACAATCAACAAGGTGAATTACTCGAAGTCGTGCGTGATGAGATCGGTTTTAGGCATATTGAGATTGTAAATAAACAACTGACTATCAATGGTAAGCCCATTGTTATACGCGGCGTTGACCGTCATGAAACCTCGCCAACTCGCGGCCATGTCGTCGACAAAGCGTCAATGGAGCAAGATATTAAACTGATGAAGCAGTTTAATATCAATGCGGTGCGCTCTAGTCACTATCCCAATCACCCATACTGGTATGATTTAACCGACAAATATGGCTTATACGTTATCGATGAAGCAAACATCGAATCGCACCCGCTTGCCATTGACGAGAAAACCCAGCTTGGTAATGAAATGAGTTGGTTGCCTGCACACCTTGACCGCACCCAACGTATGTTTGAGCGTGATAAAAATCACCCTTCTATCATCATTTGGTCATTAGGCAACGAAGCTGGCCATGGCGAGGTATTTGCCAACACCTATCAATGGTTAAAAGACAATGATGATCTGCGCGTGGTGCAATACGAGCCAGCCGAGCTTGAGCATTACACCGATATCTTTGCGCCTATGTATCCGTCAATCGAAAAACTGGTTAACTACGCCAGCAATAACCCAGATAGACCCGCCATTATGATTGAATACGCCCATGCTATGGGCAACTCTGTAGGCAATTTGCAAGACTATTGGGATGCCATTGAAAAGTACGAGGTACTACAAGGGGGCTTTATTTGGGACTGGGTTGACCAATCTCTAGAATACCGCAATGAATTTGGTGAAACATATTTTGCTTATGGCAAAGACTTCCACCCGACTCTGCCAACCGATGGCAACTTTTTAAATAACGGCCTAATGAACCCAAACCGAGAGCCTCATCCGCACGCTTTTGAAGTGAAAAAGGTTTACCAACCAGTTAAATTTACTGCGCATAATCTGCTTAAAGGACAAGTCACTGTACAAAATAAATTCTTATTCACGGACTTAAAAAAGTATGACCTACGCTGGAGAATTGAAGCGGATGGAGAAACCGTTAAACAAGGCCACAGCGCCATGCCAAGCGTGCAGCCGAGCAAAACCGCCATACTGAATTTTGATATTCAAGGCCTGCCTGCTTACAGCGACAAAGAGTACTTTGTCACCCTGAGCATGCACGCCAGAGCACAAGAGCCGCTATTGCCGCTTGGTCATGAAATTGCCTTTGAACAATTCAAACTGCCTGTATCACAATTACAATCAACGGCTAAAAGAACTAACAAGCCACTAAAACCAAGTTATGCACATCAAAAAGACGTGCTGATCGCTGAGGCAGCGGGCACTCAGCTTAGCTTTGATAAACGCACAGGTTGGTTACAGCAACTCACTTTTAACAACAAAGCGATACTTACGCGCCCACTTAAAGCAAACTTCTGGCGAGCACCAACTGACAACGACTTAGGTAATAACCTGCAAGTACGAGCGGCCATGTGGCAAAGCGCAACAGACAGATTCAAACTCATCGCCTTACAAGCCAAGTCATCGGGCGTCACTGCGCGCTATCAATCACCGGATTTTACAGGGAGTTTAGTGCTGAATTATCAGATCACAACACAAGGTTTTGTGCAGGTTGATTACCAGCTCAATCTTGATGATAACCAAACCTTGCCCGATATCCCGCGTGTTGGCATGCAGTTAAGTACCCTAGGTGAATATAAAAATATGTCTTGGTTAGGCCGAGGTCCACACGAAAGTTACGCCGATAGAAAAACCTCAACGCGTATTTCTGTGTTCAACACACCTGTGACCGAGCAACAACATTACTACATTCGCCCGCAAGAGAACTCTAACCGCACCGAGGTGCGCTGGATGGCACTGCAAAACGCGCGAGGCGAAGGGCTACTTGCGGTAGGCGACAAGGTATTGAATGCCAGTGCGTGGCCTTACCTGCAAGCCGATATAGATTTTAACTCGGGCGATGCCAGTGCATCGGCATCAGGGCTAGTACCGGTAACCACCAAGCACGCCATTGATGTGCCTGTGCGCGACCTTGTCACCCTGAATATTGACCATGAGCAAATGGGTGTGGGCGGTGATACCTCATGGGGTCGCCTTGTTCACAAGCAATACCGCATTGCCGCTGAAAGTCAGCAATATCGCTTTACCCTTGCACCGCTTTCTAGTGATAAAAATGCCGCTGCATTAGCCCGTAAAATTAAAGTAAGTTACGGTGAATAAACCATGAAGAATCCTTTTATGATAACTGTAAATACATTGCTTATAGGCTTGCTTAGCACACTTTTTTGCACACAAAGCCAAGCGAGCAATAAGCATTTGCAAAACACCCTAACTCGAATTGGCGAGCCAAACATGATGAAGCCCGCCGATAAGTTTGGTCATAGCCCATCTAACCCGCTCTTTGACGCGGGCGCTTGGCACGGGCATTTGTTGCCAAGCTCCGCCGGTGAGCTGGGTGGTTTTACCGGTCATGCACTCATTCAAGAAGAGTATTTGATTTATCTCGCCAAACACTTTGATCGCTTGCAGGTGTTTAAAAATGGCAAAAAGCTCAAACTTACAGGTACGGTGCAGAGTGAGCCGGGCAAACTTATTCAGCATCTTAAAGCCGAAGACGTAACCGTCACCCTCACTTTGATGTTTGTTGGCCCGCGTACTTCTTTGGTTGAAACTAAAATAGAAAGCGACAGCCCGCTAACTTTAAAATTTGACGGCGAGCTACTTACGCAATTTGATAAAAAACGCACGCTTGAACAAGCTCACCCACAACTGCAACCTAACCTAAAAGCAACGCCACAAGGGATCACCGTACATTTTAATCAAGTCCGTTCGCCTTATAGTGTACTTACCTCGGGCAGCTCGGCCTATCTGATGAGTAAATCTTTAGCTACCACCACACGCATTCAAGGACAAAGCTACAGCAGCCAAGTTGATATCAAGGGCACAACAAGGTTTTATACTCTATTCAGCCATGTTCTGAACGCACAAGAGCACACCAAGGTTAAACAGCGCCATCAAGCAATCCTCGAAGCGCCTAAAGAATTTATGCAGGCAAGCCAGGTCCGCTGGCAGCAATACCTTATGCCTTTACAGCAACTAGAGCATCCTGCTCAGCAGCGCTTAATGGCCAAATCAATTGAGACCTTAATAGGTAATTGGCGCAGTCCGGCAGGTGCTATCACCACCGACACAGTTAGTCCATCGGTCACCGCGCGTTGGTTCTCCGGTAATTTAACTTGGCCTTGGGATACATGGAAGCAAGCCTATGCGCTCAGCGACTTTCACCCTCAATTAGCGAAAGCCAATATTGATACGGTATTCAAGCAACAAATACAAACTGGCGATACAGTCAGACCGCAAGATACCGGCTTTTTGCCCGACCTAATCGGCTACAACCTAAGTCGAGAGCGCGGCGGTGACAGTGGCAATTGGAATGAGCGCAATACCAAACCAAGCCTTGCTGCTTGGGCGGTATTAAAAGCTTATGAGAGCGACCAAGATAAAGCATGGTTGGCAACCCTTTACCCAAAACTCAAAGCATATCGTGCATGGTGGCTGCGCAATCGTGACCACAACCAAAATGGTGTTCCTGAGTATGGTGCAACTCTCGATAAGGCTCACAACAATGAGCAAGGTGAATTGTTATTTATCCACCAGCAGGGCAAGACAAAAACCACCAAATACGGGCTTGCACACTATCGCAAACTATTAGCGCAGGGTGAGCAAGTTTTTGCCCCAGCACAAACTGCAGCCTCCTGGGAGTCAGGCCGAGATGATGCTGCCACCTTTGGCTTTATCAGCAAAGCCCAACTTGCAGATTATGTAAAGCAAGGCGGTGATGCCGCTGATTGGCAAGTAGATTTTGCTCAAAACCGTGATAACACAGGTAAGTTACTTGGCTATTCTTTGCTGCAAGAGTCGGTAGACCAAGCCAGTTACTTTTATACCGATACCCTGTATTTGGCGAAAATCGCAAACATCCTCAACTTACCTAACGAAGCTAAACAGTTTGAAGCTGATGCAAAACAAGTAAAAAGCTATATTAATCAGTGTATGTTCGATGCCAACACGGGCTTTTATTACGATATTCGCATTAACAATACGCCACTTAAAAATGGCTGTGCTGGCAAACCTATCGTTGAGCGAGGCATGGGCCCTGAAGGGTGGTCACCGCTGTTTAATAGAGTGGCAACAGCCACACAAGCGAAACAAGTTCGTGATGTGATGATGAACCCAGAGACCTTTTACAGCAAAGTACCGCTTGGTACAGCTGCCAAAAATAATCCAGCGTATGGCCCCAACATCTACTGGCGAGGTCGTGTATGGGTCGACCAATTTTACTTTGGTGTAAAAGGGTTACAACATTACGGCTATGAACAAGAAGCAAAACAACTTGTAAAGCGCTTTTTGACCAATGCCGATGGCTTAATGGAAAACGCCCCCATTCGTGAGAACTACAACCCAGAAACCGGTGAGCAACAAGGTGCGCCTAACTTCTCTTGGAGTGCCGCACATATATTCATGCTGCTGAATGAGGGATTTGCTCAGGAATAAACAACTGTAAAATGGCATTTCCTAAAACCTTTACTATGCTAAAAAATGCAACAGTCTAAATTTTAGGTTTGTCATTATGAAACCCAGTATTTTAGCAAGCGCTTTATTCCTTGCGCTTGCTACTCATTCACATGCCAGCCCAGATCAACACCGTTACATTATTCAAGTTGATAATGGCAACAAAGGACTTGTTACAGCTTTAACTAAGCAAATGGGCGGTGAGCTTAAGCTCTCCTCAAATGGTTTTATCGCCGCATCTTTTAACGGTAAAGACATAAACCAAGTCAGAGGGTTACTCAATCACCCAGCCATTAAACTCATCGAGCAAGACCATCCCAGAGCCCCCTTTGCATTGTTTAATGATGATGCGGGCGATCCCATGTCGATGCAGCTCACCCCCTATGCCGTTTATCAATCTCAAGCCGATCAACTCACTTTTAACATCAACAGCGATATCAAAGTATGCGTGATTGATTCAGGTCTTGATATCAGTAACAGCGATTTTAATTGGGGCACAATCACAGGTGATAACGATTCAGGCACCGGGAATTGGTATGAAAATGGCGGGCCACACGGCACCCATGTCGCGGGTACTATTGCCGCAGAAAACAACCAAGTTGGTGTAGTGGGTATGGCGCCAGATGTGCCTTTACACATTATAAAAGTATTCAATGCCAGTGGCTGGGGCTATTCATCTGATTTAGCCCATGCCACCAATTTATGTGCCCAAGCTGGCGCCAATATCATCAATATGAGTTTAGGTGGAGGAGGCGCAAACAGTACTGAATCCAATGCTTTTCAGGGGTTTGTCGATAACGGCGGCCTGATTGTCGCCGCCGCAGGCAATGACGGTAATAGTGTGCGCAGTTACCCAGCAGGTTACGGCTCGGTGATGATGATAGGTGCCAATGATGCCAACAATCAAATCGCCGATTTTTCGCAATTTCCCAGCTGCTTAACTGGTCGTGGGAAAAAGCAAAGAACGGATGAAACCATTTGCGTTGAAGTCACCGCAGGCGGGGTCGACACCCTGTCAACTTACCCTGCAGGTATGGCAACCAATGCGAGTCTTGCCCTTGATGGCGTCACAATAAGCGCGGCTGCTATGGAAAACAATGGCAATGCACAAGCTTCAGGCTATTTTATGGACACTGCCGAAAGTATAGATATCGGTGCTCAAGGTAAAGTCTGTGTTATCGACCGCGGTAATATTAGCTTTCACGATAAGGTACTAAACTGTGAAAACTCAGGCGGGATCGGCGCTGTTATTATTAATAATGAACCGGGTATGCTCTATGGTACGTTGGGCGATCCGAATCTCACTAGCATTCCTGCCGTTGGTACAGCCCTTGAAGATCGCAACCAAATTTTGGCAGCTACTTCGATTAGTTTAAACATAGGCGCCAGTGACTATGGGTTTATGAGTGGCACCTCGATGGCAACGCCTGCGGTTGCTGGCGTCGCGGCCTTAGTTTGGTCTAATCACCCAGATTGCTCCGGCGAAGACATTCGCAGCGCGTTAAAAGTCACGGCGTTAGACGCGGGAGCTGCTGGGAAAGACGTCTACTTTGGCTATGGTATAGTGCAAGCCAAAGCCATGGACACCTATTTAATCGATAACCCCTGCTCGGGTGGCAGCACTGGCGGTGGAGGTGATTTATCTCTGAGTTTAAATGGCTACAAAGTAAAAGGCAGTAAAGTTGTAGACCTGACTTGGGCTGGTAGCAGTACCGATAATGTAGATATATATCGCGACGGTAGCTTAATAGTGCAAACCGAGAATGATGGGTTTTATACCGACAATATAGGCGGTAAAGGCGGTGGCAGCTATAGCTATCAAGTTTGTGAAGCTGGCACGAGTGTTTGCTCGTCCACTATGACGTTTACTTTTTAAAAGTAGTCTGTAGCGTCCATTACAAGAAGTTCAACGGCGTTAAAACAAAACAACGAAATAATAAAAAGGCGATGACCTATTAAAATCATCGCCTTTTTCAACTCATTGTTTATGTCTCAAGTTATTTAATCGATAGCGATAAGAAACGTTCGATTTCGCCTAGCTTTTGCGGTTTTTCAATCGCAGGGCTAATGTAACTCGGCGCTTTTAAAATCGATTTATTAATTAAACTCGTCACCACATCCAGCTGCTCTAGCGACACTTTACCACTGAGTAAATTTATAAAGTCATCACGGGTTTCGTAAGCGTGTAGAATTTGATGGAAGCCTTTTAGATATAAATAATCTTTGGTAAAACCACCGCCTCGATAAACACGTGCTGTAATCGTAAACGCCAACTGTTCACTGACATTATATTGCTCAAGTAACATGTGATAAGTACGTTTAAAGTCGCGCTCATCTAGCATAGATTTCACTGCAAGTACTCTCAACGCCAAGATTTTTAAGCGCGATACCGTTAAGTTACCCGATAGAAACTCACATAAAATGGCGATGCCTTCTTGACTTGTGGTATTCACCGGACTCCCCAAAGAGAGTACCTTTAAGGGCTGAGTTTGAGCATTCAGGGTCGTCACTAAGTGCACACCTAATTCATGATGTGCAAGGGCTGCTACTTCTTTTTCGCCTAAACTGGCCGCCGCATTAATCTTAACTTTAGTGCCAGATACCAAAGCATTGGCGATCATAGAACCATCAACCACTAACTCATAGCGATATCCATGGGTTTGAGCAAACTCATGCATTTGTGCAACAATCGCATCAGCATTGAGCAAGTTCCCTGATGACTTAGAGAGAGAATCAGGCACATGCAACACAAACTGAGCGTTGCGAATGTCTTTATCTGAAGGCTCGCCGTAATAACGCAGCGAGTCATACATAAATTGTTCGCTGCCTACCGAACGAAACTGATCAAGCTTATCGGCATAAGACTCTATCACTTCGCTGTAAAGCTGCGTTAAGTCATCATCCCTTAAGGTTTCCACCGGTAACTGATAAAGCTCTCGTTTTTTAGCAAACACATTGAACTGGTTTTCTTTATATAAGAAGTTCGGATTCTCGGTCGCATTACCTGCAAAAAATCTTGCTCTTTCTTCTTGGTAGTTAATCGGTGCAACGGAATCAAGTATATCTATTCCTTGTACCATGGCATGTAGCGCCTGATCTAAGCTTTGCAACTTCGCATTTTGTTCAACTGTTAACATACTTAACTCCAAAGGCGCACTAATGCGCCTCGCTTTCACCATCGACAATTGCATTTTCTTCATTGTCGATATGTTGAGAAATTTCAGCTTCATCAGCGGTAAAATAGCCAATGTGGTACATAGCCTCACCTTCTTGCACCAGAGGGATATTTTGCTTACCGATGATGATCCCCTTACGAGGCGCTTTTACTTGCGCCAAGACTTCACCAAACGGGTCAACCACATCGGCCAGAACTGTGCCTTTCTCAACTTGCTCACCCAGTTCAAGCTTATGCGATACAAAGCCACTGGCTGTCGCCCTGATCCAATCAGAACTATGTGCAATAAACGGTAAGGTGCTACTTTTCTTCTTACGCGATTTTGGCAACATGTTTAAAGCCCGTAACACATTTAGCACCCCTCGATAGCCAATGTGCACAGAAAACTCATCAGTGCGCAGCGCCTCACCCGCTTCATAAACCATGATTTTTGTGCCTGACTTTGCCGCAGCTTCTCGCAAGGAGCCTTTCGGATTTGCGGTATTAATCACCACAGGCGCACCAAACGCATTGGCTAAGCCACTTAAATCTGCCTCGTCTAAATTTGCTCTGATCTGTGGCAAATTAGAGCGATGAATCGCGCCAGTATGCAAGTCGATGCCATAGTCACAATGCAACACACATTGATTTAAGAAAATATTCGCCAAGCGTGATGCCAACGAGCCTTTTGCCGAGCCCGGAAAGCTGCGATTTAAATCGCGTCTATCGGGC
Organism: Pseudoalteromonas sp. NFXS53; assembly: GCF_056629255.1. Lineage (NCBI taxonomy): Bacteria > Pseudomonadati > Pseudomonadota > Gammaproteobacteria > Alteromonadales > Pseudoalteromonadaceae > Pseudoalteromonas > Pseudoalteromonas sp. NFXS53. The sequence goes on along the minus strand of NZ_JBWVBR010000010.1, from coordinate 96,185 downwards.
AAATAGCGACTTTGGTTTATCACCCCGTATACGTTTACCATGGGTACTGCAATCACAGTACCGCAAGATGGCTTAAGCTTCTTATCGCGAATTAAGCGATGAATAATTTCAATACCGTTAAGTTCATCACCATGCACCGCTGCGCAAATTAATACCGTTGGCCCTGCTTTTTTAGAGCGACTGATAAAAACAGGAAGAGAAACTTCCGCATCGGTATACAGCTTGGCCACTGGCAACATGACTTTTGCACTCTGCCCCGCTTTGATACAGTGCTCACCAATTACAATGTCTTCAGGTAATGCCATTAATTTAGACTCCTCACCCCACCGCTAATTTTCTTGGCGGTGACACGTCATTCTTTTTCTCAATAAACTCATAGAGTTTAGCTGCTACATCTAAACCCGTTGCTTTTTCGATGCCTTCAAGACCAGGCGATGAATTTACCTCCATCACCATAGGACCATTGTGCGAGCGAAGTAAGTCAACGCCACAGAAGTTCAAGCCCATCACTTTCGCGGCACGCACTGCGGTTTCACGCTCTTCTTTGCTAAGCTTTACAATTTCTGCACAGCCGCCGCGATGTAAGTTTGAACGAAACTCACCTTCTGCTGCCTGACGCTTCATTGCCGCAACGACTTTGCCGCCAACCACTAAGCAACGAATATCAGCTCCGCCCGCTTCTTTAATATATTCCTGAACTAAGATATTGGCTTTTAGACCCATAAAAGCTTCGATGATGCTTTCTGCTGCCTTTGACGTATCAGCTAATACAACACCAATGCCTTGCGTACCTTCAAGTAATTTAATTACCAGAGGCGCACCACCGACGTTTTTGATTAAGTCTTTAATATTGCCAGGCTTACTTGCAAAGCCGGTACGCGGTAAGCCAATACCACGTCGCGATAATAATTGTAATGAACGTAATTTGTCTCTCGAGCGGCTAATTGCCACCGACTCGTTCACGTTAAATGTGCCCATCATTTCAAACTGGCGCGCAACTGCTGTGCCGTAAAACGTAATTGATGAACCAATACGCGGAATAATCGCATCGTATTTAGGTAATTCTTCACCGTGGTAACGCACAGTTGGGCGGCTACTGGTGATATCCATGTAGCAATGTAAAGTGTCGATAACGTCGACCTCATGCCCACGAGCAAGTCCCGACTCTAATAAACGTTTAGTAGAGTAAAGTTCAGGTCCACAAGAAAGAATGGCAATTTTCATGTTCTTTTCCAAAAAAGTTAAATGTCAGTGTGTGAATACGGGAGCAAATGTAGGACAAACAATTTGAAAAGAAAAACTAAATAAAATAACCTTATTGAATAAAATTTTTTATCAATAAATCCGAGATAAACCATGCGTACTGAACTGCTAATGACATTTTTAGAAGTCAGCCGAACATTGCACTTTAGAGTGGCTGCTGAAAATTTATTTGTGACTCAAGCTGCAGTCAGTGCACGCATTAAACTGTTAGAAGAAGATCTTGGTGTACTGCTTTTTGATAGAGCAAACAAACGCTTAAAGCTCACTGCTGAAGGCCATAAACTGGTTAAGCACGCTAACGAAATTCTCACTATGTGGCAAAAGGTCAAGCAAGATGTCGGGGTTGGCGATGCCAGTTCAACTCAATTATTTGTCGGTGCCATGATGTCAATTTGGGATATGGTTTTACACGACTGGCTACAGAAAATTCATCGTAATCTAGACGACGTTAACCTATTCACGCAAACCTATTCACCGCTTGAATTACGCAAACAAGTGCAAAATCGCATGGTTGATATTGCTTTCTTATTTGAGCCGCCTTTTATTGATGACATCGAAGCCAAAAAAGTGGCTACAATTCCCCTTAAACTGGTATCAACTCAAGCAGTAAACCGCATTGAAGAGTTAGAAAACTGGGTTATGGTGGACTACGGCGAATCTATTAATAGCCAGGTAATAAAAGACTTTGGTGATGCACTGAATACCCGCCATCATATGAACCAACCGCGTATTGCTATGAATTTTATACTTGAAGCCGGTGGTGCAGCCTATTTGCCTAATCAAATGTGCTTTACAGAGCTCAGAAAACAAAAACTCTATTTAGTGCCTGAATCGCCCACTTATTACCGCGACGTTTATGCCATTTTCTTAGAGAAGAACCATAAGAAGCAGATCATTGAAGATGCCTTGCAGCTGTTTCCTTTTATCAGAGGTTGAGTTTAAATAAAAAAACCTATCAAAGAACGCTTACTGATAACTTAAATCTATCAAACTAAGAGACGAACAAAATTTAATTTCATAAAAATTAAAAAAGCCGCACTTAAAAAGTACGGCTTGGTTGCTTAACATTGTGACGTATTTGAATTAATCTTCAAACTTCACTTTCGTGGCCACTAACACTTGGTTCTCATTATAAAAGCCTTTCACTTCGACTTTTGCACCCTGCTTAAGATCAGTCGCTTCACCTTTTACAAAACGCGTGTTTACATTAGTGGTTATAGTTTTACCATCGACAACAAAGTCAGTTAATGAGGTAAATTGAGTAACTTCGCCTTCTACTTCAACTTCGTCGACTTCTTCAAACTCCACTTTTTTGGCGACGAGCACTTGGTCTTCATTAAGTGTGCCTTCAACTTCCAGCTCTACACCAAGCTGTAACATCGCCACCGAGCCATTTTTAAACTCAGTGCCATCTGTGGTAGTAACTTTCTGTTCACCAATAGCAAAGTCAGTAGATGAGACAAATTCTGTTACTTTACCTTCCACTTCGAATTCATCTTGCTCTTCGAATTCGACCTTTTTAGCTACAAGCGCACCGTCATTGTTGATTTCACCTTCAACCTCAACCTCGACATTAAGGGCTAAGTCTGACGCTGTACCATGTTTAAACTCCGTTTGGTCGTTGGTTACAATTACTTGCTCACCAACTTTGAATGACTGCGCTGAAGTAAATTCACTGATTTTACCTTCAATTTCTGCTTCGCGTTCATCACTGTCATCTTCTGAGTCCAGCTCAATTTTACGCGCCACAATCACGCCTTCTGCGTTTAACTCACCTTTAACTTCAACAGCCACACCAACCGCTAGCTGCTCAGGATTGAAACCTGCATAACGAGTATTAAGCTGTGTCGTTACTGCATGGCCGTTTACGCTAAACTCAGTTAAAGAGGTAAACGAGTCAATCACACCTTCAAGGTCGATATAGCGTTCTTCATCGGCGTCATCGTTATCAATCTCAACTTTAACTGCTAAGAAGGAGCCATCTTCTTGCTGCACAGCTTTTACTTCCACTTCATCCCCTTCGACTAATAACTCGAAGAACTCAGCTTGTAAAAGTGCATCACCATTACCTGCTTCAAACTTAGTCAGCTCAGAGGTTTCAATGCGAATATCTTCAACGGTAAAGCCCATCTCAGAAATCGCACTCGCTTCACCTTCAAGCTTATTCACAAACTCATCGGCATTCACATCAGCGGCAACCTTGAAGCGCTTCACTTGTCTGGCAACAACATCGTCTGCAACTTTTGCCGCTTTCACCACTAGCTTGTCGCCTTCGTTGATATCATCCAATCTGAAGCGACGTACTTTGGCTTTTGAAACATCAATAAATTGCGTAAACTCGTTAATGGTCACCGTTGTGCCCATTAATTCTAATTCGTTGTCGTCCTCATCTACCTCAGACACTAAACCTTCAAGTTTGAGTTTAGTTGCTTGCTTAAAGCGAATTAAGTGCGCCACCAGCTGGTTTTCTTCGTTTAACGCGCCACTGACAACCACTTGAATACCCTTTTGCAGATCTTCAAGCTTGCCCACTGCAAATACGGTTTGCTCGTTAGTGATAACTACTTGATCGTTCACTTCAAACAAGGATGCTGACTCGAAATCATCAATTTCACCTTCCACAAACACTTTTTGTCCTGCGGCAAATGGCATTGCTTTAACTTCAATTTCATCGGCGGTTAAAACATTATCGACAGGCTCACTTGAGGCTTTGATTTTAACCATGACCTCATTCCCAAGCTCGCCATCTACTTCTGCAGAGCTGTAATCAACAACTAAAGTACCGATGTTGAATTGTTTACTTTCCGTATTAAGCTCAGCCACTGTGCCTTTTAATTTAATATCTTCTGAATCCGATGACTTTTCAACACGGGTTGCAAGCCACTGCTCATCAGCATTTTGCTTGGCACTAACTTCGACATAATCACCGACTAGTAAAGCTTCAAAAGTAAGCTCATCATCAAATTCAGTGAATTCGTCCACATAATAAACTTGCCCTAAAACAGTGAATGATTGCTCAGCCAAGTTGATCTCTGAAACCGGTCCTTCAGCTGAGGCGTTATATTTAATTTTGCTCGCAGTCGGCGTTTCGCCATTGGCACCCATTTCACCTTCTAAGGTGACAACCATACCCACTTCTAGCGCATCTTCAGAATCGTTGTCTTTGTCATCAGTTGAGAAAGCGGCATTGTCGGTATTGAATCGCACACCATTGATATACACACTGCCAAAGCCCGTGATCACACCGCTGCTCACTATCGGCGCTTGGTATGCGACATCTAAGGTCGTAACTTGGTTTTCAGAAATAGTAATAGTTTGCTCAGAATTACTGGCAGAATAGGTTACGCCATTAACGGTAACGGCTGTGACCGCAACTGTGTAGTCACCAACAACAAGATCTTTTAGCTCTTCTGCGCCTGTCAGTGTTTTGCTGTAGCCATTCGGCCCAGATACAGTAATGTTCGCACTTGAATCACTTGGTAGACCTGAAATATTAACTTTAGCGCTGCCAACGGTTGCTTGAGGCTGCTGTTGTGTTGGTGGGTTTTGCTCTGAGTCATTACTACTACCACCTCCACACCCCATAATTGAGAGGGTTAAGAGTGATAAAGCGGTACCGGCTACAAACTTATTCATAATTACTCACCTTTATTCCATTTTGAGGAATTTGTTTTACTGACTATAGATTAATTCTGCCTCTAGAAACTAAAAGACAGATAAAATCAGACATAAGCACTATGGACCAGTGACTAGCACTGGACGCTAGGCGATCAGCTAAAGCTTATTGTCTAATTTGCTAAATAGTGAGCATGAAGATGACATAGTTTGTCTGAATGCTTTCTTAATACAAATCAAGAAAGCATCCTAAAGAATGTAATTAACCACCCAATCCCACCTTTTATAACTAAAAATGATTTTTAATTTAAAGTCTTATATCAAGCTTTTAAGTTTAAAAAATAGACTCAAACACCATAGAGACTCTTGGCCCCCACATCATCATGGCAGCTGCAATAACACCGATTAGCGTGATCACGGCCGCAACTGAGGTGGTTATAGCTGCAAGCCATTTCACGTTTTCGGTTTTACTGCGTTTCGCCCAAAAGATGAGTTCAGCAAATAACATAGGCAGCAAGTAACAGGCAAAAGATATTGTCAGATCCATTGGGCCATCAAGGTTATTATTATTGCCGTTTTGGCCTTGGTTAACTAAGTACCAGCCCATTAAAAATAAACGGAAAGTCCATACACCATTCACTAAGATAAAGGCATGCACCGCCCAGCGCTGATGCTGAGAAAATTGCTTTTTAACTGCGGTTTTCCAAGCAAAAAATATCGCAACTAATATAAGTACACCGTTAAGAGTGACACCTAACGCTCCTATGTCACTAAAGCGAATGCCTGCCCCCCAAGTTAAGTACAATCCCGTAACAGCACCTGACAGACCTAAAGCAAAAAATAGGCGACCATTCCAGCGGTGAAACTTAGGATAAGTTTTTCGTATTTTTGGAATAATTTGTAGCAAGCCACTGCTTGCCATAATCGCCGCTGGCAAAATATGACTAAAAAACATGATGGAATCAAAACCAACGCTGGTATCAAACCCTCTTGCAGGAGAGATTTCATCTGCCTGATGCACGGCTCCTATTAATAAAGGGATGGCATACAAACTGAGAATATAAACGGCAAACGCCCATTGACCTACCAATACAATACTGACCCAACTGGTGACGGCTTTTTTAAGTGCTGAATCGGCAGACATACCCCAGATATTTTTTTGATTAATGGTTAGCTGTTCCATAACACGCTCCTTACTCTAATGTTGATGTAAGCAGCTTGGCATTGGTGCGAAACTGGGTCGCACCGAATTTTAAAATCGGCCTATGTTTTAGTAATTATAGCTCTTATAGATTTAGCGAGTGAACACTCAAATCCCGCATAAAACCATGAAAATAAAGCTAACTTTTTTTACTCACCTCATTATCTAATAAAATACGACACGCTTTCTTACAAACGCGTAATTGAGACAGAACAAACGATTAGATAAACTCTGAGGTGTTACTTTGGAGCGCCCCTGATGACCTTATCAAACATTTATTCCATTCAGCTTATCGTGGCATTAACCTGCTTACTCGCCCAGTTATTGGTAAAAAACAAACATACGACACATATTTTATTTGCGGTATTTTGTGGCTCGGTTGCCATGGGCGTAATACAAAAATTATCTGCTGATAGCCTAGGGGCTTACCAATACCTAGTCGGGCTAGGAGCTTGTGCGACCTGCAACTGCTATTGGTTGTTTGTGCGTAGTTATTTTAGAGGGAGTAATGCCATCTCTATGCAACATATTGCACTTGCCATTGGCATTGCTATTTTGGTGATGATGAGCAAAAGCTATTTATTTGTCACTGAACTGTGGCACATAGATTCAAGCAGCTTAAGTTTTGCTAAGTATACGCTCACAGAAATCACTATTTTGCTGTCTTCTGCAATTATTGTTTTATCTATATGGGAAGCATTTAGAGGGTTTAATCAAGCCTCTAAGACCCAACAGAAACAGCGTGTGTTCTATTTGTGTGCCATCATTTCAGCGGTGCTTATTAGTAAAGTCGCCAAAGGCTACTTTGTAGACACACCGCATATAAAAGAAGCCATCATCGCCAGTATCACTATTTTTATGTTGCTTGTTACACAAACACTGATGTTTTGGCGCTTTAAATCTAGCTCCAGTCATAATCTTACTAACTCAAGAAACACAACGAAAGTGAGTGCTTTCAAACCAAAATTAAATGAAGCACAAATAAAAACGAGCTCTTTGGCAATGCAAACAGAAGAGTCGCAAAACATTAAACTGAAAGAGACCATTCAACAATTATTGATAGGTCAAAAGCTATATCTACAAGCAAATCTAAAAGTGGGGGATTTAGCCAAGCAACTCGACTTACCTGAGTATAAGGTCAGCCGCGTATTAAAAGAGGGTTTCGGTGCTCGAAACTTTAACCATTACATAAATCAACTCAGGGTCGAGCATGCCAAACAGCTACTCTCTGAGTGTGATAAATCGCATTGGCCTGTGTTAGTAATTGGCCTTGAAAGCGGTTTTGCGTCAGTTGGGCCATTTACTCGCGCTTTCAAACAGTTTACAGGGTCAACGCCCAACCAGTACCGACAGCTATCTAGCCTTAATAAAGCTCAGGTCGCTTAGCGACCTGATGCCAGTTTTTGGTTAACCCAAAGTGCGAACAAGATAATACTGCCACCGATGGCAAGCCTGAATAAATCGGCATCTCGGTTCCAAATAACCAAATTAACAAGTATACCCGCGGGAATAAGTACATTATTCATCACAGCCAGTGCGCCTACATCCACCAAGGTTGCACCTTTATTCCATGCAAAATAACCAAAGCCCGAGGCAACCAAACCAAGATAAATTAATATGCCCCACTGGGTGCTGGTCGTTGGTAGCTTGTCTGTATTGCCAAACAACAAAAAGCATAGCAAAGATACGACTAATGCACCGACAAAAAACCAACCAAACACGGTTTTGTGATCAAGCTCACTGTCTTGCATTAAACGCTTATAAGTCACTTGCCCCGTTGCGAAACAGAGATTAGCGCCTTGTACCAGCAACAACCCAAATAAGAACTCACCGTCTAGATTTTCATAACGAATGGCAACCGCACCTATTACGGCTATCACCGCAACCAGAAGGTATTTGCCGTTAAACTGCCTATCTAGCAGATCATTGAGTAAGGTGATATAAACCGGTGTCATCACAGTAAACAGCAATACCTCGGGCACACTCAAAAACAAAAACGAGTGATAGTAAAACCCGTACATTAAACCGAGTTGCACACCTCCGATGGCCATTAATTTAAAAATGAGATCTTTAGGAATGCGTGAGCGGATTAAAAAAGGGATAAACACACAAGTTGCGAGCGCCACTCGGCTAAAAGCGCTAAACCAAGCATCAACTTGCCCTGCCAAATACACGCCAATTAAACTAAAAGAAAACGCCCATAAACAGGTTACAAAGGCTAAATAAGACATCATAAAACCACATTATAATTTTCGCTTAGTAAACCATGAATACTCAAAAACAAAAAGCCACACTCATCTCGACTGTGGCTTTGAAATTTAACGATAAAAGAAATTAGATAAACCCGAGTGTATGCTGATTGAAATTAGCCAAGTTCGGGAAGATATCGACCAGCTCAGAGTCAGGCACGCCAAACCATCTTGCTAAGGTTGCAAAATATTGTTCATTAGCGACTTCGGGAATAAGCCGGCCACCGCGCGTATCTCTCGGTCCATTAAGGTGTTGAGTCAGTAACTTGCCGTACAAATCACCACCGTTCACCGCGCCCCCCATGACAATATGGTTTCCAGCCCAACCGTGATCTGTACCATTACCATTTGACGTTAAGGTTCGACCAAATTCACTCATGGTAAACGTAGTGACATTATTTTGCTGATTCAAATAAGTCATGGCTTGGTTAAACTCAGACAGTGACTGAGATAATTGGCCTAGTAATGAGGCATGACTGCGGTTTTGATTACCATGGGTGTCAAAGCCACCCATAGAAACATAAAACACTTGGCGCTTACAGCCTAGTTGAGATTGGATCGAAATGGTGCGTGCGATTGTGCGCAATCGCCTCGACAACACACTGCCTGAAAATACCCCATCAATCGGATCAGACTCTTGTAACGCCAGGTTCATCGCTGATGTTTTGTCTATCGAGGCTTTCACGCGAGCACCATAAGCTTGACCTAGTGGGTTTTTCTGCCCGGTTAAAACTCGGTTAAATAAACTGCTAACATGCTCATTGCGCTCCTGACGACCACTTAAGGCATTGATCTGACTTATACCATTAGTGCTCAAACTAAATGGCATGCTATTTACACTGGTTTGCCAGTGATTCATACCCGAGAGTGAAATATTGCCACCAAATTGCTCCGCTTGCTCAAGGCGCTCTAATAATCGAGCCCCCCAGCCAGTATTAATTGAACTTTGCTCTTTACCATACATCCAGGTCGCTTGCTGTTTGTTGTGTGAGAATAAATGCAAAGGTAACGGCACTGATTTATTGATCACGTCCTGCTGCGTTGTAGGCGCGATAAGACTGCCAACCCCAGTCACAAAAGCCAATTGCTTTTCAGCAAATAAGTTTTGTAATGGAGCCAGAGAATTATGCAAACCTACGCCCCCCTCTTGCGAAGTCTCTGGCGCTAAAGCCAGCGGATTAGCAATCGCTAAATTTTGTCGACTTGATTCATATAAACTACGCGCTTCACCTTCCAGCGGCACCAACATATTTAGCGAGTCATTTCCCCCCGATAAAAATACACAGACCAGCGCTTTGTAATCACCGTCATCAATCGCAGTTGAACCTTGAAATGCTTGCAGTTGCAGCTGTGTTAAGGCGGCCATTGATACACCGCCTTTTAAACACATGCCTAAAAACTTTCTTCTATCCATGATATTGCTCCTATTGCTGCAAGCTGTATTCAGCTGAGACAGTGATTAAAAAGATAATGTAAGAAAGCCTTAAGTGGCTTTCACTCGAAGAGAAGTAAGCGTCCATATCGTAAATCGCTTGGCGCATTTCTTCTGACATTGAGCCTGCAAAAAACAAGGTGTCGTATTTATCTATCACCGCATTCAAACCATAGTTTGCCAATAACGCCATGTCTTCTGACATATATAAGTAGATGCGGTTTTCATACAAGCTATCATAGCGCTCTGCGACACGGCTGCTAAATTCATCAAAATGGCTGTTCAAGGTATTGATGACATATGCGTCATTGGCGATTTGTAACTCAGGTGCGAGCAACTCTGATCCCGACAGCTCTTGCGGTTGGTGATCCGGTTGATAAAAGTTGAATACCGATGTTGATTGCAGCGGTCCTTGACCAAACATCAAGGGTAAATTGCCCGTAAAATAAAAATTGTTAAGTGCTTTCGCATCGAATACACGCCATAAATGTACCTGTTTTAATAACGGCTCTTTCACTTTGCCAAAGTACTCAAGTGGCGCGCCAAACTGTCTTGCTTCTGCATCTAAATAGATGGCTTTTACGACTGCTGCTAAATCACCTTTTACGCCTTCACCATTGTCGTTAAACACTTTGGCGACACGCTCAACATAACCAGGACTTGGATTTGATGTGATTAATTTTAAGATCAGTTGCTTACTAATATAGGGCGCAACATTTGGGTGTTCAAAAATGGTATCAAGGGCGATTTTTAACGATTCCTCTGGCCCTGTATTCTCAGGGATCACTACGCCATTGAGCAAATGCTTTGCTGCAGTCGAATGATATTCTTCGAATGGGCTCATGGGTATTGAGTGGTTGTTACTTGGGCGGTTCCAAAACTCACTGGCACCAAATGTCCAACCCGTAAATACTTTCGCGAACCCTTCTATATGCTCTTGGGTATAAGCTGGAATAGGCAATCCATTTTCATCTTTTTTGGCCGTACCATTGAGTTCTAGCTCATTCAAACCCAAACTAAATAACTGCAGTAACTCACGGGCATAGTTTTCGTCGGGTCGAATGTTGCGCTCTTCATCGGCCTTCTCATTATTGAGATGATCTAGATAAATGCCCATCATGGGCGATAAGGTAATGGTTTCGAGTAAGTCTCTAAAGTTACCAAATGCATGTGTCTGCAACATATCGTAGTAACTCACCATACCCTTAGGTTGATTGGCTAACGAATTATTGTAATCAGACACCACAAAGATTTGACTCATGGCATATGCCACACGCTGTCTAAGCTGATCTGGCGCATTGATTGTGCCTTTCCACCAGGCATCAATGCGATTAATTTGAATTGGATAATCGCGGTTTGGATAGTTTTCCAAATAATCAACATGGTAGGTTATTGGCAACTGCACTTGTGCTTCAATCCACTGCTGAGCACTCATGCCCTCCGCGGCTAAGATTTCTTCATATCTTGGCCCAACTCCAGCCTGATGCAGCAAACGAGCAGCTTGCTCTCTACCCATGACTGTTTTAGCAGTAAATGCAAATTCTTGACTTGCCTGTGCACCATGCTCATCGGTCACCGTTAATAAAAAACGATACGTTTCGTCAAAGCCGTTAATAGGCTGAGGAATTTCGAAAGAGATCTCGGCTTGGGCTGATAATGTCACAGTCTGCCCAGCTAATTGTTGCCATTTATAGCTAAGCGTATCACCGTCTGCATCACTGGCATTGGCTTTTATCTCGACTTGCTGACCATGGCTAACTTCTGTCGGAGAGGTTAGCTTTATGACAGGGGTTTTATTCTCTGACGCTGAATTATCGCCATTATCACTGCCACTATTGTCATTGCCGCCATTATTTCCATTATTATTATCTGACCCATCCGTGCCACCATTAACCGGTGTTGTTGTGGGATTATCTGATACGGGTGTATCCTTACTCGTGTTTGCTTCATTGCCACCGCCGCATGCAACTAAGAAACAGCTCGTAAGGATAGCAATTGCTATGCGCTTACTCATCTTTATGCCTTAGTACTGATTAAAAACAGCAAAACTTTAGCATTAGAAATTTAATTTTACGCAATTATTTTGTATGACTTTTATTCAAGTTTCTGGTCATACCTGAACAAGTAAGTAAGTGCTTTTTGTTCCCACTTTAAAAATAGGGACTTTAACCTGAACAATAGGTTAATTAGACCAAACAAATAAATTTAATTTGCATGTAGTATTTGGTTACTACCCAATGCCACCCAGCTTTATTTATTATTCAACGCATCAATGAGACAAGTAACTCTCCAGATTAAAGTAAGGTTTTTCTCACTACCAGAGGGTTTAGTCATCGCTTAGTAGTAGATTGAAATAAATTCGACAGCCGGCTGGTCTTCATCATTCGCTAAACGCTCTAATTACTGCCAAGCATGAACTTTAGTAACTTCTTTTTGAATACTTAATTAACGTTATGTTGTTTCAAATAAATCTTGCTGCACAAAATAGAAGAGTTCACACAATAGATAGGTATTTTAAACGTGGCAAAAATGATCCACAGTATGATCCGAGTTTTGGATGTAAAAAAGTCGACGCAATTTTACCAAGATATACTCAACTTAGAGATAAAGCGTACCTTAAACTTTAACGGTTTTGACCTACATTATTTAGGTAATCATGAAAGTGATTTTGAGCTAGAGCTTACCGTTAATCATGATAAAACCAAGCCATACATTCTTGGTGATGGTTATGGGCATCTGGCATTTAGCGCACAAAATATAGAAGCGCTGCATGAAAAAGCGGTAAAACTAGGTTACCAACCTCGCCCCATTAAGTCTTTTTATAATGATGATGAACTCGTCGCTAAGTTCTTTTTTATTGCCGATCCTGATGGCTATGAAATTGAAGTGATAGAACGCTCTGAGGCTTATCACTAGGGCTTATTTACCTTGGTAATGAGTTTATAAAGTCAAAAGCTTCCAACACCCCATAAAGAAAAAACCACCTAGCGAGACAACTTGCTAGGTGGTCCTGGGCAGTTATTTTTAAGCGTGAATATGCTTCAAATCAAAAATCGCACTTAAGTAACTTCATCGGCTTATCTGCTGCCATAACACACCCTCTCGCTTCATCCGATGCAGCCTTACATTGCTTCAACATATCAGATTTACTTGGTGCATTTTCTTTTAAAACTGATTTAGCATGGGCGACAACTTTATCGCACTCACTCTTTGGGACAGACTCAGCCTTAGAACATGCTGTTAGTAAAAAACCACAAAAAGAAAGGACTGCTAACGTGCTAATTAATTTCATATCTGTACCCTACGTTCATGAATATAAAGAGTATAGTTGGAAATCTCCAAGTCGCCAAAAATTATTATACCGATCCTCTTAATTAGGCTATCTATTTTGAGGATTGGTATTACTACTATTTGAATATCAAAAATTCCCCTCTGTCATCAGACTAAATTGTTACCAGATTTGTATTTCGCTAGAAAACAACATCACCACCCTTTATGCTCATTTAACCGTCATTTCATCCAAGGTTGGTTATGTCTAAACTATCTTTCGGACTGCTGACAAGCAGCTTTATCGTTTTGCTTTTTCATACGAGTATTGCTTACTCGAAAGAAAGGGAGCGACGCGCGCCACCGCGTAAACTCACGACAGAGCAAGCTCGCGTTGCAGCTAATAACTATCAAAAATACTGCGCGCTGTGCCATGGTGAAAACCGCGAAGGTCATAAGAACGATCATGCCCCATCGCTTCGCAGCAAAAGCCTGATGGAATCAGGCGTGGCACATCAGATATTGAGGCCTATGCAATATGGCCGAGAAGGCACAGCGATGGGCGGCTATCTAGATGAAGTAGGCGGCCCTATGACACTTGCTGAAACCTGGGATTTAACTTATTGGCTTTTTGAGCAGGCAGGATACGACAGGCTTAAATTTTCAACCAACCCAGTACAGGGCGATATAAAACGTGGTGAAACTGTTTACCAAAAAGAATGCGCAAGCTGTCATGGTAAACAAGGTGAAGGCATTACTGCACCTGCACTGATGAATCAGTCAGCCCTTGCCCATAATACCGATGAGTTTATTCGCTATGCCATTCAAGAAGGTCGACAAGACACGCCAATGCAAGCATTCAAAAATAAGCTATCACCCGCTGACATTAATAATATCACCGCATTTTTACGCAGCAAATCAATGGGGCTGGTCGAAGAAAAACCAGTCCTTAGAGCTCTACCAGAGCCTAAAGATTATATTGTTAACAAAGCGGGAGAAGACCCTAACTTTGATTTGAAAGATGGCATGTATGTACTTTCAAAAGATCTCAATGAAGCACTCAATTCAAAAAAACGCATGGTATTGCTAGACACTCGGGTAACTTCAGTCTGGCAAACAGCACACATAGAAGGTGCTATCCCCTTTCCCTATTATGCTGATTTAGATGAGACCGTTGCTGGAATTCCTAAAGACGTACAAATAGTCGCCTATTGCTCTTGCCCTCGCGCCGCTGCAGATCACACCATCAATCGCCTCCGTGCTAGGGGTTACACTCGCACAGCCGTATTGTGGGAAGGTATTTTCGGCTGGATGCACTTGGGCTACCCAGTAAGAAGAGGTGATATTAGCGGCGTAAATGATTAAATTTTGATTGTTACATCACTTTACAAAACGCCATTAGATTTGAGTGATTAACTTATTCCAAAGGCGTAAACTAAATATTCAAAACTGATAAATTTCAAAGGACGACACCTATGAAAAAAGCATTTACGATTAGTGCACTGGCATTAGCACTTGCAGCTTGTTCACAAACATCAAATAACAACACACAAGCAAGTGCAACGAACGCGCTTGCACCACTTGATAAGCTTGCTGTTAGCCCGAATGATCAACGCGGCTACAGAACTTTAAAGTTAGAAAATAACATTGAAGTCATTTTGGTGTCTGACCCTTCAACTGAGAAATCTGCAGCGGCATTAAACGTCGGTGTCGGTCTTTTACAAGATCCAATGACGCAACAAGGTATGGCGCACTATCTTGAGCACTTACTTTTCTTAGGCACAGATAAGTATCCTGAAACAAACCAGTACAAAGAATTCTTAACCGAAAATGGCGGTGTTTCTAACGCATCAACTTGGTTAACTTACACAAACTATATGTTCAAAGTGAACAATGACGCTTATGACGAAGCGCTTGATCGTTTCTCTGATTTCTTTAAGTCACCAAAGCTTTACCCTGAATACACAGAAAAAGAAATCAACGCCGTTAACGCTGAGTGGTCAATGCGCCGCGAAATGGACTTTTTCGGTCAGTTCAAATTATCACGCGATATGATGGGTGAGCACCCAGCTAACCGCTTCTTAATCGGTAACCTAGAAACATTAGGCGATAAAGAAAACAGCAACCTTCACAAAGAAACCGTTGAGTTTTACAACAAGTACTACTCTGCGAACATCATGAAAGTGGCGCTGATCAGCAATGCTTCACTAGATGAAATGGAAAAGTTAGCGAAGAAACACTTTTCACCGATTAAAGATAAAGGCATCGAGAAGCCGCAGGTTAAGCAAGAAATTAACTTTGCAGAGTTAGGCGGTAAGAAAATTTACTACAAGCCTAACCAAGACTTAAAGCAACTAAAACTTGATTTCACCATTAAAAACAATCAAGACCAGTTTAAGTTCAAACCAAATGCATTTGTGTCTTACTTACTTGGCTCTGAAATGCCTGGCACACCAGCGCAGCAGCTAAAAGCATTAGGCTGGATCAGTTCATTGAATGCTGGCGGTACACCAAATCATTATGGTAACTACGGTGAAATGTCTATTACCCTAAACCTGACTGATTTAGGTATGCAGAACCGTGACGAAATCGTTGCCATCATCATGCAGTACATCGACCTAGTTAAAGAAAAAGGGGTTGATGAGAAATATTACAAAGAAATCAAAACTTCGCTTGATAACGAGTTCCGATTCTTACAAAAAGTCGACGAATTCAGTTATGCCGCTCAGTTAGTTAACAGCATGCAAGATTACCCGCTGAATTACAGCATCAACGCGCCATACTATTTTGGTCAATTCAATGCCAAAGCGGTTGATGACGTTTTATCACAGTTAACCCCTGACACACTGCGTATTTGGTATACCAGCAAAAACGAGAAAGTCGATCAGAAACAGCATTTCTATGCGGGTGAATACCGCATCGAAGACATTGCTGAGAGCGAAATTGCAACTTGGAAAAAACCAACTCAGGTGGCATTAGCACTACCAAAAGTAAATCGTCTATTACCTGAAAACTTCGACCTAAAAACAGCGGGTATGAAGCAATCGACCGCTGAGCTTAAAGTTGAAAAAGACGGCGTGAAAGTGTGGCACTACCCAAGTCAATTATTTGCAGAGCAACCAAAAGGTATTTTAAAAATTGACCTAAATGCCGGCGAAGCAAATGCAGATATCGAAACCCAAGTGTCTCTCGCACTTTGGTCAGATCTATACAACCTACAGCAAAGCTTATTACAAGCTGAAGCAAGTGTTGCGGGTATCAGTACGCGTGCAACAACGAGTAACGGTATGAGTCTGTTATTGAACGGTTTCACTGATAAGCAAAACTTGCTGCTTGCTGAAATGCTGTCTGACCTCATTCCTGAGGTGACGGAGACGAACTTTGCCCAAGCCAAAGATCGCCTTATTCGTGGTATCAATAACGCACAAAAGCAATTTACTGTTCGTCAGTTGTTCCCTGCCCTTCAGAATTTAACTGAAGCCAATAACTTTGAAGATGACGCGTTAATCGCAGCAGCAGAAAAGTTAGATGTAGCGACTTTCAAAGCACGCTTAGAAAAGCTGGTGAAGGCAAACCAACCACGTGTATTTGCATTTGGTAACTACAATCAAGATGATTTAGAAAACGTTGCAGAGGTTATCGGCAAAACACTTGGTAGCAACCACACGCAAACAAGCTTTGCAAAAACCAAAACCATTGCACCATTACCGCAACAGGTTTTGAGCTATCAAAAAGATACCGCAGCTGCTGATAATGGCTTATTAGATATTCATGTTCATCGTAAAGCTGGCTTCAAACAAAAAGCCATAGCGAACGTATTGGCTAAGCACTTCAGCCATGAGGCGTTTAACCAATTAAGAACTGAAGAGCAACTAGCTTACGCCGTAGGTGCGTTCTACTACCCAGTTGATGACTATGCAAGTATTGGTCTATATATCCAATCACCTGTCATGGACCTAGTGCAAGCGCAAAAACGTTTTGATGACTTCAAGATAGAGTACAAAGCCAAGCTAGATGCACTGACACCTGAGCAATTTGCAGCAATTAAGCAAGGCGTACTAGTAGGCCTGACGCAAGCACCTAAGAATATGTATGAAGAAGTCTCTCCTATCTTCTCTGATTGGTATAAAGAGAACTGGAATTACGATTCTAAGCAACAAATGATCACCGAAGTTCAGAACGTGAAACTGGCTGATATCAAGCAGTTCTACAACGAAACGTTAGCTAATCCAAAAGCGTCTCGTATCAACGTACAACTGCGTGGTGCAAACTACCAAGACAAGCCGTTTGCTGAGATTAAAGGTCAAACGAAGATCACTGACATCGCTGAGCTTACTGGCAAGGTCAGTTACCAACTTTAAAAGTAATTGTAAGCCCATCAGGGCTTGCTCCTACTCATATGCCCTCAAGGGTTAACCTAACGGTTAACCCTTTTTTATTTCTTGGTAGAAGCAACCTCACTTTTTGTGAAAGGTTGTAAATATTAACAAGGAGTTAAAGGCATGGTTACAAGCATGGTCTAGGCTGAATATTGAAACAACATGGAGATAATAAAATGATAAAAACAGCCAAAGCACACATGCAAGAAAACCTCAGCGTAGACATGAATCCAATGCTAGACATTGTTTTCATCTTATTAATCTTTTTTATTGTAACCGCCAGCTTTAACAAAGAAGCTGTATTAGACATCGAACGAAACAACTCACCAACATTGTCTATCACACCTAAAGTGACTCCACAGTTCACCATAGATGCCAACAACAAGGTGTATTTAAATAATCGCCAAGTTGAAATTGATGCAATTAATGTAAATATCGCCAAACTCGCTGCCAATGCAGACATCACCGCAATCAGTGTTAGAGCCCATGAAAACAGCCAACACAATACGCTGGTCGCTGTTTTAAATGCGATAAAAGAGCAAACCTCAGCGCCAGTGGCACTGGGTGAAGTGTTAGCGAACTAGTAAAAAGTTTCATAATTAGAACATAGGGGCCTAAACAGCCCCCACCTCTGCACTTATTAAAACGCGACTTCTCGCTCACCCGCTTTTACCGCATCTAGTATTCGAATTACTTGATTAAGTTTCATCGCTTTAGGCACAGAGTAAGAGTCATTCGCCTCGCGTAGTGCCTGTTTTGCTATCTTGAAAAAGTCTTTTTCTAGCAGGCTATCCAGAGACTTTTCTATTTGTAGTTCATCAGACAATTGATCGATACGCTTAATAAAATTGTGCGCTAACTGCTGCTCTGAGCCCTCCCCTGAAATTGCGCTTTCTATTTCGGCCAATTGCTTTAAACAATGTGGTTTATTGAATCTTAATACCCTCGGTAACACCACGGCATTGGCTAAACCATGGGGTGTATTGTAATGCGCACTGAGCTGATGAGAGATGGCATGCACATAGCCTAATCCTTGTTTACTAAACGCATAACCTGCCATAAACGAGGCAAGCGCAACCATTTCCCGCGCTTCTAAATCCGCACCGTTTTTATAAGCACGAGGTAAATACTCGAGCAATAAACGAATTGCAGTTAATGCATCACTTTGTGCATCATTAAAATGTACCCGCGCAATATAAGCTTCAATGGCATGAGTCAGTGCATCCATACCGGTATAAGCGGTGATCGCAGGCGGTAATGAAGCGAGTAAATCAGTGTCGAGACCTGCCGCGAGTGGCACAAAATCTGGGTCTAAGAAGAACGCTTTTTGATGGGATACTGGGTCGGAGATCACCGCAGCAACCGTTACTTCAGAGCCAGTACCTGACGTAGTTGGCACCGCAAACATAGGGAGTGGCTTGTTTCTTACGCGCATCATGCCAATGAGTTTTTTAGGTTTGTTGCCATTGGTAAGCGCCGCAGCAACCACTTTGGCAATATCAATCGCAGAGCCTCCGCCGACGACAAAGATACCATCAGCCTGAATACTCTGAGCCAAAGTTATGCTGTTTTCAACTTCTAGCATGGTCGGATTAGGCACAACTTCATCAAAGACGGTAAATTGACAATTGGCATCTTTTAAAAGCTGCGTTAATGCAGACAGTTTACCGCTTTGCGTCATAAAGCCATCGGCAATGATCAAAGGTCGCTGTACACCGCTGTTCATCATTAGCTTAGCCAGTTTAAGCATCGCGCCACTGCCCGTTATCAAGGTGGGTTTGTTAGCAGGAAAAGCCCCCGCTAGAAACTTAATCCCCCATTTATTAATTGCAGCACGCATAACAAAACTCCCTTGTAAAAAATATGACTTAAATAGATTAATTACTCAACAATAAACTAGCTAAGCCTGAGTCTCAAGCCATGCTATACTCTCGCCAATCAATTTTAGTAATTCAAAGAGCCTGACCTTGACGCAACAGCTATTTTCTCAAACATCCCTTTCACGCGATTTGTTAGACAACCTAGAATCATTGGGTTATCAACACATGACAGACATTCAAGCGCAAACACTGCCGTTAATTTTAGCAGGCAAAGATGTGATTGGTCAGGGCAAAACAGGCTCAGGTAAAACAGCCGCGTTTTCTTTAGGTTTATTGCATAACCTCAATGTAAAACGTTTTCGTGTGCAGTCGCTGGTCGTATGTCCAACGCGCGAATTAGCCGACCAAGTTGCAGTTGAAATTCGCAAACTTGCGCGCGCTATTCACAATATTAAAGTACTCACTCTCTGCGGCGGTGCGCCAATGGGCCCACAAATTGGTTCGCTTGAGCATGGCGCCCATATTGTTGTTGGTACACCGGGTCGTATTGAAGAGCATTTACGCAAAGGTCGTTTAGACTTAAGCGAAGTAAATACCTTTGTACTAGATGAAGCCGACCGCATGCTAGAAATGGGCTTTGAAGACGCCATTGAATGTATTATTGAGCACTGTCCTGCACAACGTCAGAACTTACTGTTCAGTGCCACATTCCCGCCTAAAATTGAGCAACTGGCTAAGCACGTTATGACTGCACCAGAAAAAGTGACGGTCGAAGCAAGCCACGATCACAGCAATATCATGCAGTATTTCTATGAAGTAGACAATAACGATGTGCGCTTAGATGCAGTACAAAAGCTATTGCTTGAATTTCAACCAAACTCAGCGGTGATATTCGCTAACACCAAAGCTGAGTGCCAAGCGGTATGTGATGAATTACAACAACTTGGGTTTGACAGTGCCGCCCTTCATGGCGACCTAGAACAAAAAGACCGTGACCGAACGCTTGTGCGCTTTGCCAATAAGAGCTTAACCATTTTAGTGGCCACCGATGTTGCTGCACGCGGTATTGACGTTGACCATGTTGAAATGGTGATCAACTACCATATTGCCCATGACCCTGAAGTACACGTGCACCGAGTTGGCCGAACTGGTCGTGCTGGTAACACGGGCATTGCATGTTCACTGATGAGCTATAAAGAGTCTCATAAAGTAAATGCCTTAGAAGATTATTTAGATATCACCATTGAGCCGAGTGACCTGCCAAGTGATGCCGTGTTTAACAATCCGATTACCCGTGCACCTATGGTGACACTACAAATTGATGGCGGTAAAAAAGCCAAGCTACGCCCGGGCGATATTTTAGGTGCTTTAACTGCGAATAATGCGCTTAAAGGCAGCCAAATCGGTAAAATTAAAGTGACGGCCATGGCCTCTTTTGTTGCTGTTGAACGAAAAGTTGCAGGCAAGGCCTTAAACGTGATTGGTGAAGGTAAAATGAAAGGCCGCAACTTCAGAGTGCGTAAAATCAATCGATAGTTTAAGCGTATAAAACAATCAAACTGCTACGATATGCACAAAAATCGTAGCAGTTCTTTTTAATCTTCATTTATTACCTTCCCCCTTTATCTAGCAAAACACATATAACCAAAAAGAATTAATTAGACCTAAAAGAAATATGATATATTATCACTCTTTTTTTGAATGAGATTATAAACAGAGTGTTATGAATCAACTCACATTAGAAAACATCATTGCCAAACGTCATTGGTTGGGATTATTTGCCATAGCAGTCAGCATCATTGCTTGGACGGTAGAATTAATGGGCGCCGTGTATGTATGCCCATATTGTCGAACACAACGCACTGTTATCGGTTTGCTTGGCATTATTATGATTTTGCCATTTGTGCATCATTTTCTGACGAAATATTTGGCGTTAGTATTGGGGTTCTTTGGTGCAGTAGTGGCGGCAAATCAGCATTTTATGGGCTGGAAGAAAATTTCAGCAGGTAAATTCTCTTTCAATGAAAATATTTTTATCGACCCTTTCTTACTTTCAGGTGGCGCGCTATTTTTCATCATTGGTTTAACTGCACTTATTTTGCATACTCAAAAAACAAGTAGCTAACTGTTTACATTGCACCGTCTCGATAAAAGGCTTCTCATACTCTGAGAAGCCTTTTATAGTTTAGCTTGTTAACTTAATAATTTAATAAGCGCCGGCACTATAGATCAGTTCATAGCTATGGCTATAAATTTCTAATATATTGCCAAACGGGTCTTCCATATAAATCATGCGATAAGGCTTTTCACCCGGATAATAGAAACGCGGTTTTTCCATTCGCTTTTTACCACCCGCAGCCACGATTTTTTCAGCTAGTTCTTCAACATTAGGATCTTGCACACAGAAGTGGAAAATCCCAGTCTTCCAATACTCAAAATTATCTTCAGGGTTTTGTTGGTTTTTAAACTCAAAAAGCTCCACACCAATGCGGTCACCTGTAGACAAATGCGCGATGCGAAAACGCTCCCATCCAGCACCAAATACGTCAGTACACATTTCACCAATGGCACTGTCATCTTCTGTGATTTCGGTTGGTTCCATAATCAAATACCAACCTAACACCTCAGTGTAAAACTTAACGGCTTGCTCCAGATCTGGAACAGAAATACCAATATGTGAAAAGGTTCTTGGGTAAACTGCGCTCATAATGTTCTCCTGTAAAGTACAGGAAATAGTCTACGCAATCGGCTACCATTATTTGAAATTATAAATTCTTATATTTTTAAGTAGATTTACTAATGATAAACCCAATCTTCTTGCGTACCTTTTGCACACTCGTCGAAACCAAGCACTTCACTAAAACCGCTGAACAGCTTTTTATTACTCAGTCGGCAGTCAGCCAACATCTCAGAAAGCTCGAAGACCTGTTAGGCGAACCGCTTATTCAAAAAACAGAGAAAGGGTTTGTGCTTACGCCAACCGGTGAGCAAACCTATCAAGAAGCAAAGACAGTCGTTGCCACTTTGCAAGGCTTTAAAGAAAAAGTAACCACAGACTCAGAGCATGTTGGTGTAGTAAAGATTATGTCACCAGGCAGTATAGGTTTACGCCTCTACCCAAGATTATTAGCGCTGCAAACACAATTTCCTGAGCTCATCATTCACTATCAGTTTGCGCCAAACAGCAGCATTATTAAGGCGTTGCAGCAAGGTGACATCGATATTGGTTTAGTCACCGAACATGCAAACTCAAGCCTACTGAACTTCGAAGAGATTGCTCAAGAACCTCTGCAATTAGTACTTCCCGCAAAGGTCAAAAACCCCTCGTTTGTTACTCTAAAACAGCTTGGTTTTATTAACCACCCTGATGGGCATCACCATGCCAATCAACTGCTCAAAGCGAACTTTGCTGAATTCACGCATATACAGGATATTAAAGAGCGTGGTTTTTCAAACCAAATTGGCTTGATCTTAACCCCTGTAAGCATGGGGCTTGGCTTTACTGTTCTACCTAAAAGTGCAGTAGCAAGCTTTGCAGAACCTGAAAAAATTCATATTCATGAACTCGCTAAGCCAAGTATGGAACCCATTTACCTCGTTAATCAAAACAAAAAGCACATTGCCAAACGGTTATTATTCGTGCACGACAAAATTAAAGCATTACTGCAAAACTGACGTGCTTTGTAACAAATATGGACTTTTAATTTTAGATTGCTTCTCTTAATCTGGGTACATAAAGAGAAGGAGACAAAGTATGAAAGACTTGCAAAAACTCGTAGGTAGTCTTAACAAATCAGGTGCACTAAGTGGCTTTTTAGGAGGCGTCGCCGGCGGCGGTTTAACCAGCTTAGTCAGCGGTAAGAAAAGTAAAAAGACCGGGAAAAAAGCTGTTAAATATGGAGCTATTGCTGCGGTAGGTGGTCTTGCTTGGAAAGCTTATAAAGAATATTCAGAGCAAAATAAAGCTGCACAACAGCAAGCTGATAGTCGCGCTTACGACAACGCCATGAATAAGCGCAGCCATAACCAAGCGCGCCAAGAGCATACTCCGCAAGGTCGTACTTTTGACTTCACGCCAGCTTATATGCCTGAACAAAGCTTTGAACAAGTGGTTGAGGATGAGTCGGGCTCAGGCCAACTAATTATTATGCGCGCCATGATAGCCGCGGCTTATGCTGATGGTCATATTGATGAAACTGAGCGCCAGAAAATCTTTGCGCAAGTTGAAACCATGGAGCTGACCGTTAACGAAAAAGCCATGTTATTTGATGAGTTAAGAAAACCAATGACACTCTCAGAATTAGTGCAATCAGTGCCTGATGCACAAACAGGCATTGAGGTTTATGCCGCGAGTGTCAGCGCCATTGATTTAAACCAGCCTATCTCAGGGCAATACCTTGAGGCATTGGCCAATCAACTTTGTCTACCTCGAGAGCTGGTGCAATCTATCCATCATCAGTTAACTGTATACTAGTTTAAATAAAAGCGAGTTCGCTCGCTTTTAACCTCTCGCACTAAGCTAGAACTTTTTCTAATACACTGCGTAACCAATGGTTTTTATCATCTTGGTTTTTCACTTCAGGCCAGATCATCGCAATATCAAAATCAGCGACTGCTATCGGCGGCTCTAACATAGACAACCCTGCTTGCTCGGTGGCCAAAACTGCCATTTTCCTCGGCACAATCGCTATCAAGGCGCGCCCTTTAAGCAAGGTTTGAACGGTTAAAAAGTTGCGACTTGCCACAGTGACTTGTCGCGATAAACCATGCTCAGCCAAAGTTTTATCAATTTGTGTTGCCAGCTTGCCATCTGGACTCACTAAAGCATGCTCTACTTTTGCAAATGACTGCAAACTTAATTGACCATCGGCTGAGAAAATAGATGAGTCTAAAGCTGATAAATCTGCCAAACACACATGCTGTTCAGTATATAAATGTTGACTGCTAAAACCATCAGCCAAAAGAGGCATACTTCCGATAATGATGTCGAGTTTTTCTTGTTCTGAGATTTGCTCATAATTACTGCGATTCACATTTATCAAGCTGATCTGAGCATGAGGTGCTTGCGCTCGAATGGCATCATAAATCGCTGGCGCAAATATTAGTTCGGCGTAATCGGTTAACCCTATTCGACACACTCCTTGATAATGGCTGGGGGAAAATGGCTCACTTTGCAAAATCTGCCCAGAAACTGTGTCGAGCAACACGCTGATTTTAGGGGCTATCTGATGAGCGCGTTCGGTTGGGCACATTTGATGCCCTTTTCTTTCGAATAATGCATCACCTAAAAGCTGCCTTAATCGAGCAAGACTATGACTCATTGCCGATTGGCTCACACAAGCATGCTCCGCGGCAATACTGACGCTACGATGGCGGTACAGATACGAAAATGCCACCAGCAGATTTAAATCAATATGTCGCCACTGCAATTCTTCTTTGTCCATTTGTTTCTCTTGCCCATCAAATCCCAAATTATTCATAGTTAGCATAAATACTATTAATTTGAATCATGCTAAGTGAATTTTTACACTATGGGCATACTTATAACAACCTGATATTTTGCGTCTTGTGTATGCTTTCTATTTTTAAAACTTTTTTCTGGCTTGGCTGGATAAGCTTTGGCGGGCCAGCCGCTCACATCGGCTACTTTAGAAAAACCTTTGTCGAGAAGATGAAGTGGCTTGATGATAATGAATATGCACAAATCGTTGCGCTCAGTCAGTTTTTACCGGGCCCGGGCTCCAGCCAAGTCGGCTTTGCACTGGGTTATAAACGCGGCGGCCTGTTAGGGGCGTGTGCGGCATTTTTAGGTTTTACCCTGCCATCTATTCTGATCATGATAGGCTTAGCTCTACTTTCCAGCCAAGTCATGGATACCAGTGCTTTTCAAAATGTGGTGCATGGCTTAAAACTACTGGCCGTGGTCGTGGTTGCCGATGCCGCTTGGGGTATGTATAAAAACTTCTGTAAAAACACGCTATCAGTAAGCTTGTGTTTAATAACAGCAATCGCGCTATTGGTCATGCCAAGTATCATGATGCAAATCGCCGTATTGGTTTTTGCTGCTATTGTCGGCACACTGTTTTTACAATCAGAACAGAGCAATTTAACTGATGAGAAATCTACTCCTTTCAAGCCGAGTCTAGTCCCGCTGATTTTATTTATCGGCTTATTGCTAGGGTTACCATTTGCAGCACACCTTGCGCCAGAATTAGGCTTGTTTAATGACTTTTATCAAGCGGGCAGCTTGGTATTTGGTGGCGGCCATGTGGTACTACCGCTACTGCAAAATATCGTCGGAGATCAGCTCAGCCAAGATACATTTTTAACCGGCTACTCGGCCGCACAAGCGGTGCCTGGGCCTATGTTCACCTTCGCGACTTACATTGGCTATGAGCTACTACCAAGCAACCCAATTGCAGGCGCGCTCATTGCCACAGCGGCGGTGTTCCTTCCGGGCTTTTTATTATTATTAGCGGTATTAAAGAACTGGCAACAGCTTGCGCAAAAGCCAAAGGTTGCGGGTGCTTTAACGGGTGTTAACGCTGCTGTCGTTGGTCTACTTGCTGCGGCGCTATATCAACCTGTATTTATTAGTGCAATACTAAAGCCACTTGATATTGCCCTAGTGTTAGTGGGCTTTTACTTAATGAAACAGCTAAAACTGCCCATTATCTGGATGGTTGTTTTCTTTATGCTAGCGGGCTTTGCCACTGGCTTTATTTGATAATAAGCTGAGAAATAACGAGTTTTAACTTAAAAAAACGCACTGATCACTTCAGCGCGTTTTTTTCATTCTGGCTCTGACTTTATTCGAATGCCACGCTGCTGGCACAATCACAAATACCGCAATGAGTCCAAGTAGCCAAGCATAATGCTGGTTGATAAAAGATAAGTTCGTCATTTGCGCGGCGAGTTCGTTATTTGCTTGCTCAGCATACGCAATTGCGCCAATGGCACCGTTTACGGCAACTGCAAAGCCACCACTCACCGCCCCCTCCCATGCCAATGAAGACAAAGACGAAAATGCCTGATAGCCAATGGCTGAAGCGCCAAATGCCAACCCACCTATGGCCACCGTGCCTGCGGCTAATAATCCAATGCCTACAGCTCCTACACTTAAAATACCGAAAGAAATAATACCCACACAAATAGGCGCGACGGCAATCCCACCCCATGCAAACAGCACCCCATACGCTTTACTACCACCCGCAATCCAACCAACGGCGGGGTTGTCGGTTTGCTCAGGCATAGCAAATTGCATATGGATCAGGGGTACGCCGAATAAACGAATGGGACTAATATACTCTCTTTGCTTGGCATTGGGTTTATCTTGCTCTGCGCTAAAGGCATCAGGATTAAAAAGCCGCTCTTGTGCCCTTAATTGCTCCATAGCATTAAATGCGTGTTTCACTAACCAAAAATAAGCCGCAACAAACATAAATACGCTAAGATGCGCGACTAAGGTAATTTCATCCATGTAATTTTGCTGTGCAAAAGCAAGTGGTTTGAGTAATAACAAAACCCCAACAAACAGCGCAGCAACGAACATAAATAAGAACACGCTTTTTTTCACTAAACTTTTTTCTCGCTCAGTGCGAGACTGATCAAGGCTGGCTCTCAAACCAAAATACGCACTCACAAACCCAGATGCTGAGCCTAGCACGGCCATGATGCTGACAAAGTTAAACCCTGTGCCTGCTTTAAAAGCACCTAAACCTGCTGCCGCTTTGGCCGGTGGCGCTATGCCGCTGATCGCAGACATCACCGCAGAGGTAAAGGCCAGACCCGGTTTTGAATGTTTAAACGATACTTCAACGAGAGCAGTTACCGCCTCTTTCATCATCTTCCGACCTCGCGACAAGCGCTGCTTTACGGTGTCGAGGGATAAATCCAGTTCGCTGGCGACACGCTCAACAGATTGCTGCTCTCGGTAAAATAAAATCAGCGGTGCACGGTAGGTATCATCGAGCTGTTCAAGCACTTGCCACATTAAGGCTTGTTGCTGTGCTGAAATTGCATTGGCTTCAAGTTCAGCGTTTTCAGCGCCAATATGCTCTGCGTTTTCTAGCTGCTCAGAGTGTTTTTCTGCACTTGAGGCGTGCTTGCGATAATGATGACTTATCTTAAATTTAAGAATGCCACACAGCCAAGCCTTGAGTTTATTTGGGTCGTGCAAAGTATCGAGCTTTCTCCAAGCCTCAACAAATGCATCTTGCGCTAAATCTTCACTGTATTTGATATCTCCCACAGCTGAATAGGCCAATGAACAAAGTAGTGTTTGGTAGCGCGCTACTATTTCACAAAAAGCGTTTTTATTGCCGCCAAGCGCACGCATTACCAAAGCCGCATCATCAAATGTCTTATGTTTTTTTGCTGTATTAAACATGCCTCAAAGCCTGTTTTATCTTATTTGCTTTATAAGTGCCTGCTCTGCACAAAAGGTGACAACAAAAATTAAAAAATATTTTTGTGATTTATTTTGTCACCTTTTCAAACCACCCGGCACTTATTGATTAAACCAAGCAAAAACGCCACAGGCTTTTTGCAGTCAATAATCAACATAGAGAACACTAACATGACATTAAAACACTTTATAGAAGTCGTAAAACTTACCCTGCTAATTAGCTTCTCGCATTTAACTTGGGCTGGAGAGTCTCAAACACTGGTCGATGATTTTAATTCGGCCTCACAAAACAATATGGGCTTTGAAAGACTATTTATTGACGACACCAGTGCCGGCGGTAAAACCAAAACCGAGATAAGCGTTAGTAATGGCCTACTTTCAGCCAAGGGCGATATTGTACCACCTCGAGGTCAGCCGGGTTGGGCAAGTTCGGTATTGCCACTGAACGAATTTGGCAAACAGCTCGATGCCAGCCAATATCAGGGCATTGTGCTAAAAGTTAAAATCAACCAAGGTATGTTGTCGGTGTCAGCCAATAGCAGTGCGATTGATAACTTTGATTATCATGCACTTCCAGTGATGATCAAAGCGGATGGACAATTTCATACCGTCAAATTGCCTTTCAAAGACATGAAACGCGCATGGTCGGCACAAACACCACTAGACCCTAAAACCCTCAATAGCTTAAGTATTGTGGCGTTTAGCCTGCAACAAGCCAAATTCGATTATCAAATTGATGAAATTGGCTTTTATTAGTTCAGCACTTAGCAAGGCCTGAATACAGGCCTCTCCCCTCAATTTGAGAGATATAAAATGACGATCATAACCCGGTTGCACTATTTAGACGCAGTGCGTGCGTATGCTTTATTACTGGGCATTGTCTATCATGCCACTCTATCGTTTTTACCTATCTTCATCGGCTGGGCGGTGATGGATATCTCAACCAGTGACTGGGTGTCGGTGTTTGTGTTCATTAGCCACGCATTTCGCCTAGAGGTTTTCTTTCTCATTGCCGGTTTTTTCTCTTGTATGACAAGGCAAAAGGTCGGCATAAAACGATTTTTAACATCACGATTTACACGAATTGTGCTGCCGTTTTTACTAGGCTGGATATTGCTTAGGCCACTGCTGGTGTCCGGCTGGATAATGGGTGCTGATAGTATGCAAGGTGACGCGAATATAATCGCAGCTTTAGTGACAAGTTTTAGCGACTTTAAAGGCTTATCGATGAGTTTATTTGTCGGCACCCATTTATGGTTTTTGTATTACCTCACACTGGCCACTTTACTAACGTTATTAATCTACTTGCTCCATACTAAGCTTTCTCAATTAGCACCTAAGTTTAATGACTCAATGCGCGTTATTGTTTCACATACACTTACCAGCAAAGTCTTATACTTGCTTGTCATTCCTCTGACTGCTTTTTGCCTTTGGTATATGCAACACTGGGGGGTCGATACCCCAGATAAAAGCCTAATCCCACGATGGCCCGTGCTATGTTTATATGGTGGTTTCTTTTTGTTTGGCTGGGTATTGTTCAATCACCAGAATACATTTGCTGATTTTGCGAAGCTGAGCGCTTTTAAAGTAGGTGTTTGGTTATGCAGCTGTATCGCCGCAGTCATGCTCTCTCGTTATCAAATGCAATATATGCACGATCACTATCTGCAAATTAAAGTCGCCTTTGTAATAAGTTATGCAGTGATGATGTGGACCTCATGCATGCTGTTTATTGGTTTATTCAAGAAGTTTGCAAACAAACCAAATGCATTCACACAACAACTCGCAGACACCTCTTATGGGCTTTACTTAGTGCATTTACCTTTGGTTGTTTGGCTACAAGTGGCTGTGGCAGAGCTTAACTGGCCAATATTGCTAAAAATAACAGTCATTAGCCTGTGTAGCATTATTATTGGCTTTGCTTTGATAAAACTATTCAGAGAGTTTTATCATCAGCTAAAAAGCGCGGCCCTAAACAAAAAACGGCTATCCAATATAGAAATCGAACAAATTTCACCCAACAAGTAATCCATCACATTGTTTAAATCGTAACCTAATTTATACCAAAAAGATGAGAGGTGGTTATGCAAGCAAATGAATTAAAACGCGGTGAATGGGTGGAATATAATAATCATCCTGTAGAAGTGGTTGCCATTGATGCTCAGAAGCAACAGGCAACGGTATGGGATGAGCAAACTTCAACACATCAAACACTGAGTATTTCAGAGTTGAATGCAGACCCACAATGTCACTGCGACTCACACCTATATTACTAATTTCCCATAAGTCAGCATAGACATAGGATATGCTTTGCTGGCTACTTTTTTATTCAACCTATTGACTTAAATCATTATTCAGGTTGACTAAGCTAAGTAATGTTCAAAGGAATTCTGAAAGGATATTGTCATGAAATTAAGTCTCACCGCCGCATCATTGTTTTTATTATCGATCTCAACCACTACGCACGCATCTAAGCCACCTAAAAAACTATTAACAGACGTTCAATCTGATCCCAACACATTACAACTGATGGTTGGCTTTCCACCTCCTGTAGATAAACGTGTCACTTTGCCTGATTCTAACTTTTTTAGCTTTCCTAAACTTCGCTGGTCGGTTTGTCACATGCGTGAGCTACTTCCAACCGCCAGCATAGCGCGTAACCCTTACGCCTACACGCCGCTAAAATACACCTTATTACCGGGCATTGATGAACTGACATTTAAGCCTAGCAACAGTAATAAGCGAATGACTTGGCAACAAAGTTTGGCAGCGAATTACACTGATGGCATGCTGATTTTGCATAAAGGTAAAGTTGTATATGAACGCTATAGGGGCTGTTTAGATGAGCATATCAATCACGCTGCTATGTCGATGACCAAATCTTTAACCGGCCTAGTCGCTGAAATTCTTATCGCTCAAGGTAAATTAAACGATAAAGCACTCGTCAAAAACATTATCCCAGAGCTGACAAACTCCGCTTTTGGTGATGCCACAGTAAGACAAGTCATGGATATGACCACCGCACTCAAATATAGCGAGCATTATGCTGATCCTAAGGCCGATATTTGGCAGTACAGTTATGCAGCAAACCCACTGCCAAAACCTAAAGAATACACAGGCCCTGTCGGTTATTTTGAGTATTTACAAACCGTTCAAAAGCAAGGTCAGCATGGCGCAGCCTTTGGCTATAAAACTGTCAACTCAGACGTGCTAGGTTGGATAGTCTCTAGAGTGACGAACAAAAAATTCGACGAGTTAGCCAGCGAGCTGGTGTGGTCCAAAATTGGTGCAGAACACAATGCAGATATAACTGTTGATGGCTTAGGCACGCCTTTCGCCGGTGGTGGATTGAGTGCAACCTTAAGAGATTTAGCTCGCCTTGGGCTTGCCGTTGCAAATCAAGGTGCGATTGACGGTGTACAAGTTATTCCAGCAAAAGCGATAGCGAGTATTCAAACGGGCGGTGATAAAAAAGCTTTTTCAAAAGCAGGCTTTAGCTCAATGCCAAACGGCAGTTACCGCAGCATGTGGTGGCATTTTCACAATGAGAACGGCGCATTCGCTGCACGAGGCGTGCATGGGCAAACAATTTATATAG
This sequence comes from Pseudoalteromonas sp. NFXS53, assembly GCF_056629255.1. Lineage (NCBI taxonomy): Bacteria > Pseudomonadati > Pseudomonadota > Gammaproteobacteria > Alteromonadales > Pseudoalteromonadaceae > Pseudoalteromonas > Pseudoalteromonas sp. NFXS53. Next base: position 64,954 of record NZ_JBWVBR010000010.1, on the reverse strand, counting down.
ACCCAGCAGCCGAGATGGTCATTGTGCGATTAGCGTCACACCCTGTCGCTGCAAATGGTGTGATTGACCCAACTTCATTACCTGCCTATCAAGCCGTGGCTGACTTTTTAATGCAGCAGACTAAATAAAATTGAAGTTTAAAGTTGAGAGAGGATTTGGCTTATTTTGGCAAAGCCATTTTTAACGGTTACTTCATAAATCAAAGGAGTAAGCAGACGCTTACTCCTCACAGTGATTAGCGGAAGAATACTTCTACTTCACCTTTTGATTTGATCAGCATTGGCTGACCGAAACGGTCTAACGCCTTAGGTGCAGCTGTTTTGATCCAGCCTTCGCTGATGCAATACTCTTCAACATCGTTACGCTCTTTACCTTTAAAACGCACACCGATATCGTGCTGTAAAATCTCTTCATTGTAGAACTTGCTACGAGGATTAATTGAAAGGTGATCTGGAATTGCTGGTAAATCTGTCTTATCAGTCATAATCTTTTCTTAAATACAGTGTAAAAACTGGGCGTATTGTAGGTAATAGTCTGCAATGGCTCAATAAAAACTAAACTGAATAAGGAAATAAAATGCCCACAATGCTTACCAGCATAGGTTTACCTGTCGCGCTGATCTTAATTATGATTGGTGTCGGCATGAGTTTGACCCGAGATGACTTTACTCGGGTTTTCAAACAGCCTAAGAGTTTTTTAATTGGCGCAGGCTGCCAAATGTTATTACTACCATTGGTCGCGATTGCCATTATCGCTTTAACTGGCTTATCGGGCGAGTTAGCCATTGGCTTATTTATTTTATCTCTATGTCCTGGTGGCACAACATCAAACCTATACAGCTACCTAGCTAAAGGCGATGTTGGTTTATCTGTTTCACTTACGGCAGTCATTGGTTTTATCACCCCATTTACTATCCCGTTCTTGGCCACTTGGGCAATCGCATTTTATGGTGAGCAAGCTCAAAATTTTCAATTACCTCTTGTAAGCACTTGGTTCAAACTTCTTGCAGTGACCGTATTCCCGGTTTTAATAGGTATGGGGGTACGCGCTAAATGGCCTGTATTTGCCAATCGTACGCAAAATTACGTAAGTTGGTTTTCTGTAGCCATACTGACAATGGTGATTTTAAGTATTTGCATTAAGTTAGGCGATCAACTCATTGAGTTTATTCTTCTTGCAGGACCGGCGGCTGTTTTACTCAATATCGTCACTATGTCGTTAGGTTATTTGATTGGTCAAAAATTGCTTCATAACGATGCTCAGTCTCGCACCATTACCCTTGAAGTTGGGCTGCAAAACGGCACCCTAGCATTGCTCATCACCAGTACCATTTTAGAGAGTACGACAATGTCGATTGCACCGAGTATTTATAGCTTATTTATGTTTATCTCTGCAGGTTTATTTACTTACTTTGTCACCAAAAGGACTCACTAATTTATTGAAAAGCCACTGCACATTGTACAGTGGCTTATTGTGCGTATAAACGTTAAGAACGCACTTCGCTTTTTACAGGCTCAGCAAAGTCTGGTCGAGGTAACTTTTCTAGTACATAGTACAAGCCCATCACCACAACACACATAGCTGAACACGCTACAAATAGCCAAAATCCGCCAAACAAATCTAAGATAATACCGCCGCCAAGGGGCGCAAAGGCAAAGCCAAAATCGTAAAACGCCGACGCGCCAAAATAAGCTCCCCTTAAATTATCCGGTGCAATGCGGTCTATATGTACGTTCATCGTCGGGAATAAAATCGCCTCTGCTAAGCTCAGTACCACCACAGCACCAATCCAGCCCCAGAAGAAACTCGGCGCATTGAGTGCCATAAATACTTGTGAGCACATCAACAAAACCAAGCCAATTTGAATACGATGCACCAATTCAACCTTAGCCATGATCCGTAATAACAAAAACTGACAGGTGATGATCACCATGGCATTGGTAAATATCAGTGACGACACCAGCTCAAGTAACTTAGGTACATTCTCGCGCGTTAGGTATTGCACCAATGAACTGTCCATTTGCCCGTAAATAAACAAGCAGAATACATTGGCTAATATCAAACACTGAAGTAGGCGATCTTTGGCTAAAATAGCCAAAGTTTGCTTCATGCCAATACTTTCTTTTACTGGCTCATTATTCTCTAATTCTGCCGAACTTGTACCTTGGCTCTCTGTATATTGCTGCGTCTTTTTATGATGAGACCTTTTATGGTGGGACTTTTTATGATGAGAAAAGCCCCACACTAGCAGCCCTAATAAAAGTGCAAAGGCCACGGTTGTGATATAAAAACTCGACTGTTGGCCTGTTAAGCCCAACCAAACACCGGCAATCGGGCCAACCGCACAGCCCACATTTACGATGAAATACATACTCTGCATCGCCAATTCGCGAGTTTTGCTATCGTCAATAATGTCGCCAATGAGCGCCGAAGCCAGTGGCCGCCAAAGCGCCGTAGCAATTGAACACAAGGTGATCACGATGGCAAACATAGTGACGGTATCGGCCTCAGCCAATAGAGAAAAAGACACGATATAAAGCACACCCGTGGCATACATCACAGTTTGTCGACCTAGCTTGTCAGAGAGTGTGCTACCAATAAAACTGACAAAGACCGCCACCACGGCAGCAGTCGATAGGATCAGCCCAACCTCAGTCGCGCTTAAGGCAAATTTATCGTACAGAATAACCGCCAAAAACGGCCACACCATAAAGAAGCTCCCCCGAGTAATAAAGGAGCCAAAAAGTAATATCCACATAAGCAAAGGGAAATCCTTCACCCGTGAGAACGAGAGTTCACTGCTCATAATTAATTGTTCGCAAATAATAGTTAGCTTGACGCTGAAATTAATAAAAATGGAAGTGGGTGTTGGGGTGCCCTGAATTTTCATCATGACGCTTATTTATTCAGCTGTCACGATGAAAATTGGCTTTGAATTATATTGTTACAAATTAAGAGAGTTTGATTGTGATCAGCGCTGCTTGTTCTTCCAGTTATTAAATCTACTGTGTACGCCTCGTGTCAACGATGCCGAGTAATCTTCAAGCACATCAACACCATATAAAATACCAACCACCAATATCGAAAGCTTAATTGCAGCGAGTTCTCCCGCCACACTGATAGCGACACCAACCCCCGCAAGCACCCAAATCGTTGCAGCCGATGTCACACCGACCACAATGCCATCTTTGGCAAGCATTACACCGGCACCTAAAAAGCCCACGCCCGTCACGACTTGGCCTATGATCCGCGATGTATCAGTTACATCATTATTCAGTGAGTTCGACGCAGCGATAAACAAGTAGGTGCCAAGCACGATTAAAGAAGAGGTACGAATACCAACGGGTTTGCCTCGTAACTGTCGTTCTAAACCGACAATAAAGCCACATAAAATAGCGGTGCCTAATTCAGTCCAAGTAAAAGGGTCAATCGAGAATAACTCGGCAAGTGTGATGTTCAATGCTGTAAAAATCCTAACAGAAATAAGTGTAAATTAACGCCGCTATGCTAGCCCAATTTTCACTCATCACCTACAAAAATAATGCCTACTAGTAAAATTTAAAAAAACAACTTTAAAAACAGCATAAAAACAAAGTAAACTACTGATTTTTAACACATTAAAATAATTTCAAATAATCATTGCACAGGCCTTGTTTATCCTTAATAATTGCTCACTTTTTGTTTAAACCCGCTGTGATAAATTAAACTCGGGTACTTACTTTTTAGGAACTCAATGAGCGACCTACTCGCTATCAGCATCTTAATTTTCTTTGGTGCTTTATTTGCTATGTCTGAGATATCGATTGCTGCTGCGCGTAAAATAAAATTACGCGTCATGGTCGACGAAGGCAGCAAAAATGCCGAGACTGTATTGGCTTTACAAGAGCAACCGGGGCGATTCTTTGCGATGATCCAAATCGCACTTAATGCCATTGCTATTTTGGGCGGTATTATTGGTGAGCAAGCGCTGGCTCCCTACACATCAGAGTTAGTGTCAGTGTTTTATTCTGGGCCTTTACTTGGGCAGATCAGCTTTTTGCTGTCGTTTTTTATCATTACGTCACTGTTCATCTTATTTGCCGATTTATTACCAAAGCGTATTGCCATGATCATGCCCGAAGCGGTTGCCATTCGTGTAGTGAATTTAATGAATATGGTGACATTGGCCTTAACGCCATTCGTACTCATTTTTAATGGTTTAAGTAACCTAGTCTTGCGTATTTTCAAACTCCCCACTGAGCGAGAAGAAATTGTCACCACCGAAGATATCGTGGCGGTCATGGAAGCAGGTGCCCAAGATGGTACTTTGCAGCAACAGGAATACCATCTCATTGGCAGCGTGTTTGAACTAGACAGCCTCACACTGCCAAGTGTGATGACTACTCGCGAGGCTATTATTAGCTTTGATTTAAGCGACGATAATACAGTGATCAGTGCCGCAATTCAGGCTCATCCGCATAACCAGTTTTTAATTTGTGATGGTAGCTTAGACAAGCTCAAAGGCTATGTTGAATCGAAAGATATTTTACGTCAGTTGCTCAATGGCGAGAGTGTGCAATTAAGCGAAGAAATCGTAAAAAAAGACATACTTTATTTGCCTGATACACTCACGCTTTCAGAGGCTTTGAACGCCTTTAAAGGTGCTAATCAAACGTTTGCGGTGGTGGTCAATGAGTATGCGTTAGTGGTTGGTCTTGTCACCATGAAAGACTTGATCAGTAGCTTTATGGGCGACTTAGTCAGCTATAACTATGAAGAGCAAATTATTCAAAGAGACACTAACTCTTGGTTAGTTGCAGGTAATACACCCGTAATTGATGTGATAAAACAACTAAATATCAATCACTTCCCAGATATGGATCAGTACGAAACCATTGCAGGCTTTTTGATTTATGTGATGAAACGCATTCCAAAACGCACCGATAGTTTTATTCACGAAAGTTTTAAGTTTGAAGCTATAGATGTTGAAGGGGTTCGAGTTGAACAATTACTCATTACGCGTATTTTAGATAAAACTGATCAAAATACGGTTGATGAAATTAGCAGCTAAACAGTAAACAAATCAGCGACTAGCCCCTTGTTATAATAAGGGGCTAAATCTTTAAGTGAATTTAATACACTGAAAGTCCTTTATACCTGTGCTACTTTTTGTGGCCAAGGATCTTCGAAGGTGCCCCCGTTTCGCCAAAAATTCAATTCTTCATCGGTTAAAAAACAATTTTTGAGTGCCTTAATAAAATCCGCCGCTTCTTCTTTTTGTCCAATCACGGTTAAACGACAGCGCCTATCTCCAAACCGGCTCTCAATCTTATCTACCTTATTTTTTAGAATATCATAGTGTTCTTGCGTAAAGTTTTGAGTATCGTCATTGAGTATGGGCGCACGCCAAAAGCCAACGACTTCTAGCCCTACACTGCCATTGCTTTGGCTCCACAGTAATGACACATCATCGCGAGTCGGCAACCAAAAGAACCCCTTACTTCTAAATACCCCATGAGTCATATGATTATGACAAGTTTCCCACAAGCGCATAGGATGAAAAGGCCTATCATCACGTAAGACTTTTGCAATCAGCTTTTGATTCTTTTTGCCTGAGAGTGTGAGTGGCGTATTCACCGTAGCACGTAATTCATTAGTAAGTTGAGACACTAAATGGAAATTATAATCTTCAAAACCTTGGATATAATTTAAATCGACTTTGCCCCATTGCGCACTAGAAATGGCAGCATAAGGGTTGATGGGGTGAATTGCTTGAGCGACGGCCGCAACCGCTTTATCGGTTAATTTATCTGTTTTGGTTAAAAATACATTATTAGAAAATAGAATTTGCTCAGCCAGAATGTTTTCGATCCCTCGCCTCTGTGCATTCATATTATCTTGCCATCTCGGCATTAATTCTTTACCAAAATTGTAGTCCTCCTTTAACCAAGTCGCATCAACCAAAGTAATCACGCCTTTAAGCGCAAAGTCTTTATTATCTTTGAAAAACTCTATCAGGGGTAAAGGATGGCTACTCCCCGATGTTTCAATAATTATCCACGGTGGCCTAGCCTCATTCTTGAGTGTTTTTAAAGCCACTTTAAGCTCTTTAAGCCCTTTGCTACTACTAACACTATGACCGCTAATAGTTACAAAGTTGCCACTCTCATTACTGACTATTTCAGTGTTCATGATAAGTACTCCGTCAACGTCTAACTCACTCATATCATTGACGATAACACCCGGCACTTGCTGAGATTTATATGACTGGGATAGCAGACTGCGTAAAAGTGTTGTTTTTCCTGAGCCAAGAAAACCATGCAAAATTGTGACTGGAATAGACATGACAACTCACCTTAAAACTGAAGATACAATATAACATACCAAAAGTTAATTAAGGTGAGAAAGTGATTGCAAAGAAAGCCTTAATTAAATCAAGGCTTTTTTATTTTCTTCGGGTGCTTACGATTCGGATAACAAGTGGTACAAATTGGGCACACTAAACCGTGACAACTTCTCGCCTGACAATGCTCTCGGGCATAGTAGATGATCTGCAAATGTAAGTCGTTCCAAGTCTCTTTCGGAAATAAACGCTTTAAGTCTTTTTCGGTTTGCTCAACGCTGCGACCATTCGTTAAACCCCATCGCTGCGCTAAACGATGAATATGAGTGTCGACCGGAAACGAAGGTACACCAAAAGCCTGCGCCATCACGACCCCAGCGGTTTTATGACCCACGCCCGGCAGAGTTTCTAAAATAGCCATGTCTTCTGGTACCACACCGCCATGTTGCTCAACTAAAATCTCAGACAGACGTTTAATCGCTTTCGACTTTTGTGGAGACAGACCACAAGGGCGAATGATAGCTTGAATGTCTTCGACACTTTGTAGCGCCATATCGAACGGGTTATCTGCTAACTCCCACAATGCAGGCGTTACTTGGTTTACCCGTTCATCGGTACATTGCGCCGACAACAACACCGCCACCAGCAAGGTGTATGGGTCTTTATGATCTAAAGGAATTGGCGGATTTGGATAGCGCTTTTGCAGCTCAGACAAAATATAATCAACACGTTCTTGTTTTAATAAGTTTTTTACTTCCACCATTTGCTCTTTTTGTTGGCACGACGTGAGGGCATTATAAAAGCTCTGGCAGGTTCATCAAGCAAGAGCGCTGCTTAGGTTGCTTCCAATTGCTTCTCTTTTATCTATAAAATACTTATGGCAGACTTACAGGTCAGATCTCTTAGAAAAAATAGGCAACGTCGTGCAATTTACCGGTACTGAAAACTACATCGCATCTGACTCTCTTAAGCTTGCAGTAAATGCAGCAATCACGCTAGAAAAACCATTATTAATCAAAGGTGAGCCAGGTACAGGTAAAACCATGCTTGCCGAAGAATTAGCAAAAGCACTTGATACTGAGCTTATTCAGTGGCACATCAAGTCAACCACTAAAGCACAGCAAGGCCTTTATGAGTATGACGCTGTATCACGTTTACGTGATAGCCAACTTGGCGACGATCGCGTTCACGACATCAGCAACTACATTGTGAAAGGCAAACTTTGGCAGGCGTTTACCGCCGAAAAGCGCCCAATTCTACTCATTGATGAAATTGACAAAGCAGACATTGAATTCCCCAATGACTTGCTTTTAGAGCTCGATAAAATGGAATTCTATGTATATGAAACACAAGAAGTTGTTAAAGCTAAACAACGTCCGATTGTGATTATCACTTCTAACAATGAAAAAGAGTTGCCGGATGCATTTCTTCGCAGATGTTTCTTCCACTATATCAACTTCCCAACACCTGAAGAAATGGCCAGCATCATTGATGTGCACCACCCAAATATCAAACAAGAGTTAGTGCAAACCGCACTCAGCGTGTTCTTCAACTTGCGCGAAGTAAATGGCTTACGTAAAAAACCATCGACCAGTGAATTAATCGATTGGCTGAAATTATTACTAGCCGAAGACATCGATGCCAAAACACTGCACGATAAAACCCACAAAGGCGGATTAATGCCTTTATTTGGCGCACTGCTTAAAAACGAGCAAGATGTCAGCCTATTAGAAAAGTTGGCGTTTATGGCCAAGCGCGGTTAACCCATGCTGATCGACTTTTTCTTCACCTTAAAAAAGTATCGCGCAAAGGCCAGCTTGCGCGAACTACTCGATTTAATTAACGCCTTAAAGCAACAGGTGGTATTTGCCGACATCGACGGCTTTTATGAGCTTGCCAAATTGTGCTTAGTCAAAGATGAAACCCAATTCGATAAATTCGACCGCGCTTTTGCCGAGTATTTTGAAGGCGTTGAAAGCATCGATATTTTTAGTCAATTACAGCAGCATAACTTGCCCAGTGATTGGCTAAGAAAAGAGTTTGAAAAACAGCTCAGTGAAGAAGAAAAAGCGCAGCTTAAATCACTTGGTGGCCTAGACAAACTCATGGAAACCCTTGCCGAGCGTTTGAAAGAGCAACAAAAGCGACATGCTGGCGGCAACAAATGGGTTGGCACGGGCGGCACTTCGCCGTTTGGTGCCTATGGCTATAATCCAGAAGGTATTCGCATAGGTCAAGATGGCAACCGCCATCGTCGTGCTGTGAAAGTTTGGGACAAACGTCAGTTTAAAAACCTCGACCAAGATGCCGATATCAGCTCTCGCACTATGAAGCTGGCGCTCAAAAAACTGCGCAAATTCGCCCGCAGTGGCGAAAGTGACGAACTCGATTTAAACCACACCATCGAAGCCACTGCCAAGCAAGGCGGTATGCTCGACGTAAGAATGCAGCCGCAGCGTCACAATGCCGTCAAAGTACTGATGTTTTTTGATATCGGCGGTTCGATGGACGATTACATTCACACCTGTGAAGAGTTATTCAGTGCTGCGCATAGTGAATTTAAGCACTTAGAGTTTTTCTACTTTCATAACTGCCTTTATGAACACGTTTGGCAAGACAATGAACGCCGCTTTCAAAATGTGCTCGACACCATGACAGTGATCAACCGCTTTGGCTCAGATTACAAAGTGATTTTTGTCGGTGATGCCACCATGGGTCCTTATGAAATTAACTACCCCGGCGGCAGCGTTGAGCATTGGAATGAAGAGCCTGGCAGTGCGTGGCTAAAACGCATCACCAATCATTTTGACAATGTCGTTTGGCTAAACCCACAACCCGTGGATTATTGGCGTTACTATCATTCTATCGACATCATTTATGAGCTAATGGATAAACGCATGTATCCGCTGACGTTAGATGGTATTGGACAGGCAATTAAGGCGCTGGGTTAGTCTGGTTCCCTTGCTGGCAACAAGTCTTCTAAAAAGAACGCCGAGAGTTCTGAACGACCACTGAGGCCTGCTTTTGCATAGATAGACATAGACTGGGCACGGGCGGTTTTTTCGCTTGTGCCTCTAAGCTCAGCAAGCTCTTTTAAACTAATGCCTTTTAACAATAAAAACGCCACTTCTCGCTCTGCGGGAGTCAATTGCCAAAGAGTTAATTGCTCATCGATTAAAATCGATAAACCATCTAAATAGGTTTTAGACTTCTCGCGCCACAATTCGGCCTCGGCTCGGTAATCTTTCGCCAGCGCCCGCTCTGACTGTAAGTCTTGTTTCAGCTGAACAATGTCTTTAAAAATATACGCAATACCAATGAGCGCCATAACCCCCGCAGCTCCCTCAATAACAAGATGCCACAGTGCCACACCTTCTTTTAAATCGGTCGAGAGATCTACTGCGATTAATACCGTAATTATTAACAAGGTAGACAGTAAAATCAGACGGTCTTTACGAGTCATAAGCTTCTCTATTCATGCTCATCATTTTCGTAGTGCTCATCATGCGCTTTGTGCTCGTCAGTTTCAAACTCTGATAACTGCCAAGTTACCCCAAAAATTGAAGTTATACGCGTGTGTGGATCAAATTGTGCTATCAAAGTCGTGGTAAATAGCAAAGTAGCCACTAAGCACAGCACGCCCAAAATGGTAAATGTGGCCACAGGTTTAGTGTCATCTGATACCGATTTTTCACCGCTTACCATACTTTTACCAATGGGATCTCGATATTTAATGGTGTGCAGCGCAATGCCACATAAATGCAATACCACCACCAGCATAAACACATTGGCGCATAACTCGTGCACCTCTTCAATCACCTCATTAAATGGTCCATTGGTCATCAAAAAGCCTGTTACACCTAAACAGGCCGCTAATATCATCATAGTGATTGCCGCCCAGCTCGAAGCAGGATTATGCCCCACAGAGTGCGAATTACTGCCACTCAGCGCTCCTTTCAAGTAATGAATTAACGCGGATGGGTTTAAATTAAAATCAGTAAACTTGGCGTGTTTAGTGCCTACAAAACCCCAAATAACACGCCAGATAAGCGCCATGCACATGGTTGCGCCTGCGATCATGTGATACGAAAAAGTGGCTTGCTCATCGTCTATGGTATTAGCAAGGGTAAAAGCGGTTAAAAAGCCAAAGGCAAAAAGCCAATGAAAGACTCTTGTGGGTAAATCATACACGCGGATCATCGTGCTCGCTCCAACAGTAAAAATCGATATTGAAGATAAGCATCAAAATCTAAAATTACATGGAGCAAATGTCTTAGACTGGCCTATTGGGCAAATGACCTATAAAAATTAACGAGCATTTTTATATAGTTAGCGGGTTGCGGGTTGCGGGTTGCGGGTTGCGGCAATAATAAGTCGCGTTAATGTGAGAAGCCACTGTGTAAGACTCATTATGGGCAAACAAAATCACTTCTCATTAGCTGGTGGCAGGGTGTAATTAGTGACGCTTTTTAACCCCATAACGCACCATGTCTTTGCCATTTTCGTATACGTCTTGCGATACCCAACGACCAAGTAGTAATTGATGTTTATCATCTAGCACAGCAATAAAAGGACGACCATTGCTGTTATTGGTTGCTAAAGCTACACCTTCAACATTGGTTAGTCCTAAACCACCGTTTTCAACCAATAATAAGAAAGCTTCAAGTTCTGATAATGTTTCGATGATATCGTTATCTTTAATCATGTTTTAATACTCAAAATACTGAATATGCATAGGATAACAGGTGTTTTCAGAAGTATAAATTAGTAGGGGTTTTGAGTATCGATATGAGCCTGTTTGCTACAGGCTCGGTTTGAATGAAATCCATTTTCTAATAACTATCTTAATGAGACACTCTTTACATCACTGTACAGTCTTTTTGGTCAGTCACATAGCAGGTTTCTGTTACCACACATTTTTTATCACGACTACACCACTCAGTGATCTTCACACCACCGGCAACTTGAGGAGTTGCTTGCAGGTGTAAAGCTGAATCTTTTGATAATGATTTAAGTGGTTTCTTTTGTAATTTTAATTTCATGTTTTTTCCTTAAAAAGTAATTACCCGTGTTGGGTAACTAACAAATTATTGGAATAAGTTGAGTGAGTCAATCAAATGCAACATCTACTTACTTAATTTACAAAGTAAAAACAATTTACCAGCTATCACCATCTGAAAATCGTTTTAGCTCAGTATTTAGACTTGAATTTTTAATTTGAAAAGATAGATTGTCATTTCCGAGCCTAAAAAAGGTCCAGGCATTTTTTAATAAAAGGATATTAAAATGACATTTAAAACATTGATGATCGCATCAGCTACATTCTTTATTTCAGCAACATCAGCAGGCGAAAGCCTTGAGCATGGCTCTCAAAAATTATCCAAAAAAACTTTTTATGAAGTACTTTGCCATGACGCAAACACACATCGACTAATTTTTAGAAGTATTCGCAACAACGCCTTTGATGCAGAGATTGACTACAGTACATGTGAATTTATGGGTGGCATGGCAAGTTTAGCTACAGGTCAAAGATAATTAACATAATTTAATTGAGTAGGCATATAAATGCTTACTCTTTTTCCTTCGCATCAAAACAATACTTATCAACTGATTTTTGATGCGCTTTAATTGCACTTTTATCCTGCTCTTCTATTGCTAATTTGTGGTCAAATTGCGCTTTCAAGCAACGTTGTTTGAGCGTTTTATTCTGTTTATTCAACGCTTTGTTACTTTCAGCACAATGCTGTGAACCTGTAATTAAAAAGCAATTTACTTCAGGATCTGCACTGCATCCGCTGAGGGTTAACATAAATAAGATAACAAAGGTCGTCAAACGGCTCATTTTTCATTCTTTCCTTAAAATTGATAATTGAGTTAAACTGAAACGTAGTTCACATAAAGTATGTCATACGACTTGCAGGTAAACTGTTAAATTATGTACAAGCATGCTTTTAAATTTACTTCTCGTTATGATTAGGGCCAAAGCAAATGCACTTAGTGAAAGCATGTTTGATACTTTTACTAATAACCACACATTTCACCCAAGCACAGACACAACCAATAAAAGCGTGTATTGACGATCATCCTCCCTATCAGGTACTCGAACCTTCACCTTCTGGTATACACATTGATGCTCTGAAGGTGCTTGCCACAGTGCTAAATAAAGAGATTACATTTATAAAGTCACCTAACTTTGCCCGCTGTGTGGCTTTCTTAGAAAGTGGAGAAGTAGATGTCGTTGCGGGTTTAAGTCCAACAACATCTAGAAAGCAGTTTGCGTTTTTCTCGCCTTTCAAAGCAGCCGATCAATTACGTGTGATCTCAAAAAAACAAATCAGAGTTACAAAATATGAAGACCTTTACGGAAAAATTATCGGCGTCGCAAGAGGTGAAAGCTACTTCCCACGTTTCGATAAAGACACATCCCTAGACAAGATCTCAATTCAAAATGCCAGAGTGGGCTTTTCATTATTGCTCAAAGACCGCATCGATATTCTTATGGTCAGCCCCGAAAAGTTTGCTTCTCTATCGAAAGAACAAGACCTCTCGACATTATGGATTTCACCTATCTCGTTAGATAAAGCAAGAGCCAAAGAAACCTTCTTTGGCTTTAGTAAAAAGCATAAGCTTAATATGTCTAATGCAGAATTAATCAGAATCGTTGATAAAGCGTATGAAGCTGGCGCATTTAAGCCAATTTATTAAACCCTTTAACGCTGCGCTTTTTACCATTTAAAAAGGTACCTATAAATGTACTTCTTACAAAAAGGTGATAACTCAAAATAGACAAAACAAAAGTCACTAATATCGATACGTTGAACTTAATAAACACATTGAATGAAGTGTTGATTAAAGCAAATTGAATAATCATCAAAATAGGAAGGTGAATAAGGTAAACCCAGTAAGAAGCATCTGAAAGGTAGCGACTTAAATTATTTGGCTTATTTAACCACTTGTAACCTGACAGATAGCATACTGCAGTCCAACTAAGAATGGCCAAGGTTTGCATCACAACTAAAAACACATCGACTTCAACATCCACTACCCCACCATTGTTTAGAGCCGTTACCACATCTTCTATCGCCAACGGAGCTGGCAAATGGGCAAAATAAAAGTAGCTGCTCACAACGGCAATAAGTAACAGCCAAACGAGTTGTTTTTCATACCTTTGGATCACACTATGGTGATGAAAAAAGCTTGCGCCAACCAAAAACAATACCCCGTAAAAGCCATATGACCATAATTGAGGAAAAAGCTTATCTGGTGGAGGAAATGGGATCATCTGCTGCGACATAGAAACCCCAACAACAAAAGGTAACACCGCAATAAGAAAGATAGGGCGACTTATAAAGCCCATGATAGCTTGGTAGCCCCTTTGCCATTTAGACAGCAACCAAAACACAAAACAGAACTGAAACAAATTAAATAAGAACCATAAATGCATGGTGCTAATGGTCGGCGATTCAACTAACTCGAACAACTCAAAAATGGGCGGGCGGTATTGCACAAAAGACGCCGCCCAAAATGAGATTGCTAGAGTTGAACCTAGAATTATGGGCAGAAACACTAAGAAAGGTAAAAATACCCGCTTAAAACGATTGAAGAGGTAGTTATTCTCTCCTCTTAAATTGACTAATAAAGCCCCGCAAAAACCAGCAATAACAAAGAATAAGGGCATTCTGAATAAATGCGTCCACTTAGCTATAAAATCAAAAACTATATGGTTAGTCACATCAGACGTGAGCCAGATATTTTGAAACGATGCGCCGTAGGCAAGCGCCGCATGAAATACAATGCCGAGTAATAATGCCATGGTGCGAAGGTTATCAATATAGTGATATCGAGTGTGTTTAATCATATTTTCATCCTTGGTAGTTTTCACGAGTTTACCTCATAAGAGGTACAAAATTATAAGTCACTATAAGTAATTCACGTAACGAAATGTTTCGAGATGAAACACTAAAAAACGCGTTTTATCTGCTTGGTGAAGTCGATGACTTTAACGTACACTGCTGCAGTGCTTTAGTTACTAATATGAGGTTTCTGTGACGCAGCAAGAAAACAAACCAAGTGGGTTTTTCAGTCAACTTTTATTCAACATCATAGTGCCCGTTATCATCCTGACTCGCTTTTCAGGTGAAGAACACCTCGGGCCAAGCCTAGGTGTTGCGGTAGCACTTGCCTTTCCTCTAGGGTTTGGTCTTTGGGAATTAAAAAAAGTCGGTAAATTTAGTTTTATTTCTATCTTAGGTATCGTTTCTGTCTTATTGACTGGCGGGATCAGCTTATTAGAGCTTGATGTTAAATACATCGCCATTAAAGAAGCTTTGGTACCGGGTTTAATCGCAATCGCGATTTTTGTCAGCCAACACACTAAGTACCCGCTTTTAAAAACTATGTTGTTTAACCAAAATACCCTCGATGTGGCCCGTATAGAAAAAGCACTCGCAGAAAAAGGTAACTTAGAGAAGTTACCCAAGATACAAACTACAGCATCGAATATTCTGGGCGGTTCTTTTTTGTTTTCTTCTGCGATGAATTACATCTTAGCGAAAATGATTGTCGTGAGCCCAACTGGCACTGAAGCTTTTAACAATGAACTTGGTAGGATGACGGCGCTTAGCTACCCAGTGATAGCCATTCCAAGCATGATTTTATTTTTTGTGGCACTCTATTATTTACTTAACTCAATCAAAAAACTATCAGGGTTATCTCTAGAAGAGATGTTTCCCGATAACTAACTTCTTTTAAGAATAAGCTGTTATCTATGACGTGTATGAATTTTATTCACCCACGTCATAATTCAACTATCCCCTTTTAGATTCAGCAACTTAACAATCACTTCCCTAAGTGTAAAACTCATACCACGCCTTCATATGTACCTAAAAAGATTAACTTCTGTATGCTAATCATCTGATATTTATGTTTTTAAGGAAAATTATGCGTTCGCCATTTACCGCACTATGTCTATTAATATCCGCGACTTTAACAAATGACTTATTCGCACACGAAGCTCCACCCGCCTTACCCGAAGCAGTTCAAGAAATATATCCTGCAGTTTATAAGAATAAGATTTGGGTTGCTGGCGGCATTTCTTCAACCCTGCCTGCTGAACAAGGCAATATGACCGCCAAAGTACATTTTTGGTCAACCGAAGAAAAGCAATGGCAACAAGCCCCTAGCCTACCTGAAGGTCGACATCATACTTATCTTCAAGCTGCAGCAGGAAAGCTGTTTGCTTTTGGCGGCTTTATAAACTCAGCACAAGGGCAATGGCTGAATACAGCTGATGTGTTATTACTCGATGAAACAAAAAATACATGGATCAAAGTTGCCGAGATCCCTATCCCTTTGAGTGAAACGGTTGGAACTGTTATCAAGGGTAAAATTCATTTGGCAGGCGGAAGAAGCCCACAAAAAAACCAAAATGGACAATGGCAACACAGTACGGATACCGCCGCCCACTTTGTTTTTGATCCACTAAATTATACGTTTACACACGCAAAACCACTGCCTAGTCCTCGCAATAGCGCAGCGACGGTAACAAGCAAGCATGGCTGGGTGGTTATCGGTGGCCGACAAATGGGTGGAAGCAATTTGTCAGAAGTTTTACTTTACAACGCCAAGCTTGATACTTGGCAACCCTTAGCGCATTTACCTGAACCAAGAGCCGGACATGCAGCAACAATCATCAATGAGAGTATTTACGTGTTTGGTGGTGAACATCACAGCGGCGTTTATCAAAACATTCTAAAATACGATTTAAAAACAGATGCTTGGCACAGCATATCAAAGTGGCCAGCGGCCCTTCATGGTTTAGGCGCGGTAACGCTTTATGGCACACCATGGCTGATAGGGGGTGCACGTAATAGTGGCTTAGCTAACACAAGTAATGTACTGCTTGATGCCAATAAAGTGATAACGCCTCAAAAGTTATAGTCAGGATATTGTTAAGTTGTATTTTTTTCATTTGCCAAAGTTCGATTTTTACCGATAAGTTTTTTAACGTTTTATTTACAAGGAATAATTATGAAACTACAAATCAAAAAGCAGTCACTTAAACAACTTTCACAAAAATCTTTGAGTAATGACCAAACAGCAAAAATTGCTGCGGGTTATTTCACGCCAGATCCATATTCTTGGCAAATGTGCCCGACTCACCCTGCGCTTTGTCAAAGTGCGCAAATCACGCAATGCTGGAAAGATTAAGGCATAGCAACTCAATATCTCATATTAATTAGATGATTAAATTTAAATTAATGAAAATTTAGAATCGTGCAGTAGCACGATTCTTTTATTTACCCCGCCCCTTCCTAACCCATTCTCCTGATATCAAAAAGTACCTTTATTAGAAAAATTCATTTCCAAACTCATATAGATAACGGTAGGTTATTTACAATTATTTTACACGAGGTGTATCAAGGATTGATGATCGTACTCTACCTTGTTTTTACCGAGCCTAAAGTCTGAATTGTCGTTTTTATTCCGAGTTTAGGTTGCTAACTCGCCTGCAAATAATTGCATGGCATTAAAACAACAAAAGGAATTAATAACATGTTGAAAATATCAAACACCCTAGTTGCAGCAGTTGCAATGGGCCTTTCATCACTCGCTTCAGGCAGTGCATTAGCGAGCAGTGGTGACCTTATGGTTAACCAACCCAATGGGGTCGTTGTCGGTTATTGGCATAACTGGTGTGATGGCGCAGGGTACAAAGGTGGTAATGCGCCTTGTGTGACGCTAGAGCAAGTAAACAGCCAGTATAACGTTGTGAACGTCTCATTTATGAAGGTGTATGACCTTTCAGAGGGGCGTATCCCGACTTTTAAACTCGACCCCAAAATTGGGCTGTCCGAGCAAGCTTTTATCGCTCAAATTGCGAAACTAAATAGCCAAGGCCGCAGTGTGTTGCTTGCCCTTGGTGGTGCTGATGCATTAATTGGCCTCAAAACCGGTGACGAGCAAGCATTCGCCGATGAGATCATCCGCTTGACTGATAAGTTTGGCTTTGATGGTTTAGACATCGACCTTGAACAAACAGCAGTGACTGCTGACGATAACCAAACCGTGATCCCTGCGGCACTGCGTCTTGTTAAAGACCACTATGCTGCGCAAGGCAAAAACTTTTTGGTGACCATGGCACCCGAATTCCCCTATTTAACACAAGCGGGTAAATACATTCCTTACATCACTGCATTAAATGGTTATTACGATTGGATCAACCCACAGTTTTACAACCAAGGAGGTGACGGCGTGTATGTTGATGGTGTGGGTTGGATAGCACAAACCAACGAATCGCTAAAACAAGAGTTTATTTACTATATGTCTGACTCTCTTTCGAACGGGACTCGTGGCTTCCATCAAATCCCGCACGATAAACTGGTTTTTGGTATTCCAACCAATAATGACGCTGCAGCATCGGGCTATATTCAAAACCCAAATAATCTGTACAACGCATTTAATCAGTTAAAACAGCAAGGCCAGCCACTTAAAGGGGTGATGACTTGGTCAGTAAACTGGGACATGGGAACCAACGCGGCTGGCGCAGCCTACAACCAAAGCTTTATTAAAAGCTATGGCCCATTTATTCATGGTCAAGTGATTGAGCCGCCAAAGAATGCGCCAGTATTCAGCGGTGTGAGTAATGCGCGTGTTCGCCAAGGTGATGTGTTCAATGTACTCGCAGGTGTCAGTGCTACCGATAAAGAAGATGGCAACTTAACCAATAACATTATCGTTTCAGGCAATGTCGATACTTCAACAACAGGCCAATACGTATTGGTATATAGCGTAAGTGACTCTGCTGGCAACGAAACCAAGGCAACTAGAACAGTAGAAGTGTACAGCAACAAGCCTGTGTTTAGTGGTGTTAGCGATGTGCAACTGGCAATTGGCTCAAGCTTCAATGCACTCGCGGGTGTCACAGCAGTTGATGAAGAAGATGGTGATTTAACAGCGAATATCACTGTTACAGGCAGCGTTGATACAAATACAGCAGGCCAATATCAACTGACTTATAGTGTGTCTGATAGTGCGCAGCAAACAACGACGGTAAGTCGAACAATTACCGTATCTGATACTTCATGTGCACAGCCATGGGATCGCAATACCGTGTATTTAGCAAACCAACTTGTCAGCCACAAAGGCGACATTTACAAAGCGGGTTGGTGGACGAAAGGCGAAGAGCCTGGCACAACAGGTCAATGGGGTGTTTGGCAGTTAGCGAATAACGCTTGCCAGTTATAACTAAATAACCAAATTTAAGGCTAATTGATCTGTTTATTAAGCCATTCATAGTGCTAAGTTTTACTATGGATGGCTTGTATTGAACAATCTTATTAGGTACAAAAGAATAAACCTGTTCTAAAAAAGCATAATCAATGTCTTCAAATATTTACGTAAAACTTCTGATAGGATTGGCAGCTTTCAATTTATGCTACTTTTTGATTTCAGCTTTTACTGAACATCCATACTCAATCTCTACTGCAATTTCAGTGTCTTGTGGCATTGCGTTCGCTTCATTTCTTTCAAAAGTAAGCGCAGCTAAAAAGTAATAAATGCTTTTCAGAACATTTAGGTGTTGAGCAATCAGAGTTGAAAGCATCACACTCCCAACTCTGAGCACTCGCAAGTGAGACTACGACGCTTTTGAAAACTGCTCGTTAGATTGTGCAGCAGATACATCATCCGATGCGACTTCTGCATTGGCTGCATCCCCCAAAATACGATGAGTGATTATACCCGCAGTCATTGAGCCCGATACATTCAACGCGGTACGCGCCATATCAATCAGAGGTTCAATAGAGATAAGTAAGGCCGCTATCGTCACAGGTAATCCCATGGCAGGCAATACAATCAAGGCTGCGAAAGTTGCACCCCCACCAACGCCAGCAATACCAAACGAGCTAATAGTGATCATCGCAACCAATGACACAATAAAAGAAAAGCTCATCGGGTCAACACCGACAGTCGGTGCAACCATCACTGCTAACATCGCAGGGTAAATACCCGCACAACCATTTTGACCAATCGTCGCGCCAAATGACGCAGATAAGTTAGCTATAGCAGGTGGCACATTTAACTTGTTAATTTGTGTTTCAACATTAAGCGGTATCGTTGCAGCACTGCTTCGCGAGGTGAAAGCAAAGGTCAATACAGGCCAAATCTTTTGAAAGTATTGTTTTGGGTTTACACCAAACAAGCCCACCAGCAGACCATGCACCACAAACATTAATAAAATAGCGACATAAGACGCAACGATAAACCCAAGTAAATTCAGAATGTCAGTAAGACTAGAAGTCGCAACCACTTTAGCCATCAAAGCCGCCACCCCATAAGGAGTCAGTGAAATCACCATTTTTACCAGTCGCATAACCACGGCTTGTAATGTTTCTACAAAAGTACGAATAGGTGCTTCTAACTCTTCACGCTCTTGCATCACTTTGCGTGCTGCAATGCCTGTTAAAATACCAAAAATCACTACGGCGATAATCGACGTAGAGCGGTCCCATGCGAGATCTTGGAAAATATTGGTTGGAATAAAGCTCACCAGCATCTCAGGAATAGATAAATCGCTGACTTTTTCCATTCGCGTTTCTAAGTCAGCAAGTCGAGTGGTTTCGCGCGCGCCTTCAGTCAGCCCCTCTGCGGTGAGGCCGAAAAGCTGCGTAATGGTGATACCAATCAGTGCAGCAATCATAGTGGTGAGTAAAAGAATTGATATAGAGATACCACTGATTTTGCCAAGTGCCCCTGACTTATCTAGTTTTACGACTGCCGCAATCATCGACACCAACACCAATGGCATGATGATCATTTTAAGCAAGCCGACATAGCCACTACCGACCACATTGGTCCAAGCTAAGGTTTCTTGAATCGCTGTATGCCCTTCTCCCAAGAAAAATTGCAGTGCCAAACCAAACACACTACCAAGAGATAAACCGATTAATACCAACCGAGAGAGTGGTGCCTCTTTTTGTTGTATTTTAAATAGCGCCAAGAGTATTGCTGCAAAGACAGCCAAACTCACCATAGCAATGAAAGACATAGCGTTAACCTATTAATACTGTTACTAACTTACAGACCTGAAAACCGACTGAATCAATTCATCGGTTAAGACGAAAACTTCTTATACGAAGGAAAACTCAAATTAGAAGATAATTTTTAAAGCTTTTACTCAACGCTGCACAGTAATAAATTATTGCCTTTGAGAAAAGATTGAATCGGAATGAGATATATTTTCGAGTTATGACATTGCTTAAATAGTGATGCTTGTCGCATTGTCTCTCACTGTTTTAGCTACTCAAGCTCAGGTATACTCCTACTGTATTAACTCACTGTCTTTTTGGTTCATTTATGAAGAAGCTTTCAAAAGTACAACAAAAGCAACAAGCCTTGGTTTTACAAATCGCAGATATGATCGAAGCGCAAGGTCGAGAAGAAATTCCAGGCATGCTGCAATGTTGGTTTGATGTGGAATACCATTTATTTCCTGGCTCGCTGTTATTGTGCTTTCAATTTGAAGATGAGCAATCACTAGAAGCAGCAAAACCTGATTTACTAAAATGGCAGAAACGCTTAAGCGCAGCCATGCTAAAGAAAGGTGTAATTTTAAAAGACATGCGCAAGCACTTAACCTTTACACTATTAGGTCCAGAAGACTAACGGCACAGAAGAATCATAGTAAAAGCCTCTACTTGGACTCTAAATACTTAGTCGAAAAAAACTAATCAGGCTCACTTTTCAATGAGCCTGATTAAATCCCATTCTTACCCCTGAGGCATATAATGCTCATACCAATAGCTTTCACTCACTAAATCTTCCATCGACTCAAGCCTATCGATAAAAGTCAGGCCATCTAAATGATCGATTTCATGTTGAAAGATACGTGCAATAAAACCTGTAAATACAGATTCATGCTCTCGCCCTTGTGAATCATGATATTTCACTGTTACAGCATGATGCCTTGGCACTAAGCCGCGCATGCTCGGTACACTCAAGCAACCCTCCCAGCCTTTTTCTATTTCTTCACTGGCAGCAATTATCTTTGGGTTTATGATAGCCGTAGGGGCCATTAGTGGTGCATCAGGGTATCGTGCATTAGGCTTTGAACACATAATAAAAATACGCAAGCTGTGATAAATTTGTGGCGCAGCTATCCCTACTCCACCAGCCTCTTCCACCGTAGACATCATGTTTTTTATTAAATTTTGGCATTCGTCGCCGAGAATATCTTCTACAACTTGTGCTTTTTGTTTCAGCACTGGTTGACCTAGCTGAGCGATATCGAGGGTTAGCTTATGAGTGATTGAAGGCATAAAAAACTCTATTTTAGAAACACGAAGATCATTTTTAAATAAAATCTAAAGTGGCTTTTCCATGATAAATACTAATTATATCAAAAAGCTACTTTACCCAAAGGTAATATCACTAGTGGCATTGAAATTAATTAATATATGAGATAGGTTATTTTTAGTACCGATTACAAAGTCATAAAGAGTATGTATGGAAACATTATTTATAAAGGGAGGTATTTTTATGTGGCCTCTCTTAACGCTGCTTGTTGTTTCATTAATCATCTTAGTTGAACGAAGTATTTACTGGATAAAAGTTAATACTGATACAAATTTAACTTACAGAACAACTTTATTGAATTCACTCCATATTGAAACAACTGCAAACGATATAAAAGACAAAGCTATCATACTTGCAGAACAATCGCAGAAAAAGAAAACCCTCTACAATGAAGAAATTGAGAATCATTTAAAATCAACATTTATGAGAAACAACCGCTTTATGCGTTCTCTTGACGTCATTACTAGTGTAGCCCCGTTATTTGGAATTTTAGGCACAATCTGGGGGATCATAAGCTCTTTTAATTTAGCAGGCTCATTTACAGATTTAGAGCCAGCGACAGCCATGGTAGGCATGGCAGAAGCCTTTATTGCAACTGCCTTTGGGTTAATTGTCAGCCTTTTCTCTCTTTTTACATATAGTTACTTCCAAAGTATTTCCGAGAAAAATTTAGTTGAAGAAGATATGTTTCTCACCAATATGAAAGTAAAACTAGATGGAACTGCCTAAATACTCAAAGCCAAACAGGCCTGTAAACTTACTACCGCTTATGGACGTGATTTTCTTAGTGCTTGCGATATTCTTTTACTTAATGTTATTTATGGTGAGGCATGAAGGTATGAAAGTAGATTTACCTAGTGCTGACAATTCACAATCTAACACGCAAGTATTCAAATCGATAAGTATTGATAGTGATAATAACCTGTTTTTTGATAAACAAGCTGTAGAGTGGGCACAGTTGAGTGAAAAAGTTGTCGAATTAAAGTCAACTCATCAAGATGACATTGTCATTTATATTGCCGCTGATAACAAAAGCCAATATGAATACTTCATAAAAGTACTAGATACATTAAAAAGCAATGAGATTTTCAATGTTAATATTGAAACGTCTGGATCTAAATAATGATTCTCACCGCTTAATCATGGCGGTAACAATAGTCATGGTCGTAACCATCATGTTTGTTTCGCCATGGATGTCTTCTTCAAATGAACGACACAATTTCAGTTTCAAAAACACACTTAATTCTCTTTTTTCTCGACCTGCGCAAGCCTCTGACTTCAGTTTATCGCAATTAACCTCCGCAAATAATTATAAATCAAATATCAATTTACTTACTCAGAAAGACAATGTATTAAAAGTGAGTATAGGCAATAAAAACAGCACCGGAGAGCAAGAGTCAGAAACAGAAAGTATAGACAAGTTCAAGGCCTCAAAAGGCCATGGCAAAGCAGAAACAAATCAACCTGCCCAGCTCAGCAAAAGCTCATTACCTACACCTGAATCTATTTTAATCTCTGGTGCTCTTTCAACCGAGTTAGTTTACCAAAATTTAACCGTAGGCGCGCCTCCAAGCTATAGTTATAAAGCCAGAAAGAATGAACTTGAAGGGACAGTAGTTATCAAGTTATTAGTCAACAAGCACGGTCTGATCGACCTTATTACTATGACGAAGTCTTCGGGTCATAAAACGCTTGATGATGATGTGCTTAAAGCGGTAAATCTCTGGATCTTCGATACAAATGCAATAGGCCACAAAGAAAAAGAATTTATGATCGAGTTCAACTTCTCTTTAAACTAGTTGTAGGATTTAATTTGAAACCAGCTCTCTTCCGTTAAGCCATACTCAAGTTAACCACCGTATAAATGCTAACCTAGCTTTTTGACTGCCTCAGCTCACCCTAATTTATACCAATCCTCTTAATTAAGTGATCTATTTTGAAAGATTGGTATTAGCCCCTTTTAATTCCATCTAAACAGATTTTAAAGTAAGCTTCTTGATTCTGTTTAACCCCAAACCAAAGGTAAATGTTTTGAGTAAAAGAATTGAACCTGAGCTGCCTAGTATTATGCCCGATTTAGACCAGGTTAAAGACTTTAAGCAGTCTCAAGCACCATCGAATCACAAAGCGCCTGCATTTGACAAAAGCGAGACGGTTAACCACCAACCTGCCAAATCAAGTAATGCTGCATTATGGCTTTGTATCGTTTCAATCATTGGCTTTTCAATTGGCGGTTATACACTTCACCAGCAAAACTTAAAAACTCAGACGAAATTATTTGCCTCTGAACAACGAATTATCGAACTTGAGCGAGCTTTATCTGCTACTGGTGAAGAAATGGGTGAATCTGCAGGCGCCATCAAAGCAAAGCTTAACGCAATTACCGAGCGTACCGATGAGCTTTGGACACAAATGGATAAGCTATGGGCATCAGCTTGGCGACGCAATCAATCAGAAATTAAAAAACTGCGCGAACAAACAGCTGCACTAGAGAACTCACAATCAAAACAAAATAAAACGCAATCTAATACTGCCTCTAGTATTAAGTCATTATCAGATAATCAAGCCGATATGACGTTAAAGCTATCTCTTTTACAAGAACAACTAGATCAAGCACAATCAATCAAAAGTCAGCTAACCGCATTGAGCGCAGATATAGATAAACTAAAGTCTCAAGCACAAAGCAGAGATTCAAAACAGCTAGAAATTGGCGGCAGTATCGCACAGCTTGAAATGACGCAAAGTGCCCTCGTTGAGCAACTTGAGCGCCTTGAAACTAAACTTGCATCTGCACCAACCAAATCTCAACCACAGCAAGCGCTTAATTAATGAGGAGGCTGAAGCTATTTCAGCCCCCTATTTTTTTACAAGTTTTCTACTCGTTATTTTACGCTATCAGGTGCGTATCTAACTCGCCAGTTCGCTAATTATCGCGTAAACTTACCTGCTAAAGTTAATATTGATTAAATTGCGAGTTTCCTCGTTTATCAATGCCCCTACTCGACCAGCCAACGGCTGCTTGAGTCCTTGTTTGCTTGAAGGCAATTATGAAAAAAACATTTGAACTAACTCATCCTAAAATCAAAATCGCACGCCGCGTTGACGCGGTTAAGCATGAGCTAAAAAAGTATGTAAAACGCGAGCGTAATAAAAAGCTTCCTGCGGGCGTTGATTATTGGGACTTTGACTGTAAATTCGGTAACACAGAAGCTGAAGCCGAAACAGTGCATTTATCACAAATTAATAAACTGATTGATAAAACACAAGATGAGAGCTTAACGTCATTTTATGTTGAGATCTTAGTAAAGCCAGGTTTTAGAGAATCAGCAGACTCTGCTGATTACGACGACGAGTAAATAGCTAAACTGATTTCTTAGCTAACAACGTTCCTACTGAACTGATTTATCATGGCTTTGATATAAATATCAGTTCAGTTTATTTCTCTCTTTACTTTTTATTCTTACTCCTTACCTCTGTAAATCAAGTAAACACTACTGAAACTCATCTAAAGTATAAAACTCCCTGGATTTGTGTTACCCATAATAAATACACAAAGTTAGCAAACATTATCAAACGGCTTTGCATTACCTTATCAATGTCGCTGAACAATCACCTTAACTTAGATTTTGAGTGAAACCATGAACCATAAACTTGTTACCAAAAATCAGTATGAACAACGTCTGCTTAGAGTGATCGACTACATCTATGAACATGTAGATGGCGAGTTGGATGTCAATGCACTTGCTGATGTGGCCTGTATGTCTAGTTATCATTTTCATCGGATATACCGTGAATTTGCAGCAGAAACCATCAATGTCACGGTAAGAAGAATGCGGTTATTAAAAGCAGCGGCCTATTTAGTGCGTAGTGACTTGTCTCAACAGCAAATTGCAAAGCAAGTTGGCTATGGCAGTGTTGAAGCTTTTAACCGGGCGTTTAGTAAACACTACCAAGAAACACCAAACCAATATCGTACTGCAAGAGCTGATAAGCAAGTAACCATGCTTTATCCGAAATCAGATAAGGAATACAAAACCATGTACCCAGTTGAACAACATACAACGCCAGCACTTTCGTTAATCGCCATTGATCACAGCGGTGACTATATGCAGATAGGCCAAGCATTCGAAAAACTCTCAATGATGGCTGGCAAACTCGGTTTAATTAACGATAAAACACGCTACTTTGGCATTTACTACGACGACCCTAAAACCGTTAAAACAGATGAATTAAGATCAAAAGCCTGTATTACGGTTGATTTAACTACCCTGCCAAAAGAGCATGAGTTTGAAGTGATGAGCATTCCCACTTCTAACTCTGTGTCTTTGCTATTTAAGGGTGATTACCCTGAACTTGAAAAGCCTTATGACTGGTTGTTTGGTGAATATTTACCAACTAGCCAATATCAATTAAAAGACTTTCCACCGTTTGAAGAATACTTAAATGATGTGCGAGAAGTAGCGCCGCAAGACCTGCTTACACGTATTTATTGCTTGGTAGATTAAAGTTTAAATTTGAGGGCTGCGATACATCTTCAGCCTCTTACTTATAAGTTTCTGATATATTAAAATTATCAAGTTTCTTCATATAGAACTTAAAAGGGGCTAGCCGCCCCCTTTAACTAAAAGGTTAAACAATACTACCCAATTCACCGGCTTCATACTTAGCCACAACATCATCAATTTCTTGTTGCGTTGTCATGGCAAATGGACCTTGTTGAACAAACGCTTCTTTGATCGGCTCACCCGACATCACCACAAAGTGGCTATGCGTAGAGGCTGCACCTCGCACCGTTAATTGTTGTAACTGCTCAAATGTGAGTGCAATTGATGACCCTTGCTTTAAACTTGCCCAATGACCACCTAACTGAAACTCAATATCGCCCTCAACGGCATATAGCCATGTGTTAAATCCGCTTTGTATTTGATGAGTAAACTTTGCCAGGTTGTCGGCATAGCCATCTAAAATAGTCACAGGCCAAACGGCATTGTCTTGTGAAGAGTGACCATTACTTTCACCTAACACCAAACGAATTCTATAACCTAATCCTTCAAGGATTAGCATGTCTTCACGTTTTATATGCAGTGAGCTTGGTGCATTATGTTTTAGCTTTGCTGGTAGGTTTACAAAAACCTGTAAGCCATGAATTTTGGCCCCCGGCCTTGGCGCTTCATCATGAATTGCGCCGCTACCGGCATTGAGCCAATATAAATCACCCGCTTCAATATCAAAGTCATTACCCAACGAATCTCGGTTATTAAACTTTCCCTGAGTGTCTTCAAACAGTACTGACACCGCTGAGATACCAGCATGCGGATGTGCGCCAAAAGTCGGTACTGTCATCGTATAATGATCCGCCATGATCAAGGGATCCATCACACCGTTAAATTGCTTATGGCGAAAGCCTAAACCGGTAAAGCCTTCGCCAATATTAAGTGGGTTGCCTGTCACTGGTGAGAAATCAATTGTTTCATTTTTGTTTTCATAAGTCGTCATTTTACAATTTCCTGTTGAACTCTTTGCGTTGAAATAACTATAACAACTTGAAATTGGCAAAAAAATAGACAACAATCGGACTTATCGTTCCATATTTAGAACAACCTAAGGTGTTCATGAAACTAGATCTCAACGACTATTACTACTTCGTACACGTCGTAGAAAAGCAAGGTTACACGGCTGCGGCTGCCGCACTGCAAATGCCAAAGTCTCGGTTGAGTCGACATGTAGCACAGCTTGAAGCCCGTCTTGGAGTTAGACTGCTGCAGCGCACTTCACGTCATGTCGCGGTGACACAGGAAGGTCGATACTTCTATGAACATGCTCGTAAGCTCGTTGATGCCATGGAACTGGCTGAATCTGCCATGAAGAATACCCAAGGTGAACTGTCAGGCAAAGTTGTGATCAGTTGCTCAACGGGGGTTGCTCAATACGCTCTAGGTGAGTTATTGATTGAGTTCGCCGAGCGGCACCCGCAAGTGCAAATAGAACAGCGTGTTTCAAACAACATGGCTAACCTAATCACAGAAAGCGTCGACTTGGCAATTCGGGGCCATAGCGCCGACCTACCCGATTCAAGCTTAATCCAACGCTCTATTGCACGAGTCGACTGGCCGCTATTCGCTTCTCCCGCTCTGTTAGAAAAAGTGACATATTTAAAAGATGCCTCTGACTTGGCTCAGCTCAACTTCTTAAAGGTCGGTCGCTTTAATCCAGCGAACACCATTAACCTCCTTGATGGCAATGGCCAACACACATCGCAAACGGTGATAGCAAAACTTTGCTCTGAAGATATGAGCACACTCAAACGCGCAGCCATCGCAGGGCTTGGTGTTACCTCACTGCCTAATTATGTCTGCAAATCAGAGCTTAAAAGCGGAGAGCTTGTTCATGTATTGCCTGAATACCTAACACAAGCAGCAAATTTAAGTTTAGTGATGCCATCAAGACTTGGTGTTCCAGCCCACATTAAAGCATTAGCCGACTTTATTCGTGACAAGCTACCCAGTGTGATGAATTGAAAACTAAACCTGAGTGATACCTCTGTAATAATCTTTAGACATACTTTTAAGTGTTACTATTGGGCTTGTGACTTCAATCACCTATCAATGATCTATGTTAGGCTTTTGCAAGTAGAAACTTATATCGGCACAAATTATGTTCTTTGATATTTCAACTTAGGATCCTCAGCTTGAATATACATACTCAACAAAAAATAAAACAACTCGTTGTATTTGATCTTGATAGAACTTTACTTAACAAGCACTCGCAGCTATCTCCATTTACATTGCAAACACTTCGCGAAATGGACAAGCGAGGCATTCACTACACTATCGCCACAGGTAGAAGCTTTTTATCTGCAGAAGACATTTTAAAGGGTCACACTTTTTCTCTGCCTCAGATATATACCAATGGCGTTGTTACTTATTGCCCGACAAAGCAGCGTTTTAGCTTTGATAATTGTTTAGGCCTTGATGAAACATTAGCTGCAACTGAAGTAATGATATCGAACTCTGCACATCCATTTATTAATGCACTCAACGACCAAGGTGAGCGCATTGTTTTTCATGGAGAATATAAAAACCGGTTTGAACAAGCATTGTTAGAGCAATTTGGGTTATCACCAAAAACGCGCATGTTGCCTTTAAGCAAGTTGAATCACGACTTTCAAATTACCAACATCAGTATGATTGGCCCTCGTGATGAAGTTATTTCGGTTCACAACACCATTGAAACACTCAACCATTTAATCGCCTATTCAGGGCAAGCCATAGAACATGAGACATACCGATGGATAGATGTGCATCATGCAAAAGCGACCAAGGGTACTGCAATCGCTAAATTAAAAAAGTTGCTCAACATTGAGTCAATCATTTGTTTTGGTGATGGTGATAACGATTTAAGTATGTTCGAAATTGCAGACGAATGTTATGCACCAGAAAATGCCAATATTGAGAATAAACAAACCGCTACAGCTGTGATTGGTCACCATAACGAAGATGGGGTTGCGAAGTTTTTAGCTGAACGTTTTTCACTATAAAGCGCACGGTAATTTGGGCTAAAAAGCCGTTATTCAACCCATATTTTTGCTACTTCGACAGGTAATATCCTGTTATCCTAAAAGGAACTTGGATAATAATAATTCTTATGGAGTAAGAATATGAAAAAACTACTTTTAGCAACAGTCACAGGAGCTGCAGTTGCCTCTGGCGCATATTTTGTTTCTAATCAAAACGATTCATACACCCCATTACCACAACTAGATTATGTACCTGCCGATACAGTCTTTTTTTGGTCGCAGCTTGAAGGGTTTCCATACCTTGAATATCTAGACGTATTGCCTGAAGCATTTAAGAACACGCATCAATTTGATGATCTGGTCGAGCTGATGCAACAAAGTAATGCATCTAGCAATGAGCGTTTCTTCGTTAGACTTATGGAAAATTATACTAACAGCTTAAATTCTTCAGAAGCCTTTGCAAACACCTGGGGCGCTGACAATGACTTTAAAATGTTAGGTTATTCAGTGGGACTTCTGCCTGTTGGCAGAGCCAAATTAGCCAATGTTGAAACCTTTGTACAAACGATGAAAACAGCAGCTGAGCAATCTGGTGTACGTTATGAAACGACTGCACTAGCTGGTCTGCCTATTACCCGCTTTGTTATAGAGCAGGGAGATGAAAAGCTATTTGATATTGTTGTCTCAACCAAAGGTGACTGGGTCACACTCACTTTAGATACAGCCTTTAACACCGAAGAAGACTTAAAGGTGGCACTAGCAGCCACAAAACCTGCAAAAGCACTGAGTGAAACGAATCGCGTTGAGCAATATATCAATGACTATCAGTTAGATGGTCAATCTCTTGCTTACCTTGATACAACCCTTTTAGTTAATGCCCTTACTGCAAAAGATCCACAAAGCAATACCACAAGAATGCTTGATGGTTTGCTTGCTTTATTAGGGAGTGAAGACGACCTCGCCCTTATCCGAAATGAAGCTTGCCAACAAGATTTTGCTGATATGGCAAGTAATTGGCCTGCGATTGTATCTGGCACACAAAAAGTTGAAATCACACATAACTATGCTGATATTCAAGTATCTACTGTATTCGCATCGACAGACAAGAAAGTGCTTGATGCAATGAGTAACGCTCGCGGTTTCATCCCTGAGCACGCAAAAAATATGGGGGAGGCAATGATTTCTTTTGCATACGGCCTCAACGCATCGAAAATTTCCCCTATGGTTAATACAGTGTGGGCACGTTTTGCTTCGGCTGACTTTAGCTGTCAACCTCTTGTTGCTGCGCAAGCGCAAAGTAAAGACACAAACCCTGCGGCACTCGCAATGATGACCGGCATGCTTGGCTCTTTGAAAGGCGTCAGTTTAAGTCTTTTTGATGTCGAAATTGTGGAACATGCACAAAACCCTGGGCAACCTGATTTCAAATCGCTCAATGTACTTGCGACAATTTCTGCCGATGATGCTGAAGCCTTATTTAATATTGCTAAAAGCTTCGAACCTGCACTCGCAGGTGTCACTTTACCTGCAGATGGCTCTGCCATTGAAGTAAATGAGTTCCTTCCGGCTGGCTTTGAGTTAGATGCACCTATCTATCTTGCATTAAAAGGTGATCATTTGACTTTTTACACCGGTGAGCAAGGCAAAAAATTTGCTGACACTTTAACTAAACAAACCGTTGAAGCAAACGGCATGATGGCATTTTCAATGAATTCAGATAAATTCTTTAAAGCGCTATTGAAGGGCGCCGAAATTGCGGGTGAAGAATTAGGTGACGAATTTGAACAGTTCATTGGTCAAAATACACAAATGCAAATTAACCTTGATGTTGCAGAGAAAGGGGTGGTTACTGACACCCAAATTATGATTAAAAAGCTTTAAAAAGCAGTACCACATATAAAACCTGCATACTTCAATTAAGAGTATGCAGGTTTATTACCCGTTAAAGGTTTTTAATACGAATAGAGCCGTTATTACTCGACAACGTTACTTTTGCTTTTCCCGACCCTATTTCACCAGATAAGGTTTTTCGGTTTGAACGACTTTTATCTACCTCTAAACCGAAGTTATTACTAATTGAGCCATTATTAGATTTTGCTTTAATACTGGCATCAATCGAATCAGGGAAATAAACCGTAATCGACCCATTTTGCGATTCAACATCCACATCAGTCAGGTCTTTTAATTCATCGCTAAACGATAATTTAACAGAGCCATTATTGCTCTCAACACGCGTATTGCCAGCAAGTCCTTTCGCCACCATGCTGCCGTTATTTAAAGATGCGTTAACAGCTCCCGTTACGCCTTTGATAGATAACGAACCATTATTTAGCTCAACATCATCTAATTCAATATGTGCTGGCACATTAATAAAATAATCTACCTTGGCATAGCCGCCATTATTCCAGCCGAACTGCTTAGCAAAGTGCGTTTCGATATCAATGGTGTTGCCTCTTTGTGATAGCTCAACCTCAACCCTTTCCCTGCCTTCTTTGTCTTTACTGTAGATAGTCGCGGTTACAAGCACTTCGTCCTTGTTCCATGCTTCAATTTCTACTTTGCCATTGGTGTTTTCGATTTGTAATTGCGTGCCTGCATCTGCTGAGAACGTCTTCTCCACAGTTTCAGTATAACGTTGACCGTTATGAGCAAATACACTTGCAGAAGTCAGTGCGCAAAGCGCGAATGCTAAAGTTGGTTTAACTAAATTCATGGTATTTCCTTTCTCTTAATCACCTGTCTTAACCAATAAGACGCAACCCGTGAAGGAAAGGTTTAAATAAAGTGCAAAATACATCTTGCGGAGCAAGATTACTTTTGCGCAAGGTGAAATAAGCAACTTTAAACAACGCTGCGGTAAACTCCTTCGAAGCAAAGTTACTTTTGCGCAAGGGCGACGAGCGACCACAAAAATGTATGGAACATTTTTGAACTGCGAAGCAGGTCCGAAGAATGAAGGGCAGGAAGCCTGAAATCATACGAAGTTTCGCAGCGCGAGGTGGTGAAGATATAGATACCCGAAGGGCTTAGCTAGATAGTTTAAAAAATGGACAAGCATTGATACGTCTTTGACTACAAAAACATATCAACACTAAACTATATTCACTAGCTCTAGCTCTAGCTCTAGCTCTAGCTCTAGCTCTAGCTCTAGCTCTAAGTACGATAAAGCACTTTTATTACGTGCCAACCAAACTTCGTTTTAACCAACTGCGGCGTTAAAACTTCACAAGAAAAGCAGACTTTATCAAATTGCGGCACCATAGTTCCGCGTCTGAACTCTCCTAAATCACCGCCCTTTTTACCAGTCGGACAGTTAGAATACTTCTTTGCTAAAGTCTGAAACTTAGCACCTTTTTTTAATTGCTTAAGAATGTCTTCTGCTTGCTCTTTATGCTTTACCAAAATATGCAAGGCATGTGCTGTACTGGCCATATACTCTCGATTTACGACTTAAAATTAACTCTAATAATATTGCGTATTATAACGAAAAATCATGACCACACTAACTTATGATTGCTCTGTGTTATTTTGTAAATAAACCAAAAGGTATCACTAACCCGACTTGCGCTGTTGTGCCTCGCTCTAACGACAAAAATACATCTACATTCACACCAATACCGATAAACTTACCAAATGTGGCAGATGCATGAAGTGGAATACCTATACTTGATCCCTCTTTCAAGTCACAGATATCACTGGTGCCTAAAAAGCCATCTTGATAGTGTTCGCAGTTTTTAGACCATGAGCCATCGCCGTAACCTAAACCAGCGCCCGCATCAACATAACCCCAGCTATAAGGTATAGAAACAAATCGAGTGACGCCGTACACTTTAAATTCAGCATCATGGCGTGCCTTTGTTACTCGATTAAGATTTGTGGTGCCGAAGAACTCTTCTTCAGTGTAGTTCGAATGCACAAACGCCCAACCTTTGTCGTTGTCTCTTACTTTAATTTTAAACGAGCTGCCATACTGAAGCCCTTCACTGTATTCCAGCCAGTACCTATCATACTCAGCCTGAGCAGTTGTAGAGAGTAAACATAGGCCTATTGCTGAAAGTAATTTTTTCATGCGTCCTTTCTTCCTTTTAAATATTGTTGAGGCTCATAGGCATAGCTGGCGTCCAGAGAATCAATGCTATGCTTATGTAAAAGAGCAAAACTACCTATCATTTATTAATTGATAAATAGCAATGATTTACGCGCGCAAATATAACAGCCACACCAACTTAGGTACAAGTGATAACGTGTGCAAAATACACGTTGAGAAGCAAGGTTACTTTTGCGTATGTTTTACAAAGTACCAAAACAGTCTCAGGCTACATGGATGTAATACAATACCACCCTTCATTTCAAACTTATTTTGCGCGGGGTAAACCCGCGCCTACAAACTAAAAGGCCGTAAACATGTTACGGCCTTTTAATGACAAAGAAGTCATTAATCTGAGCCCTAAATAAGTAAAATGACTTACCCCTTATAACTTCGCGCCATTTAATTTTGCCAACTGCTGCTTAGCTGAAACAAAGTTTGGGTCTATTTCTAAGGCTTGCTTTAAACGTTTAGTCGCAGCCCTCTTTTGACCATTTGAAATTAACGCTTCAGCCAGGCTATCAAATGCATTTGGCGACTTGGGAAAAGCTTCAACATTTAATTCAAAAGCAGCAATTGCAGCTTGAACATGCTCTTCTTGTAACAATACATAACCTAGGTCATTCAATTGACCTTCAGAGAAATCATATCCTGCTGCTTGCTCTGCCTTTAGTTGACGATATGTACTGAGTGCCTTGTTGATATCTTGCTTAAACACGCCATAAAGCACCTGTGAAATAGGCTGCTGAATAAATTCATATGTCTGACCTGCCAAAATCGCTTCAACAGCTTTTTCATTAGCATCTACACTGTCATCTTGACCATTGTTCGTCAGTAAAATAATTGTGCGATTATCTTCAATTTGACGCGTATAAATCGATTTAAATGCACGCCAATGACCACTGTGCCCGATCTTTTGTTGATTAAAAGCATCCAGTTTTAGCATAAATCCAAAGCCATATTCTTTGGTTTTGCCATCTGTTGTTTTAGTCACTTGTGTGGCTGCTTGCCACGTCTTTGGGCTTAAAAGCTTATGGCTATGTAGCGCTTGATCCCAAGCATAAAGATCGCTGGTTGTTGAATAGATCCCCCCCATACCTTCAATATCAAAAAATGGAATTTGGTCAAATGCACGTTTATTTCCATTAATTTGCTGACGAAAACCGTATGCGCGCTCAGTTAATCTATGCTCTGTTTTGCTTGTACGGCTTACCGACTGCGTCATTTTCAGCGGTGTAAAAATACTGCTTTGTAAAAACTCGTCATAACTTTGCTTTGAGATCTTAGACACCAAAGTCGCTAGCACAACATATCCGGTATTACTGTAACGCCACTGTGCGCCTGGCTGAAACATCACCTCTGGGGCTTGGTCGATTAATGCATCTAGCACGGTATTTTGGTCAAGACTCGCTGTAACTTTCCCCTGACGGTACAAACTTGTTAAGTAAGGCATCATATCAGCAATACCAGATGTATGATTAAGCAGGTGTTTGATGGTGATCTGCTCATACGGAAAATCAGGGATATGCTGAATGACTTTATCTTCAAAATTAAGTTTGCCCTGCTCTTGAAGCATCATAATAGCGACCGCTGTAAACTGCTTCGAAATTGAGCCAATATCGAATTGATGTGAAGTTGAAAGCGGCGTATCACCTTTATGATTAACACCCATAGCTTGGTGATATAACACTTTTCCGTCTTCGGCCACCAAGAAGCTACCATTACAAAGTTGCGCCTTATGACACTGTTTAAAATAGGATTTTAATGTTTCTACTCTTGAATCCTGCTCAGCCATTGCTGATTGACTGCTCAGAAACATTACACTGCTTACTAAGCTAGAAAGGATAAACTTGTTCATATTAATTCTCGATTATTATTGAATTCGTAGTAATCAAATAACAAGTATCAGACCAATATTTTAAATATTACTTATCAATAGCTTACATATTATCTTGTTCTTTATACCTTTTTAAATGTCGCTATATCGGAACATAAAAAATGTGTAGTGTGTCACTTTCGGAACACACTTTGAGGCCATTTGAGAGTGTATTTACAGTAATATAATTTGTTGCTCACTTACCAAAATCGACACAGTCAAACCAAAAATAAACTGAATTACCTCTAAATAAACCAAACAGAGGTATTCCCATAATGAGGGGGATCATAGTGCTGCGATTTTAGTTTTGATCGAACGACCTCACATTTCGTATCAAAAGATTAATCAAGAGGATGAGATTAATGAGAATACGCCACAAACTCTGCGCACAGTGCCAACAAAGCAAGTCCGTTATGTACCGGTGCCGTTATAACAGCAACATTGAATGGCAATTTGTCTGCGGCCCCTGCTTACTCGTCATTAAAAAGCAGTATTGTGATACATATCAATATGGTGGGACTTGGAAAGCAAAAAAGAAGTGAAGGGGCGCCCCGAAAGGTTTCAAATTTGATAACAAAATGTTGCAATAAAATTTAAAGCGATCAAATATGTTCACTGTTCGATATATTATCGACACCAAACATTTTAGAAATTCAAAGGAATAATGATGAACTTAAAACTTGCTAAAAAAAGAATGAAATCTTTGAGTCAAGATTCAAAGCAGCTACCAGTATTTGTTACTGAAAATATTGCTGGTGGTAAAATCACTGATGACTATCCGATGACTAAAGCTGCAATGACCTGCCCTGAGCCAACAAAGGATTTACCTACTCCTTTCCCTAAAACTGTTACTGACTCCTCAACAAAGTAAGCAACTTTTACTGAAGAGTTACACATTAAGGGAGCTCATTAAGCTCCCTTTATAAAAGTGTGAGTTTTAAGAACTAAAACTAAGGCTAACCAATTCAGCGCCCCCTTTAAACTTCTCTATATCCAAAATCTGAAATACTTATTAACTTTCAAAAAATTGACACTATAAAAAAACATTTTTATTGGCTCATTAGCAAATGTGTTTACCCTTTTATTCTATGTACTTATGCACAAAATTAGAGTCAATTTTTAAATTGGTTTGAAAAATGCATATTACCATTCACTGATACTCATTAAACAGGTAAGCACAATGAATCATAATGATAGTAAAGTTTATGTATTGAGCGGATTTGCTAAATGCTCGACAGCTAACAGCGAAAAATATAAAGAAGGTAATCAGCATTCTATCGGCCTATTAACAACCGATGAAAATTATCAAGAGAACATTACTCAACTTGAAGCTTTTGTTAAAGGGTTTGGCTGGGAGTCTATCTCATTTTGTATGGTCGAAGAGGTTGAAGACATCAATGCGCTAACAAATGATGTTTTAATTTCTAGCTTTCTTCGCGCACAAGAAAACGGCCAGTCTTTAGTTGTTAATGATTTACCAATTGCGGTGTAATTAACAGCAGAATAGATCTAACGCTTCAAACAAGTTTGAAGCGTTAGTGACTGTAAGCATAGCGGATTGTAAAGCAATCTTTTGTGAAGCAAGAAATCAAAGATAGATCATAACTTTGATTTCACCAGCCTCTTACAATTCACACCCATACCTATTCTCTGATTTTTTGGTACTCAACATCTTGCCAGGTCAGACTATTTACCTGCTTTGTGCTGTCATCAAACTTCACATTGATCGGGTTAAATGAGCTAAACGGCGTGCTTTGCTCTAAAAATAAGTTCGAAGAGATAGCTGTTAAATCAAATTCATAGTCGAATTGCTTGCCTTTCAAGTTTCCATTTGAAGACATCGAAATGGCCAACTTACTGTACTTATCATCACCTTGATAATTCCCCACCAGCTTAACCAAATCAGCTTTTGTTGCTTGGTAATTTTCTGCACCAGATTGCTGAGCAAACTCGGCTAACGTGTCATTGTTTCTTTGTAATCTTCGATTTAATAGCCAGTCTACGCGCTCTTGGTAACCCTGCTGACGAACATTGGCCATATGCTCTGCTTTTTCATGCTCTGTTAAGTACTGAAAAAACTGCACCATGGTTCTGCTGGTTAACCAACCCGTCATATTATCTGAATTAGAAAACACCCCAATTCCCACACCTAGGTCTGGAGAAAATGCCATCATAGTACGAGCGCCTGTATAGCCCCCACCATGGGCATACAGGGTGTGTCCATAAATATCACAGACACTCCACCCAAGCGCATAACCATGACATGGCAGCTCATAAGGGTTTCTGGCTTTGGGGTCTAATTTCGCCACTGGTGTATGAGCCAGCTTCATAGTCTCAGCGTTAAAGCCTGACTTATTTGCCAGCTCGGGGTTTAACTGTAACTGCAGCCACTTACCCATATCATTAGCCGAAACCACTAAGCCACCTGCTGATTGCATTTTACCGTCTGTTTTTGGTGGCACTAAATGCCAGCCTTTTTCTTCACCTTGCCAGATATGATTCCAAGATAGGTGTTTCATTGAAAAGTCTGAAGTGCGCGCAGAGCTATTTGTCATCCCCATCGGCGTAAAGATTTCATCTTGCAGCCAGTCTTGCCAAGCTTTACCCGTGGCTTGATGCAAAATAGCGCCATAGATATTGTATCCAAGGTTAGTGTAATCGTAGCCCTCTTTACGCTTGCTCGCATGTTTTGCGATTAAGGCAGGGTAATCTTTATAATCAACCTCTGTCACATAAGCTTCTAAAATAACAATCTGATCGGCGTCAATTGGGAATTGATGAGTCAATAAATCTCGTAACGTCCACTGGTTAGGATCAACCCCTTCTGGCAGGGTGATATTTGGCCAGTGCTTGGCAATGGTGTCGTCAAGCTTCAATATGCCTTGCTTATCTAACTTAGCCGCCAGAAGACCCAGATATGCTTTAGTTTGAGATGCGATATATATTGGTGTATCGACCGTCAATGGCAGTTTAGTGTCGATATTTCTAATGCCTTGAACATGATTTAACAGCACTTCATCTTTACTGACGGCTACAATTGCATAACCAGGCCCGAGGTTTGGCACTTTACCAATAAACTGTTCTAATTTATCAGCAGCTTGCTGTGGCGTGATGGCATAGCTCAACTGGCTCACACCTATTAACGCTGATAGTAAAATAGCCTTGCTTTTTGTATACATGACTCACTCCTTAGTTCAAAAAATATCAGCAACAGCATAGCCATTGTGCTCGCTATTTTATTGTATAGATTTAACCTGCAATTAATTGTTTGAGTTGTCGTGGTGTAAAACCAACCTCTTGCTTAAATAATCGTGTTAAGTGACTTTGATCAGTAAAGCCGCTGTCATGCGCAATATCAACGAGCATTTTGTTTTTTGATAAAAGACGTATTGCTCGTGACACCTTACACCGCTGCTGATAAAGACTAGGTGTACAACCAAAATGTTTATGAAAGCTCCGCGAAAAGTACACAGGATGAATACCTAGCTCTGCCGCTAAGTGAGTTAGATTAAGATTCTCTGGTGCATGTTCAATATATTGTTTGGCTTTTACGAGCCAAGACACTTTATGGCGTTCAGAAGCTAAAGCAGCCCCTTGTCTAATTGCCAGCAAATCCCACAATAACTGCTGCTGAAATGACTCATTATTTATCATCATTCCCTGTACTGACTGCTTAAGCATTTGCAGTAACGGCTTGGCAGTTAATGGTTGCCAATGCCAATCAATATCTACGCCATCAGCATACTCAGTGAAAGTTTGCTTGCTAAAGTTTAATGAAAATATCAGCGCTCCCTGTTTTCCATATTGGTTAGCGTGGCCAAACTCTGCTGGCTTAGTACATAAACTTGGTGTAAATACGTGTTGCTGCTGTCGGTTATCAGACTCAGCCAAAGCGCCAGATAGAACGATTGATACTTGATGACCTTGATGCTCATGCATCGCCATTTCAGTATTAGCGGGGTAGTAAGTTAAGCTCGCATACTGACCTGACGAAATATCGACACGCTTTTGCTTTACTTCATTCATTTGGGTTATAGGTGTGGTTTTGATGCAGTTAGACTAAGTTAAAGCCCTCTTAGCAGCAATCTTAACTATGTAACAGTTTATTCCTTAGTGCAAAATACACGTTGAAGGTGCAAAGGGGTTATGACTGCGAGCGCAGCGAGTACATTCTCTTTGCGCAAGGGTGACGAGTGACCGAAACGAAGTTTCGCAGCACGAGGAAGTGAGGGTATGGATACCCGATGGGCGTAGCTACATGGATGTAATATAACACCAATCTATTTTTCAACATTCTCTTTGCGCAAGTTGAAATAAGCTATTTTAAAAATTGATAAGGGCACAAGGTCTATGAAACTAATTCACTTCTGCGCGGGGTAAACCCGCGCCTACAGTTCGCACCTCAACTCCCTGTAGGCGCCGACTTTATGTCGCGCTTAACCAACCAGCGCAAATCGAACAACTTACGCAATCATAAAGCTACGTTACTCAACCTTTTCTAAATACCGATTCGCATGCTTTAAGCTTTGCAAGTCATTAAAGCGCACACCATGCTCAGCCATAACCGGCTGTATCT
This sequence comes from Pseudoalteromonas sp. NFXS53, assembly GCF_056629255.1. NCBI lineage: Bacteria > Pseudomonadati > Pseudomonadota > Gammaproteobacteria > Alteromonadales > Pseudoalteromonadaceae > Pseudoalteromonas > Pseudoalteromonas sp. NFXS53. Next base: position 25,223 of record NZ_JBWVBR010000010.1, on the reverse strand, counting down.
TCTTGCTGATTAACTGGCGGATATAAAATGGTTGATTCGGCACAAAGTGATGAATGGTGTGCGTGCGGCCAAAATCAAAACAAAAAAGCTGGAAAGGCAAAAACCAGCGGCTGCTGATCACATGCGTTTGCTCTAACAAGTTGTTCACGCCACCGTAGTAATGCATTGAAGAAGTCACAAAGTTCAGTGACGTTGAGCGGATCATATTCGGCACAATCAGTATCACCATTAAAAATTCAGCCACTGCTAATATATCCGCCCCCCAAAGAGGCACTTTAAACGGCTGAATAAATTGCACTGCATGATAAGCAATCACGCCATATAAAATCGCAAAATAAGCCGAGGTTATAGGAAAACCGGCATTAAACACCTGTAAAAACTTAAAGCCTTTGATCTCTTTGCTAAAACGCTTGGAGTTAATCAGTAAACCGAGCAACCCATCCATAATCACCACCGCTCTTAAAAATGGCGACTTAATGCCATTACCGACTAAGCGTTCTTCTAAATCTTGTTCCGTACCAGACACCTTATGATGGTGAAGATGTATCTGTCTGCGGTACCAAGGGTTAACCGTATTGGGTCGCATCAACCATACTGTCAACATCATAAAATTATGTATAAATGGTCGATTACTAAAGTATTGTTTGTGAATCAGGTCATGCTCTAACTCATGAGAAATAGACGTGATTAAAGCCGCTGAAATAATACACAACCACGCAGGAATAAGCGCAAAATAATACAGCGTCGCAACGCCAACAAGTGAAAAGAGCGACAACAACAAGATAGCCATCGCAATACTGTCTTGTTGATTAAGAATTGGGTAACGTGTCCTGAGCGATTGTTCTTCAGCTTTAATCGCAGTCACAATAGTTTTGATGTTCTGCTTCGCGGTTAATTTTGACATTGAAAATATAACTAACTTTTTGGTGCCAAGATCATAGCGTAAAGGCAACATTCCCTCGACTAATTGCGGTGGAACTAAGTGCAAAATACACGTTGAAGGTGCAAAGGGTTTATGACTGCGAGCGCAGCGAGTACATTCTCTTTGCGCAATATGAATTGAGCTATTTTCAAAACTACAGAGCCCGAAACGAAGCGAACCAGCCTCAGCAAGGGGGATAAGAATACCTAATAAGCATAACTCAATGGGTACCCCCCCTCCTGCACCAGCAAAACCTATTGAGCAACATCCATTTCATACTGCTTAAGTATAGCCAGCATATTCTCTGGAATTGGCGACTTTTGCCCGGTTTTCATATTAAACATCACCACATTCGCATACCCTGTTGTACAGATTGCCTGCTGAGACTCACTAAACGCTTCATAACGCATAGTAAAGCGATCTTCTTTTATGTCAGTAATGTATGAACCAATGTACAAGGTATCTGGAAAAGTCACAGGGCGCTTATATTGCGCATAAGTGTCGCGTAACACAGGACTATGGGTCGGTTCAGACAAAATAGATAAAAGCCCGGTTTGTTGTAAAAAATCGATCCGCGCGGTTTCAAAGTAGCGAAAATACGACACGTTATTCACATGCCCTAATGCATCCATTTCACCCCACACCACCTTTACCTTAGTGGTGATTGCAAACTTCTCGAAAAATTCCTGCATGATGTTGCCTTTGTTATGGTTATTTAGATTTAGAACAAGGACTCATCGTACCAGTACAAAGTGCAAAATACACGTTGCGAAGCAAGGTTACTTTTGCGCAAGGTGAAATGAGCCATTTTAAAAGCTGCTGAGTCTGTACCTAGCTAGAAGGTGCAAAGGGGTTATGACTGCGAGCAAAGCGAGTACATTCTCTTTGCGCAAGGTGAAATAAGCCATTTTAAAATAAACCCGCGCCTACAAACCAAACCTCGATCCCCTGTAGACGCCAACCTTTTCTCGAAATCAAAAAAGCCTTAACGAAACCGTAAATATACACAGCTGAAAATCGCTCAAAAAAATAAAATCACTAAATATCAGAAACTTAAATTAAGGAACGCACCTTGCTATCTCATAACTCTAAACACATGAAGAGTAGGAATAACATGAACTTACTAAGCAAAGTAATCATCGCTGGTTTAATCACAACTAGCCTGCACGCCAATGCCATGATAATTAGGCACGATGTAAATGACGATAAGTACGTTCAACAAGCAAGCGATTACCCCGCTATTTTTCCCTTGAAGGATGACGGTCAAACTAAAAACTGTGTCGGAACTTTGTTGGCACCACAATGGGCTGTAACTGCAGCGCACTGTACTATTTTATTAGAGCCCGGCAGTCAGCTTGAAATAGCAGGTAACAAAGCTGAAGTTCACTCTATTCATTTGCCGCCTGAATATGGCTATATGAAAGCAATAAAAAATGAGCAAGGCAAAATCATCGACATTGAAGACAAGGTTAAAGACCCATCATTTGATATCGCTTTGCTAAGGCTTTCGCATCCTCTAGAAGAAGTTCAAACTTTCCCTCTACTTGAGCCAGAAGTCAAAATGAACCAAACCATAGAAGTGATGGGCTGGGGTGACTTTGGTAACGGTTTAGAAGGCGTCTCTCGCAAAGAGAGAGTGAACGACAGGCAACTGCGTGTCGCGCGCAATAAAATAGACGCCATCAGCGGCAATTATCTGATTTTTAATTTTGATGCGCCAGAAAGCAAAAATGCATTACCGCTTGAGGGCATTAACGGTCCTGGTGACAGTGGCAGCCCCGCCCTTGTTAAGCTTTCATCTGGGTATCACATCGTTGGGGTCAGCTCAGGTGGAGATTACCCGGGTGTGCAAATTCATAAAAGAGAAGGAAAATATGGCTGGCAAGAATACTATATTAGCGTGAATGCAATGACTACTTGGATAGGTAAAACCATGGCTTTAAAAACAGCTACCCCTTAAATTAAATAAGCACCTTTCATCTTGAGTTGCGGCTTTATGCCGCGACTTGATATGTAGGTCGTTTTAGCGCGACAGGTTTTAATTTAACTTCCAATTCAAGAATGCGTCGCGTTGTTGAGAGTGACACCAACAATACAAAACCTCATCTAGAATTTTCACTTTTAATTAGCCAAGGGCAATTGTTAATCTGTTCTTCAAGTTACCATTTCTTAATCCTCTAATAAATTTTATTGATATTTCTCACTCTTGTTACTTAACTAAATTATAAAAACTTGTTTAGGCCACAACATGAACGTAGTTGAAGTTAAGCACCCATTAATTTCACACAAGATGGGACTATTACGAACACACGATATTAGCGTTAAAGCGTTTCGTGAATTAGTATCTGAAATAGGCAGTTTATTAACCTTTGAAGCAACACGAGACCTACCGCTAGAAGATACCACAACCGTCTCTTGGCAAGGTGATATAACCACACAACAACTAGCAGGTAAAAAACTAACCTTGGTTCCGATCTTAAGGGCTGGACTGGGTTTAAATGAAGGGGTGCTATCCATTATTCCGTGTGCCAGAGTCTCTGTGGTTGGCCTTTATCGAGATGAAGAAACCCTAGAGCCTGTGCCCTACTTTGAAAAACTCACTTCTGATTTAGATAAACGTGTCGCCTTGGTCGTAGACCCGATGTTAGCAACCGGAGGCTCAATGATCGCGACCATAGATTTATTAAAAAAACATGGCGTAAAAGAGATTAAAGCCATGGTTTTAGTGGCAGCTCCTGAGGGTATTCAAGCACTTAAAGAGGCTCACCCAGATGTCACACTTTATACCGCCAGTGTTGATGAAAAGCTCAATGAACAAGGCTATATTTTACCAGGCCTTGGTGATGCGGGTGATAAGATATTTGGGACAAAGAAGTAATCAATGGGGTCAGAGTCATTGATTTCATACTTAAACAACATCATATTTAAGCATAGTTAAGTAAAAAGCCGAGGTTTATAGTAACTCGGCTTGAAAAAGCAGCTTATATATCACTGAAATTAAATTAGCCCTTGTTAAGTTTAGTGAGGTTCAAAAACTATTGTAATTGAGCAAGGAGCGGGTCATTTTCATCCAGCGTTTTATTTCTTACTTTTGCTTCTAGCAATAAGCGAACTTTGGTGAGCTTCTTTTGCATTTTATCTTCGGTTGCGCCAACAATGTGCTTTTCCAAACCCCAAGTCATCAAAAATAACTCAAAGGTGGTGTAGGTGATGAGTAAAGTATCCATCATTTTATCTAATACGATATTAACGTCTTGCTTCTGACCGCCGCGTTCATATTTTTGCCTTGCATCACCCACATATAATGCAATGGCGCTGAGCAACTCTTTACCCACTGCTCCACCAGCGACATTAACACCAGCAGCGCCCAATTTCGTCACTCCAGAGGCAGACACCGAACCTACAATACTCGCAACGACACCTAATAGACTTTCTAGAGTCCATAAAATACCGCTATAGAATTTTTGATACCACGCTAGCTCCAAACTAGATGAATCAAAGTGATAGCTTTTGGTCATCATGCGCATCTGTCGATAAGAGACAACCAATAAGTTTTCAACTGCTTTTAGTTTATCTAAGTAACGGGTTTTACCAATACTCTCTTTTTTTTGGGGGCTGCCAAAGTCGCCATTATGATCAGATAAGTTTTTAATTAACCCTTCATAGGCGAGCTTTGCATTATTGCTAGCATTTGAACTTCTATCCATAGAGTATAAAGCGAATACTGCATTATCGTAAGCGACTGCAGGCCACTCCACATTTACGACGGCTTTAATTGTTGCTGCTAGCTTGTTGGTAACACAAAGCATCATTTCAAAGTTATTTTTAGTCATAGCTGAGTCTTCGGTATAAAAGCCACCCACAGAAGGGGGGATAATTGATTTACCGCCTTTTTCCAGTTTAGCTATTTCTTCACTGAAGCCCTCGGTGCTAAATAACCCCCAAAGCTTAGATTTTCTATAGTTATTCCATGGATAACCTACGTCGCTTGTTAACGACTCTTTTTTACCTTTAATTTCTCCGCTATTGTTAATTTCATTGATGATGGAATAGTTTTTAGCAAGCCCTATCCAACCTGTGCCTCTATCAAGATAAAAGTCAAACGCATTTGGTGCGTTGTTATACTTTGAATCGACTCCGCCCTGAGTTTGTTGATTTTTCTTATCCCAATCTCTGAAATTACTTTTTGATTTATCGAATTTCATGTTTTTACAACTGAGTAATGCTGGAGCCCATAAACCCTCTCTTCGCTCAGTAGCCACCCCGTCTGGATCTTTGACTAACTTCTCCAAGTCTCTTTCAAACACCTTATATAAGGTATCTTGCTCTTCATAAGTTTGACTAAGCACATGTTTTAACTTGCCATTGTTAAAAATAAATAATCTCATCTCGTAGCTCTCCTTCTGCTCATTTTACTCATCGTCGTCAATCAAATTTTGCAGTAGCCAATAATCTCCGCCATTGTTTTGCTCACGGATCAAACTGGTCAGTGCAGCCGGTAGATTGAGCTTTTGTAAATCGTCAGATGGCTGAGCTTCCAAGCCATTATATTGTTGTGACATAGGATTTGAATTCATTGGACTGTACTCATAGATCAACATTAAATTGAGTACTGAAAGTAACGAAGTTAGGCTTAGAACACTCGGTGGAATTAACTTAAAATTTGGGGTAATCGAAAAGGGGGTGTTAAAGCCCACTCAGACGCTTTTAGAAGCAAATACAGGTTCAATGAGTTCAGAGTCATTGACTTGTTATTTCGACTTCAAGAACGCCTCTGATTTTCTATCTCCTCCTTTTGCCAAAGGTGAGGCTCTCCTACCCGACATTTCCTCAACTTGTTGTTTGAATTGTTCATTGCCAAGTACCCACATTTTATCGGTTGCTGTTTTTATTTCCTCTAGCGTATATGGCGGAATATCTCTTTCGAACAATGCGCGGTATTGTGCTTGCCTATTCTCTAGGTTCGTACCCAACCGTGTATATAAGTCATGTTCAGTTATAAGCTCAATCACTTTCCCCGTCCCATTATGCTGATAACTTGACCAAGTATACTCAGCAGGATGTGCGACCATGCCTGCTCTAACAGGGTTCAGCTCAATGTAACGACTCACAATTAAAAAATAATTGTCACTATCAACTAATGTTGATTTAAATCTCCCTTCCCATAATGTGCCCGTGCGTTTATAGGTTTGATTAAAATAGCGAACATAGTAACGCCCTAAAGACTGCATAAGCTTGCTAACACCATTGCTTGTTGTTGGCGTTGCCAATAAATGAACATGATTAGTCATCAGTACAAACGCATGTACTTTTACTTCATATTCTTTGGCGTAGTACTTTAGTTTTTCTAAATAAACAACATAGTCATCTGGTTCTACAAAAGTCACTTGCCGATTGTTGCCACGCTGAACAATATGCTGAGGTACGTTAGGAAGATTTAATCGAGGAAGACGTGCCATAACTTAACTAGTCCATTAGTTTATCGTTATATCAGTATAGCTGCTCAAACATAAGTGGAGTCAAAACCCAAAATCAACGACTCTGACCCCTTTGATTGTACTCAGATATGTTGTCAAAAAAGTTCGAAATATCTATTTTCAAGATACTTTTAGCTCTGCAATGTTTTAACGCACACGCAATATAGTCTGTATCACGCTTAGCAAATTCCGCAGGAATTGAACCAAATAAATATGACGGCCAAATTATACCATCTAAAAAAATCCTATTATTAATTCGACCTTGTATTCTTCTAAAGTCTCTATTAGGACTTTTAATTTTGCGTTTTGTACCATCTTTCTTAAAAGCAGGCTTTTTAGGATCAGAATATCTGTCTGTATCAGGAGTGGACAAAAGAGATTCTAATTCTGACTCACTAATTGAGAGAGTTTGAGCTAATTTTAGTTTGGTATTAATTGGTGGGTTTTTATATTTAACTAGCATTTCCGTGTCCATTTTAGGAATGGAGCTGACTTAGGGTAACCCCCTTAGATGCTCTCGCATCGGATGAATACAATTTGCTTTCACCAGTATAATTAAAGACTACAGCTTGTATTCATCAAGTCAGTACATCCTTGCGACGAAGGAGCAACCGTTGAGTTAATAACTCAATAGATCTGACGAAGTCAGGCTATTGTGGTTATGACTCGGCGACGGTGGACCTTTCCAGCAGAGATCCAAAATGGATCGCCTCAAAATTACATTCTGAAGCATTGTCTAAATTATATTTTCCTGGCTGCAACAATCGAGTGGAACACTCAAGCCTTATTAATATATTCCATATCGAAAAACACTTCAAGGACAGATTCTTATATATCAATGAGTAAAGAATTATAAATTCGCAGGGTCAGGTCTTGCATTGTGCAAACCTAAACACAAAACCAACAGACAACTCCCTTCTCCCTTCTATCACGCCTGAAAATAAGCAATTGATGAGTAATGCGCTCGCATGGATGCGAGTCAAGCCACGCTGGCACATGGATGTGCCTTCGTGGCGTTTACGTTCACATCAATTGCGTTTTGAAGATCAAGCGTGATAGAGGGGCGCCGTGGGGTTCCAAGGGGCGGTCGGCGGCAGCCGCCCTTTGGTTGCCGTCGCCAACGCGACAAAGGGTTAAATTGAAGGATAATTTTAAACCTGTCGCGCTAAAACACGACCTACAGGCGATATCAAATCGCGGCATAAAGCCGCTGCTACCGAGGTGTTTTATTCTCTTGTAGGTCGTCGTTTACGGCGACAATGTTGTTAGCTTGTCGCGCTAAAGCACGGCCTACAAGCGATAACAATTCGCGGCATAAAGCCGCTGATACCGAAGTATTTTATTCTCTTGTAGGTCGTCGTTTATAGCGACAATGTTGTTGGATTGTCGCGCTAAAGCACGACCAACAGGCGATAACAAATTGCGGCATGAAATCGCTGCTACCGAGGTGTTTTATTCGCTTGTAGGTCGTCGTTTACGGCGACAATGTTGTTAGCTTGTCGCGCTAAAGCACGACCTACAGGTATTAGAATCCCACCATAAATGACGATCTACGCCCACAAAAAAACCGCCTTAATTGCTTAAGGCGGTTTTTAAAATCATTGTCGCGCTAAAGCACGACCTACGCTCAATTACTCTGCATATGTCTCAACTGCAGGGCAAGAACAGATAAGGTTACGGTCACCTAGTACGTCGTCGATACGTGTAACTGTTGGCCAGAACTTATCTTTCGCTACAGATTTCACTGGGAATGCAGCGTAGAAACGGTCATATGCACGGTCCCAGTCGCCACTTAGTACATCAGCTTGCGTGTGCGGTGCAAATACGAGTGGGTTGTTTTCAATAGACCATTCGCCAGAAGCAATCTTGTTAACTTCAGCTTTAATCGACACCATTGCTTCGATGAAGCGGTCAATTTCAACCTTAGACTCAGACTCAGTTGGCTCGATCATTAAAGTACCCGCTACTGGGAACGACATAGTTGGTGAATGGAAGCCATAGTCTTGAAGACGCTTAGCAATATCCATTTCTGAAATCCCCGTCTCTTCTTTAATAGGGCGTAAGTCAACGATACATTCGTGTGCAACACGGTTGTTTTGACCACGGTAAAGAATTGGGTAGTGCTCGCTTAACTTCTCAGTTAGATAGTTTGCATTCACGATAGCCATTTCAGTCGCTTGCTTAAGGCCTTCTGAGCCCATCATTGTGATGTATGCCCAAGAGATAGGTAAGATAGCTGCTGAACCGTAAGGCGCTGCAGATACTGCACCGTTGCCTTCAGTTGTACCCGGTACGTTGATAACGCTGTGGTTAGGCATGAATGGCGCTAGGTGCGATTTAACACCGATAGGACCAACACCTGGGCCACCGCCACCGTGTGGGATACAGAATGTTTTGTGTAGGTTTAAGTGCGATACGTCTGAACCGATTGAACCTGGGCTAGTTACACCTACTTGCGCGTTCATGTTCGCGCCGTCCATGTACACTTGGCCGCCGTGCTGGTGAACAATCTCACATACTTCACGGATAGACTCTTCGTATACACCGTGTGTAGATGGGTAAGTAACCATGATACAAGATAGGTTCTCTGACACTTCTTCAGCTTTCGCTTTAAGGTCAGCCATGTCGATGTTACCGTCGTTATCACAGGCAACGACCACAACTTTCATGCTTGCCATTTGCGCAGATGCAGGGTTAGTACCGTGCGCTGAGCTTGGGATCAAACAGACGTTACGGTGACCTTCGCCACGTGACTCGTGGTATTTACGAATCGCGATAAGACCTGCGTATTCACCTTGTGCACCTGAGTTAGGCTGCATAGATACAGCGTCGTAACCTGTGATGTCTACTAACCAGTCGTGAAGCTCACCAATCATTGTTTGGTAACCTTGCGCTTGGTCTAGTGGGCAGAACGGGTGAAGCTCTGCAAATTCAGGCCAAGTTACTGGGATCATCTCAGCTGTAGCGTTTAGTTTCATGGTACATGAACCTAGCGAGATCATTGAGTGGTTAAGCGCTAAATCTTTGTTTTCAAGACGCTTGATATAACGCAGCATTTCAGTCTCGCTGTGGTACGAGTTGAAGTTAGGGTGCGTTAAGATTTCGTCGTCACGAACTAGGCTTGCAGGAATACCTGTGATGTCGTCTGCAGATACTTGTGCGTCAAGTGCTGCAACGTCAAGACCGTGGCCTTCACCTAGGATGATGTCGAATAGTGCTAGTACGTCAGCACGTGTTGTTGTTTCGTTCACAGATACTGAGAACTCACCCGCGTGGTTCGTTGCAAAGTTAGTCTCTGCCGCGATTGCGCGTGCAACGATCTCTTCTTTGTTGTCAGCTACAACTGTAATTGTGTCGAACCAAGTGTCGTGCTTAAGGCTTACACCTTTGGCTTTAAGACCTGTCGCTAAGATGCTTGCGAAACGGTTAATGCGCTGTGCAATTGTCTTAAGGCCTTGTGGACCGTGGTAAACCGCGTAGAACGCAGCCATGTTCGCAAGTAGTACCTGCGCTGTACAGATGTTTGAGTTCGCTTTTTCACGACGGATGTGCTGCTCACGAGTCTGCATCGCCATACGAAGTGCGTCGTTACCTAAACGGTCTTTAGATACACCAATGATACGACCTGGTAGTGAACGCTTGTACTTGTCGCGTGTTGCGAAGAATGCCGCGTGTGGACCACCGTAACCCATAGGTACACCAAAACGCTGTGCAGAACCAAGTACTACGTCAGCGCCTAGTTTACCTGGTGCTTTAAGTAGCATTAAGCTCATGATGTCAGCTGCAACACAGGCAATCGCTTTTTTATCTTGTACTTGTGCGATTAGGTCAGTGATGTTTACCACTTCACCTGATGTTGTTGGGTACTGGAATAAAGCACCGAAAATGTCATGGTTAGCTGCATCTGCCGCAGGACCTACTAGCACTTCGAAACCAAACTGCTCTGCACGTGTTGTTACAACGTCGATTGTTTGTGTGTGAACGTCGTCAGCGATGAAGAAGATGTTTGCTTTTTTCGCTTTAGATACGCGCTTAGCAAGGGCCATTGCTTCTGCTGCTGCAGTTGATTCATCTAGTAGAGATGCAGATGCTAGGTCTAGACCTGTGATGTCAATCGTCAACGTTTGGAAGTTTAATAGTGACTCTAAACGACCTTGAGCGATCTCAGGCTGGTATGGCGTATATGCTGTGTACCAACCTGGATTTTCTAATACGTTACGTAAAATTACATTCGGTACGTGTGTTGGGTGGTAGCCCTGACCGATGTAAGATTTGAAGATTTTATTTTGGCTAGCAACAGACTTTAGGTAGCTTAGTGCTTCAACTTCTGTGCGGCTCTCACCCACTGCTAAACCCTGCTCTAAACGAATACCAGCTGGTACTGTTTGCGTGATTAGCTCTTCAACGCTCGATACGTTAAGTGCCGATAGCATGTCGCTCACTTGTGCCGGTGTAGGGCCAATATGGCGGCGGATAAAATCTTGCTTTTGCTCTAATTGCTCAAGAGATTTAGCGTTTGACATTAGTCTAGATTCCTATGATCCAAAAAATTTAGGGGGTTAGTGCTGATTCCTGCTGCGGGTACTGCTCTGGCTTCAGCTTTATCAACTTATCGCTAAGTTGATAAAAAAGTTCTGTACTCTGTATGGTTTAGTACGGACCTTTTTTAAAATTAAACTATAAAAGTTTAAAACAACAAAAGCCCCACAAGGGGCTTTTGTGATCAACGAAGTAATTAGTCTTCGTCGATTACGTTTTCGTAACCTTCAGCGTCAAGAAGGTTCGCAAGCTCTGACTCGTCAGACGCTTTGACTTTGAACAACCAACCGTCACCGTATGCGTCGTTGTTAACGTTTTCAGGTGAATCTTCAAGGTCTTCGTTGATTGCTACAACTTCACCAGTGATAGGTGCGTAGATGTCAGATGCTGCTTTTACAGACTCTGCTACTGCACAGTCTTCGCCAGCGTCAACTTCGTCACCAACTTCTGGTAATTCAACGAATACCATGTCGCCTAGAAGCTCTTGTGCGTGCTCTGTGATACCTACAGTGTAAACGCCGTCGCCTTCAGCGCGAACCCACTCGTGTGAAGACGCGTATTTTAACTCGCTAGGAATGTTGCTCATCTTTTTGTTCCTTTGGTTCGGTGTAATAACTGGGCGATGGTTCGCCCTTATTAATATTAAATAACTGACTTGCCGTTACGTACGAAGCAAGGCTTCACTACTTTAACGTCAACTAACTTTTTACGCATTTCTACTTGCGCTGTTTCGCCCGTTGAGCGAGGAACACGCGCTAGTGCAACACTAAAGCCTAATGTCGGAGAGAATGTACCAGAAGTAATGATACCTTCGCCACCTTCTACGACAACTTTAGAGCCACCACGTAGAACACCTTTGCTTTCAAGTACTAGACCAACTAGCTTATGTGTGCTCTTTTCAGCACGTTGCTTAGCAACCGCTTCACGACCGATGAAGTCACGATCTTCAGGTTCCCATGCAATCGTCCAAGCCATGTTTGCAGCAAGTGGAGATACAGTTTCATCCATATCTGAACCGTATAGGTTCATGCCCGCTTCTAAACGTAGCGTATCACGTGCGCCAAGGCCAGCCGGCGCTACGCCTGCGTCTAATAATTTTTGCCAAAGGTCAGCTGCATCATCGTTGTGTACAACGATTTCGTAGCCTGCTTCGCCTGTGTAACCAGTCGTTGCAATGAATAGATTGCCCGCTTGTACACCGAAGAATGGTTTCATACCTTCAACTGCAGCGTTTTGCGCGTCATCAAGTACTTTAGCTGTTTTTTCTTTTGCGTTAGGACCTTGTACTGCGATCATCGCAAATTCAGGGCGCTCAGTGATTTCTACTGCGAAATCAGTCGCTACTTTAGCAATGTGCGCTAAATCTTTTTCACGCGTTGCTGAGTTAACAACTAGGCGGTATTCAGTGTCAGAGAAGAAGTAGATGATAAGGTCGTCAATTACGCCACCTTCTTCATTTAACATGCCTGTGTAAAGTGCTTTACCAGGTACTTCTAGCTTAGCTACATCGTTCGCTACAAGCTTACGTAAGAATGCTTTTGCGTCTGCGCCTTTAACGTCCACAATCGTCATGTGAGATACGTCGAACATACCTGCATCAGTACGTACTGCGTTGTGCTCTTCGATTTGTGAACCATAGTTGATTGGCATTTCCCAACCGTGGAAGTCAACCATTTTTGCGCCAGCTTCTACGTGCTTAGCGTGTAGTACAGTTTTAGAAGTCATATCATTCCTTCACTAATTACTGACCTTGTAGTGTATGGCTACAAGATTGCCTCTTCGAGGCGGGGTTAATGCAATAACAGCTAAGGCACCCGTATTGAGTGCCTTAGCAAATTTTATTTGAAATCTAGTTTAGGCTAAAGCCTTGTTCTTGCAACTGTTGATGCCACTTATTAAGAGTGTCTGTTTGGGCAATCAACTGATACTGCTGCAAGTCGTCTGCAAGTAATGAAGTGACGAACACTTCACCACTTTGACGGCCGTAGCACACTTGCTCGTCTGATAAACGCAGACCCGGTGTTAAACCAAACTGTTTGATAATGGTATCAAACGCTTGCTCACCGCTTAATGTGCTCATGCTTAAATCTTTGCGCGCCACCAGCTCAATGTCGTAATCACTGTGGTGGGCTTCAACCAAGTTTTGTAGCTCATCTGCGTGGCTTTGTTCAATCACAAAGCGGTAAGCCGTTTCACTGAAGTAATAAACCGTAAATGCCGCACCCGATGCCAGTTGGCCTTTAATGCCTAAACCCGGTGCTAATAGTTTATTTAGATTAATACCTAAAACTTGGTTTAAAAATGGTGTGGTTTCGAAGCCACTGAAGTCTAAGACCAATTGTGCGCTTTCTAACGCTAATGTGTTTAGCGCAGGCGCTGTGCCTTGACGATGTTTTGCAAACATACTGGCTGAAAATGTCATAACCACACCTTAATAAAACTTTAATTTGTGCAGTATATGAGTGCATTTGAGCAACAACAAATTGTATTTATTTATACATTGATAAATAATGCTTATGTAACTTGGTTTTATAAATTGATTTTTTAAATATGAAGAACTTATCGAACGACGGCTTACGCACATTTGTTACTGTGGTTGAATTAGGTGGCTTTGCCAAGGCCGGTGAACTACTGGGATTATCGCAACCTGCGGTGTCATTACAAATCAAACGACTCGAAGAAATGCTCGGCTGTCGACTGTTTAAAAAACAAGGCCAAAGGCAAGTTATCAATCAATATGGCGAGCTTTTGCTGCCGCTGGCTAAACAAATGCTACAACAAAACGACGCCATCTTACAGCAGTTCACCTCCGAGAGTGTGACCGGTAAAGTGCGCCTAGGTATTCCGAGCGAATTTGCAGCCCGTATTCTGCCGTCTATTATTGGCGACTTCGTTTCTCTTTACCCTGATGTGGCCCTCGAAGTGAAATCACGTTTGAGCAAACACCTGTTGTCTGTTTCGCGCCAAGATCAATTCGATTTAGTGTTGGCATTGAATGAAGAGCTTAATTCAGAACAGTTCCCCGTTTTTATGCAAGACCAGCTGGTGTGGGTTGGTAATTTAAACCTCGCAAAGAACGATATAGTGACTTTGGTCACCGCACCTGAGGGCTGTATCTACCGCCGCCGCGCCATCGAAGCCCTACAGCAAGCCGGATTAAAATACCGTATTGTCTACAGCAACGCCGACTTAACCGGTCTTATCGCCGCGATTAAAGAAGACCTAGGCGTCACCGTGCTTGCTAAAAGCACCGTGCCAAGCGACTTAAATTATCAATCACATACCCCTCACCTACCCGAACTCGGCCAAATTGGTATTTGCTTGGTAAAAAATTCACCCGAGTCTGTGCATGCCGTTGATAAGCTGGCGGAGTTTATTGAGTTGAGATTGGGGTAAGCGGTAAGCGGTAAGCGTACAATAGTTTGCGAGTTGCGAGTTGCGAGTTGCGAGTTGCGAGTTGCGAGTTATCAAGATAATTCTAAAAGCGCGACATAAATTCAGCGCCTACAGGGTGTAAAGGCTTGCTTTGTAGGCGTGGGTTTACCCCGCGCAGATTAATTTTGAAATTCATATTGGTGTTGTTTTACATCCATGTAGCTACGCCCATCGGGTATCCATACCCTCACCTCCTCGCGCTGCGAAACTTCGTTTCGGTCACCCGTCGCCCTTGCGCAAAAGTAACTTTGCTTCGCTAGAGTTCAACTCTGCGGCGGCTAAAATGGCTCACTTCACCTTGCGCAAAAATAACCTACTTCGTAGGTCTATTTTGCACTACCTTTCCCAACAGCCTCTTTGGCAAACAGGGTTTTAATCGGCCCTAGGTTATCAACCATACTCAAACCAACACCACGGATCAGTTTCTTCAGCGGGTTATCACCTTCAAACAACTCTTTTAAACCTTGCATCATGGCTATGTGCTTTTGCGCATCGAGTTTACGGGCACGCTCGTATTCACGCAGCACGCGGGTACTGGCAAATTCTTGCTTGCTGTCGGTGAGTAGTTTAATTAAAAGCGCTGCATCTTTAAGACCTAGGTTCATACCTAACCCTGCCAGCGGATGGATGGTGTGTGCCGCATCACCCATCAATGCAATCTTGCCGTTTACCCACTGTTGAGCGTAACGCATTTTCAGCGGGAATACCGCGCGGTCGTCTTGTACTTCACATAAACCGCACTGTCCGTCGATGGCAACATTCAATGCTTTATTGAACTCAGCCTTATCTAATGACATCAAATGCTGTGCTTGTTCAGGTGAGGTTGACCACACGATTGATTGACTACGTTCATCACTCAGCGGTAAAAACGCCAAAGGGCCGGTTGGTAAAAATACTTGTCTTGCAGTGTGGCTGTGTGTCTCTTGCGTCTTAACCGTTGCGACGATGGCGTGGTGGTCGTAGTCCCAAAACGTAATGGGCATCTTGAACTGAGTACGAATGCCCGAATTTGCCCCATCTGCTGCAACTAATAGCTTAGCCATAACTGGCATACCTGACTCTAAGGTGATTAACACGTCAGTGTCGGTTTGATGAATACTTTGATAGCGGGTATTAAAGCTAAGCGTTGCAGATGAATACTGTTTTAACTGCTGAAACAGCGCATAACGAATGGCATCATTTTCAATGATGTGGCCAAGCTCAGGTAAATCTAGCTCGGTACTGTTAAAGGCGATTTTGCCAAAACTATCTTTGTCTCTGACATCCATATGCGTATAGGCACAAGTTCGCTGCGCTAAAATATCATCCCATGCACCTAGCTCAGTAAATAACGTTTGGCTGGCAAGACTGATAGCACTCACACGATTAGCAAATTGCTCAGTAAGTGGCGCAGGTTCACTGCCCGCATCAATCACGTGCACGCTAATGTTATTTTTCGCCAGACCTAACGCCAAAGTAAGGCCTACACAGCCACCACCGACAATACATACTTGCGCTTGTTGCATCAGCTTTTTCCTTTAATAACATGACCCATTAGTTGTTTGGCTAACGGTGCTTTTAAATTTTCAGACAGTGACATGGCAAGCAGACCGCAACTGCGACCGAGTGCCATTAAACGAGAAGAATTTGAGAATAGTCGAACAAGCGCATCGGTCAGTGTCATCACCGTTTTGATGTCTTGTGCGCGCGCACGGTTATAAGCTTGTGTGAAGGCATGTTCACCCAAAGCATGTTGCTCTGATGCAATCAGCTCAACCAAGGCTTGAATGTCTCTTAAACCCAAATTAAAACCTTGCCCAGCTATTGGGTGAATAGCGTGTGCTGCATTACCTATTAATACGCTACGGTGATGAACGAGCTGCTCGACTCGACCTAGTACCAGCGGATATTGTGCGCGCATACCAACCTGTTTAAATACCCCAGCGCGATAGCCAAAGGCAGTTTGCAGCTCTGAAATAAAGACTTCAGGTTCAAGCGTTTTATAATGCTCAAGGTGTGCGTTAGGCATACACCAAACCAGCGAGTAGCGGTTTTGTGTCATAGGCAGCAGTGCCATTGGCCCATGCTCGGTAAAACGTTCAAACGCTTGACCGCTATGACCACCTTCAACTTCGATATTGGCGATTAGTGCCCCTTGCTCATAAGCCAAACTATCAAAACCAATGTTTAGCTGTTTGCGCGTGGGGGATTGTGCGCCATCGGCAACAACCAACAGCTTTCCACTTAACTGGGTTTCGTCGTTTAAGGTCAGCTCAACACTAGATTGGGTTTGCTTTAATTCATTAATGGTCGCTGGGCAGTATAGTTGAATGTCAGTTTTAGCTAGCTGTTGGTGTAAATAAGCACCAAATGGGTTCACTTCCACCACATAACCAAGGGCATTCGTTTTATAGTCTTGATGGTGCAGTGAGGTTTTACCAAAGTGACCTCTATCAGACACGTGCACTTGCTTAATGGCTTCGGCAAACGGCCAGTCGGCATTAAACAAGTTAAACTGCTTTAAATACTGCACAGACTGATCAGCCAAGGCAATTGAGCGGTCGTCAAAACTGGGATGTGTTTGGCTTTTTGGTGCAAATGCCTCAATCACGGCAACTTGCAAAGTTGGGCTGGTCTTTTTGATTGCCAAAGCAGCGGTGGCCCCTGCCATACCGCCGCCTACAATCACAACATCAAAGTGCTGCAACGCATTCTCCTACTGCTGCATTAACGCTTCTATTTCTGCTACGGTTTTCGGCACGTCTTGGGTCAGATTTTCGTGACCATTTTCAGTTACCAATAGGTCGTCTTCAATACGAATGCCGATGCCTTTATATTGCTCTGGCACTTGCGCATCTTCATCGAAGTACAAACCTGGCTCTATGGTCAACACCATACCCGGTGCAAATGGACGGTCGGCTTCATCGAGCTTGTACTCGCCCACATCGTGCACGTCAAGGCCTAACCAGTGACCTAAACCATGCATATAGAACGCTTTGCATGCTTGTTTTTCAACAAGTGTATCTAACTCGCCAGATAAAATACCGAGCTCGATCAAACCTTGGGTCATTACTGTCATCACCGCTTTATTAGCAGCAACCAAAGTACCGCCCGGCTTCACATGCTCAAATGCCGCCGCTTGGGCTTTTAATACCAGCTCATAAATGGTCTTTTGTGGCTCACTGAATTTACCAGACACAGGGAAAGTTCGCGTGATATCAGCGGCATAACCTTCAAGCTCACACCCTGAGTCAATCAACACTAAGTCGCCAGCTTTTAAGGTATCGCTGTTTTCTGTGTAATGCAGAATATTGGCATTATTGCCTGAGCCGACAATGGTGCCATACGCCGGGTAGCGTGCGCCATTCATTGCATAATGATGATGAAGCTCGGCTTCTAGTTGATATTCTGTGGCATCAGGCTTGGCAAACTGCATTGCTCGCACATGACCTTCAGCGCTAATTTGACCCGCTTTACGCATCACGGCAATTTCGGCGTCTGATTTAAACAAACGCATTTCGTGAATAAGCGGTCGTGTATCTTTGATTATCTCCGGCGCGCGATAGCCTTTTTTTGGTGCGCCGCGCAGGGTATTTAATAAAGCCCATACCTTGTCATCAAACGCACTGTAAGTACCTTGCGTATAAAATAAAGTGCGATTGCCATTTACCAATTGCAGTAGCTCATCGTCTAACTCACTCAACGGGTAAGTTTCATCAAACTGATAATCAGATTTGGCGCTTTCATAGCCCACTCGGCGGCCGTGCCAAATCTCGGCAGTTTTATCCTTGTTACGACAGAATAACGTGCTTTTGCCTTCACCTTGCTTGTCTTTTGATAAGACTAAAACGGCATCTGGCTCTTTAAAGCCTGTCAGGTAGAAAAAGTCACTGTCTTGGCGAAACGGGAATTCGGTATCGCGACTGCGGGTGATCTCAACCGCAGCAGGAATAATCGCTACGCTGTGGTTGTCGAGTTGCGCAAGTAATTTGCTTCTGCGCTGAACAAATTCTTGAATGCTGATCATTAGTGTAACGTCTTTGATGGAGTAACAGTTTCTCTGCCCATTTCAGCAAAACATAACAGCGCTGAAACACGGATATATTCAACTATCTCGTGGAAAGCTTGTTGGTCTTCTTCTTCTTCACCGAAATCAGTGTCGAGTTTAGTGATTTCACTAAAATCGTTGATCACTTCTTTTACATCAACCGACAGCTTGCCATAGTCTTTTTGCTTTAAGCCAAAGCCCAATAAAAAGCCCGACACCCATGCCACTAGCGCATTGGCTTTATCTAGTAGGGTTTCGTCTTCATTTGGCAAATACAGCTCAAAGTTTGGTTCTTCGCTGTTGAAGCATGACATAACATGCGTGAACATTTGGCCAAATAGCCCTTTTAATTCGTTGGAGAAACTTTGTCCGTCGTTAAACACGTCACTTAACATGATTAAGTAGTCTTTTTCATCAATGTTTAAGCCACAAGCCAGCAAACCACTGATGGTGCCGTGTGCTTCTGAAGGCGATACGAAAATATCATGCTTTTCAAGCAGCAGTTGTGCTTGTGTGTAATCGGTCATTTCTGTCATTGCTAATGCTCGTCAAAGAATCTTCATTATAAGAACACACTCCATTTAAAAAGTATGTCTTAATTTAATTGCTATCAATGCTAACACTCACAGTATAGCAACTCCAAACAATTGTCTTTAAAGGGCTTCAATTATGAACAGTTGTCGGTTATGTCGGCAATGGCGTTTAATTTGCCAGCAGTTGAACTGATATTTTTTGATTTATGGTTTACCTCTGCTGCAAGTCTTATATACTGAACTTAATTCCCTAGCTCGTAGGACAGCAGATTAAGTCCCTGAGCCGATAAACTTTATCTAGGGGTGTAGTTTGCTTACTATTGCGCAAGCTTGGCATGTACCGAGAAGCCTACGGTGAGCTGTTACACTCCGCCTTGAACCTTAGGGTTCAAGGGCTGACATCAGCATCCGCGAAGCCGGGGAAGTCTTACCTTTATTTCTGAATCTCTTTTCTTTATCCATCTAAATTTCTTACCCCTATTTTTAAATATCGAATTGTTAAATATAGCTTTTTTAGGCAAAAAAAAGCCCCGGCATTTGCCAAGGCTCTTATCTATTAACTCAATCGAGATTAGTCAGCTTGAGGACGCATGTGCGGGAACAAGATAACGTCTTTGATTGTTGGTGAGTCAGTGAAAAGCATCACTAGACGGTCAATACCAATACCTTCACCCGCTGTTGGTGGTAAACCATACTCAAGCGCTTGAATGTAGTCAGCATCGAAGTGCATTGCTTCATCATCACCGGCATCTTTTTCTTCAACCTGACGCGCAAAACGCTCAGCTTGATCTTGTGCATCGTTAAGCTCAGAGAAACCATTTGCAAGCTCACGACCACCAACGAAGAACTCGAAACGGTCAGTGATGAATGGGTTTTCATCGTTACGACGTGCAAGTGGCGATACTTCCCACGGGTACTCAGTGATGAAAGTCGGTTGAATTAGCTTGTGCTCAGCAGTTTCTTCGAAGATTTCACATAAGAACTTACCAGCACCCCATACACATTTTTCTGGGATCTTAACGTGTACTTTCTTCGCGTAAGCGACTAGCTCGTCGAAGTGGTTTTCAGGATCTTTGAAGATATGCGCGATTTCTTCAGCGTCAGGACCATACTTGATGATGGCATCAGCCATAGATAGACGCTCGAACTGCTTACCGAAGTCATATTCAATCGTCTCAACCACTTCGCCTTCAGCATTTTTAACTGTGTTAATCACGGTTGTTGTACCAAGAACATCTTGTGCAACAGTACGTAACATGTCTTCAGTTAAATTCATTAGGTCGTTGTAGTCAGCATACGCTTGGTAGAATTCGATCATAGTGAATTCTGGGTTGTGACGCGTTGAAAGACCTTCGTTACGGAAGTTACGGTTGATTTCGAATACACGGTCAAAACCACCTACTACTAGACGCTTAAGGTAAAGCTCAGGCGCGATACGTAGGTACATGTCGATATCTAGTGCGTTGTGGTGCGTCACGAATGGACGCGCCGTTGCGCCACCAGGAATAACCTGAAGCATTGGCGTTTCAACTTCCATGAAGTCACGCTCAGCTAAGAAACGACGAATGCCTTCGATCACTTTTGAACGAATGCGGAATGTTTCACGCGTGTCCATGTTGGTGATCAGGTCAACATAACGCTGACGGTACTTAGCTTCTTGGTCTGTTAGGCCGTGGAACTTCTCTGGTAACGGACGAAGTGACTTAGTCAGTAGCTCGTACTCTACCATGTCTACGTAAAGGTCGCCTTTACCTGACTTATGAAGTGGACCAGACACACCGATGATGTCACCGATATCTAGTTGACCATATTTTTCTTTAAGCGTTTTTTGCACGTCTTTTGATGCATATGCTTGAATGCGACCTTTCATGTCTTGTAACACAAGGAAAGGACCGCGTTTAGCAAGAATACGACCTGCAACCGATACCTGATGGTCTAACTCAACAAGCTCTTCCTTCGATTTATCACCAAACTTAGCCTGTAGATCAGCCGTATAGTCTTCACGGCGGAAGGTGTTCGGGTGGCCATTGGCATCACAATTCTCACGAATTGTATCCAATTTAGCACGACGCTCAGCAATGAGTTTATTTTCGTCTTGGATTTGATCTGTCATTTTTTAGCTCTTAGTTTAGCTTGTTGATTAAAGGCCTGATTTCAGGCTGGCTTCGATAAATTTGTCTAAATCACCGTCTAATACTGCTTGGGTATTACGGTTTTCAACGCCAGTACGTAAATCTTTGATACGTGAGTCATCTAATACGTATGAACGAATTTGACTACCCCAACCGATATCTGATTTAGCATCTTCTTGAGATTGCTTTTCGGCGTTTTGTTTTTTCATTTCAAGTTCAAACAATTTCGCTTTTAACTGCTTCATTGCTTGCGCTTTGTTTTTATGTTGTGAGCGGTCATTCTGACACTGCACAACGGTATTCGTTGGTAAGTGGGTAATACGTACCGCAGATTCTGTACGGTTAACGTGCTGACCACCGGCACCCGATGCACGATATACGTCGATACGTAAATCAGCTGGGTTAATATCAATTTCGATGTTGTCGTCAATTTCTGGGTAAATAAACGCAGACGCAAATGAAGTATGACGACGACCTGTTGAATCGAATGGGCTCTTACGCACTAAGCGGTGTACGCCTGTTTCTGTACGTAACCAGCCGTAAGCATATTCACCAGATACACGCACGGTTGCGCCTTTAATACCGGCAACATCACCATCGGTCGCTTCAACGATTTCAACTTTAAAGCCTTTGGCTTCAGCCCAGCGTAAGTACATACGCAACAGCATGTTACACCAGTCTTGCGCTTCAGTACCGCCCGAACCTGACTGTAAGTCAATGTAGGCATCGTTAGCATCTTGTTCACCAGAGAACATACGACGGAACTCTAGCTTTTCTAATTGACCCACTAGACCTTCTACTTCAGCTTGTGCTTCTTCAAAGGTTTCTTCGTCTTCGGCTTCAACGGCTAGCTCTACTAGGCCTTCTGCATCATCTGCACCACCAACAAGGTTATCAATGGTTTCAACAATTGCTTCTAGATTCGACTTTTCACGGCCTAATGCTTGCGCTTTTTCAGGCTCGTTCCATACTGCTGGGTCTTCTAACTCTGCGTTTACTTCTTCTAAGCGCTCTTGTTTTAGAGCGTAGTCAAAGATACCCCCTAAGCAGCTCAGTGCGTTCGCGAATTTCCTTGATTTGGTTAATCACAGGATTCACTTCAAACATGCTCACTACTCCAAAAAAATTAACGTGTCACGCGAATAAAATAAATAGCTGAATGCTTTTCCAGCCCATAAGAAAGGCGCGTGATTTTTAAACGCGCCATGATAACAGACAATCTGTGCCCTATAAATGGATTTATGCGGGTTGTGCTTGAATTTCTCGCACTAATAATTGCAGTGAGAACTTGCCTCTAAACTCATTTATATCGAGCTGATACGCCAATTTGGCATATTGTGCAGCTGTATTTGGCCAAGCTTTTACATCAATGTTAAAAGCAATGGCATCAACTAACTGACCTGAGCTGTGTTTTAGCACCAATTTTAGGTGTTTTTCACCGACAATACGCTGCTGAATGAGTTCAAATACGCCTTCAAATACAGGTTCAGGGAATTGCTGACCCCAAGGCCCTGCTTGCTGAAGTAGTTGCGCAAAATCTAGATTGAAACAGGTCGCAGGCAACTCGCCATCAGTCAGTAACACACTTTGCTTATGCTCTTCGGTCAAAATCGCACTAGCAGCATTAGTAAACGCCGTTTTAAAACGTTCAAAGTCACGCTCTAAAATGGTTAAACCTGCCGCCATGGCATGACCACCAAACTTAGCAATTAGGTCTGGGTGCTGAGTGTTAATTTGCTCAAGTAGGTCGCGCATATGCAAGCCTTCGATAGAGCGACACGAGCCTTTTATTTCCCCCTCGTCACCTTGCGCAAAAATAATTGCCGGACGGTGATAACGCTCTTTCAAGCGCCCCGCCAAAATACCAATCACCCCTTGGTGCCAATCGTCTTGATATAAACAGACAACATCAGGCACGCTTTGTTGTGCCGATACCAAGCGCTCAAGCACAGCTTGCGCTTCTTGCTGCATACCCGCTTCAATCTCACGGCGCTCATGGTTAAGCGCATCAAGCTCGCCTGCAATGCGTCTTGCTTGGTTGATGTCTTTCGATAACAAACAAGCGATACCTAAACTCATATCATCGAGTCGACCCGCAGCATTCAGGCGCGGCGCGAGTGCAAAACCAAAGTCGCTGGCAGATAAACGCGCAGCATTGCGTTTTGCCACTTCAATAAGTGCGGTGATCCCCGGTCGCGTTTTTCCACTACGAATCCGTGCTAGGCCCTGATAAACCAATGTGCGGTTATTGGCATCGAGTGCCACAACGTCAGCAACGGTGCCTAGTGCAACAATATCGAGTAACTCTGCTAAATTCGGCTCTGGCTGTTGTTGAGTCACAAAATATTGCAGCTCACGAAGACTGTGACGCAGCGCCACCAGCAAGTAAAACGCCACACCCACACCCGCAATGCTTTTTGAAGGGAAGTTACAACTATGCTGATTAGGGTTGACGATGGCATCGGCATTAGGCAGTTGCTCACCTTGTAGGTGATGATCTGTAATAAGTACTTTAATACCGGCATTTTTAACAATCTCAACACCACTGATACAAGAAATACCATTATCTACGGTGATCACGAGATCTGGCGCGATGGTAACAATTTGCTCTGCCAGCGCAGGGCTTAAGCCATAACCCAAACTAAAGCGGTCTGGCACAAGATAATCGACATGCTGGAAACCAAATAATGCTAACCCTTCCATCAGAACCGAGGTACTGGTTGCACCATCAGCATCAAAGTCACCAACGATTAAGACTTTACTTTGCTTTTGCAATGCTTCGACTAACAAAGCACAGGCCTTATCCATATCTTTGAATAAGTTGAAATTTAATAAGGTGCTAGCACGATTATCGAGCTCAACAGGGTCGCTTACACCGCGAGCTGCATAGATTTGTTTAATTACAGGATGAAGATGCGCAGGAAGATAACTGTCATCCACGCGCTCACGTGTTGCTATCACGGTTTGCATTTATTCTTTTACCCTTATACCTGCACTCAAAAAACGTTAATTAAGAGTGCGAGTATTACAACATTATACCAATCCTCAATAATACTTAATCATTTTGAGGGACTAAAACTGACGCTAGCTTCGTTAAAAATTTCTTATTTAGAACAACTAAATAGCAAAATTTCCGCCTCGCTATCGACAATTTTCCTTGCCTCAAAATAGATCACTTAATTAAGAGGATTGGTATTAAACAGAAATTTAACAGACAACAAAAAAAGGCCCTTAGGCCTTTTTAAGAATACGGTGATTATAGCGAATTTTATCGCTTATGACTTCTTACCGTCTAGCGCTTGCGCCAATGCCGCTGCTGGTTGGTAACCAGGAATAATCGAACCATCTTCTAAAATGATTGCTGGCGTACCAGAAATGCCAAAGCTCTGACCTAACTGGTAGTGCTCAGCCACAGGTGCAGAACAATTTTTAACTTCTGCCACTTCTTCACCCGCTTTTGCCTCTGTTAATGCTTTTGCAGCATCTTCAGCACACCACACATTCATTAAGTCTTTGTAACCTTTACCGCGTAAGCCACCACGAGGGAATGCTAGGTACTTAACCGTGATACCCGCATTTAGATAATCATCTAATTCACGGTGTAACTTACGGCAGTAACCACACGTAATGTCGGTGAATACCGTAATTTGATGCTTTTCGTTTTCAGCTTTGTAAACGATCATTGAGTCTTCGTACTCAGTTACGCCGTCTTTGCGTACGCCACTTAAAGCTGATTCAGTTAAGTTTTCACGATTCTCAACATCGATCATCGTACCTTGAACCAGGTAACGACCATCTGGGCTTACGTAAAATACGCCTTTGTCAGTTAAAACCGTACTTAAGCCAGCGACTGGGCTGTCTTGAATTGCTTTAACTGTTAAGCCTAAGTTATTTAACTGAGTTTCAATTGGGCTTACTGTTGTTTCTACTGCGTCAGCTAAAGGAGCAGTCACTTGCTCAGCCATTGCGCCTGTAGATAACGCCATTGCTGCAGCTAAAATTAACTTTTTCATTCTGTTCTCATAAATTTCGTTGCTACCCAGTATGACCGGATAAATTCAAAAAAATTCCATCACGCACGAGGATGATGTTCTTGATGCAGCGATTTCAACCTTTCGCTCGCTACATGGGTATAAATTTGTGTCGTCGATAAGTCGC